>CALMUA010000062.1 GCA_937872775.1 uncultured Ruminococcus sp.
CAATGCATTCAAAGGTAACACGAGTTATGCCTTAGAATACTAAGAGGTCCTGAACAGTTACAAAATAATAAATAAATCAGATATGCGATGTTAAATAAGGTGATAACGTGATTGAAAGCTATCTTGAAAGCACATTGAACTGTAATGTTAAATTGCAGGATAATCATATTTTAGAAAAGCTTCCGCTGTATCTTAAAACAGAGATAAATAACTGTCACAATATCTCAGGACTGATTAAAGCCCCCAGGAGTGCCCAGTTCTGAGCAAACGGTTTCATAAGATTCCAGTATCCCAGTCCCCTCACTCCTGTTTCCAGTAGAAGATCAAGCTTACTTCTGATACTTCTTACATCTTCAAACCACACAACATGTTCAGCTCCCTGTCTTATATAATTAAACCACGGAGCCTGAGATACCTTATCATATTCTATAGCAACACCGTTATTGGCAGCAATCGTTACTGCATACTGATTTCCTATTAATTGAGCACGTGTGATTCCCTTCTCAAATGGCAAAGTCCAGTCATAGCCGTAATTAGGGATTCCCATCATTACCTTTTCTTTTGGTATCTGACTCAATGCAAAATCCACAACCTTGGTTACAGGTCCTATAGGTGCAACTGCCATAGGAGGACCGTATGTATATCCCCATTCGTATGTCATGACAAGAACTGTGTCTGCGACTGCACCAATTGCTGCATAATTATGTGCTTCGTAAAGAAGTCCACGCTGTTCTTCTGATACTTTTGGTGCCAGATCCACATTTACGAAGAAACCGTTTTTGTGCATTATTTCTGACGCATTTTTTATAAACCCTAGAAATGCTTCAGCATCCTCAGGAAGTATAAATTCAAAATCTATATCAAAACCTTTATAGCCTTTTTGTTTCATTTCGTCAACAAGAGAATATAACACAGTATTCTGAAGTTGTGTTGAATTAAACAATTTGCTTGCACGCTCGGAACTGAAATTTCCGTTTTCGGTTATTGATGAGAAAACAAGAATCGGTGTTACTTGTGTGTTATTGACTATTGCCAGCAACTCCTTATCATCAGGGGGAATCAACTGACCTGAGTCTGTGAAGCCATATCCAAAAACAGAAAGTGTACTCAGAAACGGAAGTTCACGTCTTAGAAGCGGCCGTGAAATGTACGGATAGGCATAACCATTGATCCGTGCTGAACGGACAGGACTCTGAGTAAATTTTATTGTTATTATTCTCCCGAGGATAATAACTGGTTCAAATGTAAGCCATGGATTATTTCTTATAAGCGCATCTACTGTTGTTCCATAATTTACAGCAATTGAGTACAGCGTATCTCCGGGGCGTACAGTATAAGTCACCTCTGGTATAAGAATCAGCAATGCCTGACCCGGCACAATCCTTCCTGACTGATCAAGATCGTTATCAGAAATAAGTCTTTGTACTGACACTCCGTAACGTTTGGCAATAGCATCTATAGTATCACCGCTGCGGACAATATATATATCCATAATATGTTCTCCTTAAAAAATTTAAAAATCATAATACATAGTATTCTTAAGTTTCTGTATTTATTAGTTAATTAATATATTTTTGGTAATCAGAAACTGCTGTATTCCCCCAGAACAGACATGAGGAAAATAACTCATGACAGTCACTCAACGTATATAATATTATTAAAATAGTTAATAAAGTAAAATGCTCATAAGACATAATTTACACATTTCTTATGAGCATTTTTTCATAATTATCAGATACAAATATTATTTTTTAAAACTGTACCACACCTTCTATGTGCAGACAGCGGATTTCCCTGTAGTCATATGTGATCAAAGGTCTGTAATCTGCATTATAGCTGTGTGCAGCAACCAGAATATCTGAAGGACTGAATGGTGCTGACGCATCCACTACAACAGGACAATGTTGAAATTCACTGCCGTCAAACAGCAGCTGTATTATATCTCCCGGCTGAAGTTCGCTCATTGTACATTCACGGGCTTTAGGGCCTACAGAATCACTTTTTCGTGTAAGAAAGTTATATAAATACGGGACACCAGTCCACGCTGGAGCTTTACGGTTTGCATCTATATAGTACCATCCGAATGTCGGAGTGTAATTCATCACTCCGCTTCCGGCATATATGCACTGAGATGCAAAATTTGTACAGTCACCGCCTAATTTATCATAATTGTAATAGGCAGGATTCGTAGAAAGAGCCCATTTATGTGCATAGCGGACAGCAGCTTCCCTGTCATAACGTTTAAGAGATTTCATGGCATATCATCTCCTTTTTTTATTCTATGCAAATAAGGGGTGATATGTGTCAAGTGAACTCTGATATGCAAGAAATTATCAGTATATATTTGTATTCGTCTGTTATTGAGTCGTTATAGGGTAAGTTTATTGAAAATGCCTTAAGTGTTCTGCAGGGCTTTCCGATCGCCCTGCACCTTCGGGAATATTATTTGAATGGTTTTATTGTATGGCTTTCCGGTCGCCCTGCACCTTTGGGGATATAAAGTAAGAATCACGTGAGCGTAGGCTTACGTGATTCTTATACTACTATACTTTAATTTATATTATGCGTCAATAATAATACTTTTTATCAGAATGAAATCAACTACATTGACAATACCGTCATCGTTCATATCTGCTGCATACAGTTCTGTCAGACCGAATTTTAACTTTTTAGTAAGATAGAAATTCATGAGGACAGCATCCGTAGCAGTTATTTTCATATCCATATTTATATCTCCATGAATCGTTGACCCTGAAGATATCTGAAAATGCTGAATAAGTGAATTCATATGTATCATATCAACAACATTTACTTTACCGTCTTCGTTTATATCTGCAATAGTCCACTCTTCATCATTTAATTCAAGATAATTCATAAGATACGCATGAAGCATTGCTGCATCAGCGATATTTACTTTTTCGTCCTTATTGATATCACCTTCCATGGTATCTTCCTGTTCCTGTGTATTATCTGATGAAATAGTATCAAAATCTATCCACATTTCAACTGATTCATTCTGAGGATCATATTTTGGTGATTTAGAATTCTGAGATATAAGTTCATCTGCCGTTAGTACCTTATTGTATAATCGTACTTCTGAAAATTCTGCCATTGAACTTCTTCCTGTATCGGGACATGCACCTATAGTAAAGTTAAACTGAGAATCATTTACGCCTCCTTCGGCAACAGCAGTTGCCTGGTCAAGGATTTTTCCGTCAGCATATATACTCATAGTGTTTTTCTCACCGTCGTATATTGCAGCTATCTGATGCTTTTTGCCTTGCCATGATGCAGCCATATCTGATGGCATCTTATAAAAAAGAGTTCTCCATGCATTTCCGGCATATACAAAGAAATCAAGCGTGCCTGGTGTTGTCCTTAATGCAAATGTATGATCACCCTTTCCTGCAAACATATTATATTCAGGATCTCCTGTAGGGATTACATTTACTTCAATTGTAAATGATTTTCTTCCTTCAACAACAGGACTGATTATATTGTTAAACGGAATCTGAAGTGAACCTGTCATATATACTTCCCCTTCTGATTCTTTAAAAGTAGCTGAAGAAGTTACAGGAATGTTCATTTTATTTTTGCTCTGGTCTTTGATAATTATACCGGTGCTTGTGTATGATTTAGCTGTCTCTGATATCTGCTCCAGTGTATCTGATTCCTTTACAGGTACAATTGTGAATTCCCAGTTATATATTTTATTTGAAGGAAGTCTGTATTTTTCAAGTGTACCAGGTCCGCATGTTGCTGATCCTGTTCCCATAGAACCGTAATTAACACTTAATATTGTTTCTTTTCTTGGTGTCAGCTCGTATACATGATTTACAGAATTAAGGTCAGAAGGAGTAAAATGAAGTGCACTTGCCTCAACAAGTCCTGATGAAGCCACCAGAACACCGTTCTTATGACTGCTGCTTTTCACTGAAATCCATTTTACATCTGTCATATTTCCACAGTCATCGACCTTCATATACGGGTAAAATAATTCTGAAACTGTACTTGTCCACACACCCTGTCGTCCGTTTGTTTTTCTGTCGTTGAATGTTTCTACAGGGCCGTTGCCGTACCATGATACATCTTCAAAACCATCCGGAAGTGTCATCATAGAACCTACCCTCAGGAAATTTCCCATACCTGATTTTGTAGCGTCTACAGATATTTTTACATTTACCTGACCTGCACCATTTATGGTATAGATCATTGATACCTTTGTGTTTTTTGCATTCGGCAAAGTAATATTTACTGTTATTACCTGCTGACCAAACTGATTCTGAGTTACACTGATGTTGTCAACTTTAACACCGTCAGATGCATTCTGCCAGTTTGTATCAAACAGCTTGCTTCTTCCTGAGTTATAATCATTTTCAACAAAGCCACGCCAGAAATTCGGAACAGGGCCTTTGTTTATAAGAACTTCGCCCTTATATGTATATGACTTCATAACTCCATCTGATTTACCTATAACAAATTCAAAATCAGTACCTTTTACTTTATATTCATTGCCGCTTTCAGTAATATCTACAGCCTGTTTGCTTATCTGGGATCTGCATGGTGAAACATTTGCCGGAACAGCAAACTGTGCATATGATATCTCACTTCCTGCAGGAACAAAATCTGTTTTTTCTTTCGTATATACTGAAATATTCAGATAAAATTCATCACCAGGATCAGGGTTTGCCGGAATATCAAAAGGTACTTTTATTTTACCTCTTGTGTATGGTGAAATATCTGTATTATCCACAATTCCTTCATCTGTAACAAATCCGTTTGTAACAAGCTGCCATTTTACATCATATTCGTTCAGGTTTTTAAATGCGCTTTCGTTATATACTGATACTTCCCTGTTTGCGATCTGACTACTGTCTGAAGAAAACCAGAAATTCTGATACTGATACTTTACCTCAGCTATCTCTGGCTGTGGATTTCTGTCTGGACTTAATAATCCGTTCTGACAAAAGCTGTTGTCATTCGGAACATCTCCCCAGTCACCGCCATACGCAAAATATTTTCCTTTGCTTTCTTGAGCATAAAGATTTTTATGTGCATTTTCCTGTGCATAATAATCCCATGCTCTGCTCTCTGTAAGTGATGAATCATGACTATAATCAAGCCATAATAAGATGGACGGATCAGAACACGACATACCCGGTGCTGCAAAACGCTGACTGTCAATTTCCGCCTTACTGAGTGCTTTTGAATAAATTCTTGCTATTGATATATCACCTTCAAATTTTCTTCCGGTAGATGCATCATATCCTATTCCTAACGGATCACTTCCTGCAGCAATTCCGTCTTCAACACTTCCCGATTTCAGAAGAATTCCATCTACGTATATAGACATATTGCCCTTGTCATATACGCCTGCTACCTGATGCCACTTTCCTGTCCAGTCTGACGGAAAATCGCATGAAACAGATTTCCAGCCGTCATTGTATATAAAGAATTCAAGACCGCTTCCGCTGCTTTTTGTTTTTAAAGCTGCCTGACGATCACCTTTTGATATTATAACACTATTCTGTGCTGTTGATGATGGTCTGACAACTGCTTCAAATGTAAATGATTTTCCTGCACCTGACAAAGCTGAATTCACTGCTGAGTTATCGTCCATAACTGTATATCCGCTGAATGCCGTTCCGCCGTTGAGACTTCCGGCACCCGTATCCTTGATCCAATCGGATGAAGAACCTATACATTTTCCGGTATTTCCTTTGTCGTCTGTAATGTTGTAGCTTACGGAATCTGTATCAATGCTTACAGCTCTTGATTGATCAACCCAGTCCCATATAAAGCCGCCGATCATATTGTCTGCACTTCTTATTGAATCCCAGTATTCCTTAAGAGCACCTACGAAATTTCCCATTGCATGATCATATTCACACATTACATAAGGCATTTTGCCACTGCCTGATTTAGATCTTATTCCGTCGGGGCTCGGATACATCTGGCTTGACATATCTACACCCATGGATTCGCCCATTCCTTCACTGTGCACTGGTCGGGTAGGGTCATTTTTCTTATAATACCATATCATATCCCTGAACATTCCGTTTGATGTAGTCGGATCCCATGTATAGACCATCTCATTTCCTATTGACCATGAAACAATTGAAGGATTATTTTTAAGTCGTCTGAAATTTGTATTTGTCCTGTCCATTGCAAGCTCATAAAAAAGTCCCTTAGCATCGTTATTATCCATGAGTGCATGTGACTCAAGGTTTGTCTCAGCCATCATGTATAATCCGTATTTATTGCAAAGCCAGTAAAGATATGAATCATTGCTGTAATGTGAAGTTCTGATTGAATTAATATTATTCTGCTTCATCAATTTCACATCTTCTGTCATACATTCCTGAGAAACAGCCTTTCCGTTAAACGGATCTGTATCATGTCTGTTGACTCCTTTGAAGAGTAATGGTTTTCCGTTTATAGTAACTGGTTTCCATTTCGTAGTTGTAACCTTGTAGTTTGAGTCAACAGCCGTTGATGTAAATTCTATTTTTCTGAAACCAAGCTGTGTAGAAACTGTCTGAACTGATTTACCTGTTCCATCTGTCAATGTCAGAACAAGAGCATACAACTCAGGATTTTCCGCTGACCATAGTAAAGGCGAATTAATAGTCTGATTCAATGTGACTGTTTTAGTTTTACCGGATGAAATCTCATCAGCATTTATCACACAGTTATCTGCTATATTATTTCCGCCCTCATCAATTACCTTTACGTCAACATTCCAGTTTTTCTGATCTTTGGTTGAAATATTTTTTATATCTACCGATAAATTCAGAACAGCATTTTTATACTGACTGTCAAAGTCTGTCCGTACAGTGTAATCATTGATTTTTACCAGTGGCTGACTTGTCAGAAAAACATCTCTGAAAATACCTCCGTCGTATATCATGTCCTGATCTTCAAACCATGTTCCGTCACAGAACTTATGTACCTCAACAGCAAGCGTATTTTCACCTTTTACAAGGTAATCCGTGATGTCAAAACAATGCGGACTGTAAGAATCCTCACTGTATCCAACTTCTTTTCCGTTAAGATAAACATAATATGCTGATTCAACACCCTCAAAGTTAATGTATACTCTCCTGTTGTCATCAGTCATTACGTCTTCAAGAGAAAACTTTTTTCTGTAAAGTCCAACAGGATTATAATTTACAGGAGCTGCCGGAACTTTTACATAGTCATATGCAGACTGCCACGGCTGACCGATGTTTGTATAAATCGGAAAGTCAAAACCCTGACAAGTCCAGCTTTTTGGCATTGATACTGTTTTCCACTCGTTCCCTTCCACGTAATCCTTATTCATAAATCCTGCTTCAAGATAAGGCTGTGCTTTTTCACTATTTGAAACAACTGTAAGCCGCCAGTCCTCTCCTGCACCTGTAAGCATTTTAAAGTATTGAGATTTATCTCTTGAATTATAATCCCATACTGCCTGGGTTGCTGTATCAGTATCCTGATACGGAATAATTGTGAGCGATGAATCCTCACGGTTTACTGCAAATATGTCCTCTTCGTTTACCATATTTCCTTTGAGATCCGTGTAAGCCGTACCTGTCCATTCCTTATGGGTAAACTTACGGGATTGAACATCAGATGATATTGATGATGACAATCCATCTGAAGATGTGCCGTCTGCAGCTGATAAAATTACACTGCACTCCGGAACTGACGACACAAAAAATGCCGCTGAAACCAACAGTGACACTGCTCTTCTTTTAATTTCCACTTTTCCACATTCCTTTCACACATTAATTTTCTACAATCCTCTATTCCTCTGCACAGATATTTTAATGTAATACCTGCTAAAATAATTATAATAAAGTTTTTGTGCACAGTCAACATATTATTCACATACAAAAACTGTC
>CALMUA010000063.1 GCA_937872775.1 uncultured Ruminococcus sp.
GTATTTTAATGAGTTAAGGAATGAAGGTAAGCTTATTGAATATGTAAAATAAAAATTGTGCTATAATAGCACAAAATAGAATACAGTTTATCAAGGCTGTATCAAGTAACCTGAATTTATTGGTTGTTTGATACAGCCTTTGTTATTATACGAGGAGTGGTGTTTAATGATAAAAGTTAAAGTGACCAAAAATATTATCAGGAAAAATGAAGTGGCATTTGGACTTAACAGAGCACAGGTGATTATTGCAGCAATTGGAGTGCTTATTGGAATACTTGAAACAAAATTACTTAAAGATATTACAACCACAGACACACGAATGACTATCGTATTTTTTTCAATGGCAGCATTTATTTTTGGAGGTATAGTTCAGATAAATGGTATGTCTGTAATAGGTATGTTGGCAAAGAGTTTTAAGGGTGTAGACAAAAGGCCATATAACAAGAAGGGGGTATATAGTAATGAAAATAATTCCGCAAACAAAAAATAAAAAAGGTATATTTTTCGGTAAGAATATGATAGTACCAAGAACTGCACAGGATACTATACCATTTATGGAGGCATACGATAATGGTTTGTTTCTTGTTGAAGAAGATACATATACAATTATATTTGCGTATGACAATATGGATTATTCTTTAATGCGTGATAACGAACAGCATGAAATTTACGCTAAGTATACAAAGCTTATGAATGCATTACCGGCAGATATAAAGTATCAGGAATTTATTATGAATTGTAAGGTGAATCCTGAAAAGTTGAGAGAAATACTAATTCCTCAAAACAGACAATATGGTGATTTATATGATGATTATTGTGGAATGCAAGAGAATTTAATAAAAGAAGCAGCTGATGCGTCAGCAGAAAAAATAATGCTTATTGCAATGAGCTATAAACCGGAAACAAAAGCCGATGATGTAAATGTTCTTTTTAAGTATTATCGTGAACTTCAGGTGTTTTTTGATTTACTTAAAATAAATACAAGACAACTAATGCCTGAGGAAGTATTGTCCGTTTTGTATCAGTATTATCATCCTTTTGATACTACTGAATTCAGGCTTCCGCAAAATATTTTTAAATCCGGTGGAAAAATAAAGGATTATATTGCACCATCAATGTTTGCATTTAAAGCAAAAGAAGTAGAGGTTGGTACTGCATTTACAAGAATATTGTATATGAAACATTATGATCGAGATCTGGATGACGAATTTATAAAGGATATGGTCGATAATAATTTCAAAGTTACCCTATCAAAGCATGTTAAACGTGTAGACAAAGGTGATGCAGCTGAAAAGGTTCGAAAAGAAATCTTAAATGTTCAAAGTTCAGTTCAGGGGAGAATGGCAAAAAATAAAAAGGACGGAACAAATTTTATTCCATTTAGGTTAGAGGAAAAATTAAAGGAGCTTGAAGGTATACAAAATCAGCTCTCAAGTTCAAATATGGAATTGTTTGAACTTTGTGTTTTTATTTCAGTATCAGCTGAAACAAAAGAAGATTTAAACGAAATAACTCAAAGTTTAATGAATAAGGCAAGAAGGCATCAGATTAAGCTGGATGTTCTTGTCCGTCAGCAGGAGAAGGCTATGAATTCTATTCTTCCTTTTGCTAATAACAAGTTCAATGGTAAGCTTGGAAATTCGATAAGTTCATATCTGTTATCAGATGCTATAAGTGTGTTAGTTCCGTTTTCTTATCGTTCTTATTTTAGTAAAAGTGGAATATCATATGGAAAAAATCAGATAACTAATTCAACGATCATTCTTGACAGAACAGATGAAATGAATAGTAATGGATTTATACTTGGTACATCTGGTTCCGGAAAATCAATGTTTAGTAAGTCAGAAATAGAAGACGTACTCTTTACATATCCTGAAGATGAAATAATAGTAATAGATCCTGAACGAGAATACCTGGAATTAATCAAAGAAAATAATTTCGATGGTGAAGTATTTAAGTTATCAGCAGATTCATCAACTACAATGAATATTTTTGATATTGATATGGAATATTCAGAGGATGGTATGAATGCTATAGCATTGAAATCATCATTTTTAATAACAGTTGTCGAAACAGCAAAAGGACAAGCACTACTTGCAGAGGAACGATCTGTAGTAGACAGATGTGTAAGATTAGCATATGAAAAATACGCAAAGACATTAAAAGATGAAGATCTTCCTACGCTTACTGATTTTTATAACATTGTTAACAGTCAAGAAGAAAAAGAAGCTAAATCAATAGCTCTTGCACTTGAAATTTATGCAAAAGGATCATTTCAATGTTTTGCCGGGAAGACAAATTTAAAGATGAATAAGCGCTTTTTAGTTTTTGATTTATTTGAGATGGGTGAACAGCTTAGAGCTGTTGGTTTGCAGATTATTCTTGAATATCTATGGCAGCGTGTTATTGAAAATAAAAAGAAAGGTATAAGGACATGGGTTTGGATCGATGAGTTTTCAATCATGTTTACTGATGGTGCCGGTAGAGCAACCACAAAGTCTGGAGAATTTTTTGCACAAGTTTATAAGCGTATAAGAAAGCATGGAGGAGTGGTTACAGGTGCTACACAGAACATTAAAGAAGTTCTTGCTTCAAAGCAGGCGACTCTTATGCTTGGAAATGCTGAGTTTGTTGTTTTGCTTCAGCAAAAAAATAGTGAGCTGAATCAAATTGTTGATCTTTTCGAACTTTCACCTTCACAAGAGGTGTATCTTAAGACAGGAGAAAAAGGAACGGGTTTAATTATTTGTGGCAAGAAAGTAATACCATTTTCTAAGAAAATACCTAAGTGTAGACTCTATGATATAATGTCAACTGATTTTAAAGAGAAACAAGAGAAAATGAAAAACCAAAGTACAAACATTTCGTTACAATTTAATGTTTCTGATTTAGAAAAAATGAATAATGCGGCATTGAAAAACGGTGTAGAGCTTAGCGATTATATTATTGCATGCTGCAACAGAAAGGATTATTAAACCGATGAAAAAAGAGGTCTGCGAAAGGAATGAAAAGATTAATAATATATTTATAAAATTTAAATCCAGAATCATGTGTGAGTTTCCTGTACATGATGTCACTGTATACATGTTCAGCAAAAGTGAATCAAATGGCAGTTTAATTATTGGAGAAAAAATAGAAGTTATGGTGCTTGAGAGATACATTTCTTACAGTAATACGGTTGTATTATGTTCCCCAATAGGAATACAGGAGGCGGATAAAAAGTATAAATCAAGATTAATTACTCAAATTAAAATTAAGGATGAGTTATATTTATTAGTGATATCAAGCTATCAGATGGAAGCTTTCAAAGGTGTAACTAAGAATATAATAAATGATATTTTAAAGGTAAGAAGGGATGGTGAAGCGATAGTATGAATGCTGTTTTGCTTACGTCGAGGGTAAGAAAAAAAATTTATGATGGTATTATAAAAGAAATGATGGATTTTAGTATAGTGAATGCTATAACAGTTGCAAAAGGAATGTCAGCTTCAAAAATTGAAGCACTTAATCCACATTGTGTGATTATAGATTATTCTGTTAAGTTTAAAGATATTGATTTTGAAGGATTTGTGTGTCTCCTGAAATTAAAAACACCTGATGTAAGATTAATATATAACTTCGGTACTGTAGATAATGTTGAGGATGAACAATTTAAAAAGTCAATACAATTTCTTCTTCATCAAAAAGTGAACGATATTATAATAGATGATTCAGAAATAAAGGTTACTATTGAAAATCCATTAAAATTTGGGGATATAAACGAAAAAATAGATACGATAATAAAAGAAAAAGAAAAACTTATTTTTAAAAATGAATCTGAATTTGTCGATTTAGAAAAAGAAAAAATCGAGAGTAAACCTGTAGAACTTAATTTTTTTTCTTTGTCAGAAAATTATAGCTTTGATATTGAAAATGTGACAGAAATTATTGATGGTGGCGAAATCAATAAAGAAAATTGTATAATAGTATCTATCATGCAAATGCAGCATCATCTTGGATGTACCCGAACAGCATTTGAACTTGCAAACTTACTTCAAAACCAAAAGAAAAATCCATGTGTAGTAATGGGTGATGATGAAACATATAAAAATATGTTAAATTATTATAAATATAAAACAACAGCTGCAGCCGAAGGTTTTAGTCTCGGTAATATACATGTATTGCCGTACACAGCCCTTGAACGTGCAAAAAAGAATTACACGCATGTAATTCTTGATATAGGGTATTTTCGTCCGCAGTATGAACCGGAATATAGAAAATCAGATATAAAGATTATGATGTGTTCTTCTGCAGAATGGGATCTAATACATATTTCTAGGTGGCTTAATTACCCTAAGTATGATTATACAAGAGAAATCAATTATCTTTTTCCTTCTTCAAAGCAGAGATTTATACAGCTTAATAAATCTTTACTTAAAGGTAATTGTACGTCAAATAGAATAGATTACAATGATGCTGCACATAACAAAAAAGTTTATGGATCTATATTAAAGCATTATGAGCTGAATAATCCTAATAAACAAGAAAAGCGTAAGTTAATGAAGTTGAAATAAAAATGTGCTATTATAGCACATTTTTAAAAACAAGCACTGTTGATAAAGAATTTATATAAATTATCATCTTTACAAACACAGGAGAAAAATGTATAATCAGAAAGGACTTTGTTTTATGACCACATTTACTGATAACCAGATATTGAATGATTTGCAGTTTGATTTAAACAAAGACTATGAACTAATAATTATAGATCCTGAAACTGATGTAAAAACCAGGATTAGAATAAAAAAGGTAGGCTATTTCGTGAACATAAACCCAGAAAGTATTATACATACATTAATAAATTATTATGATGCAATTGAAAATGACAATAAGCATTCTCCTAATATAACTTGTCATAAAGGGTGCAGCGATTGTTGTTCCAATGACTTTGAGATTAGCATTACAGAATATTTTATGATTTTGAACTATCTTGGAATAAGATATGGACAAGATTATCTGGAACAATGCTCAAAAAAAGCGATAGCTTCACATTCAGCATCAAATTGCATATTTATCGATTGTACAAATGGCTCGTGTAGTATATATGAAGTGAGACCTTTAGTGTGCCGAAAATATGGTTTGTATGATTGCAGTATTAATTGCAAAAAGCTGGATGAAGAGTCTGAGTTGCTTTTTAATGCTGTAAGTACTGATGAAAATACACTTTTTTTCAGACACTCATCACTTCCGGAGAAAAAATTCGCATGTCCTCCTAAACGTATAGTTCACTGGTTTGGAAATTTAAAAGATGGTAAGCTTGCTTCTGAAAAAATGAAAAAACTATTCTATGAAAGTTTCAACGGTTCTTCTGATACATTTGTCGAAACATTATTTAAATAATATGAAAATTCATAACATAAAAAACAATCCGCAGAGATAAAACTTTGCGGATTAACTTTTATATATGAAAATATAACAATAAAAGTAAGTGATACAAGATTTTAAAAGGAGAAATAACTATGAACATGATACCAGATGCACAGATATTATCAATTATGAAAACAATATTATGTCAGGAATACATGGATTGTTGGTTTCTTGAGGAAGGAGAAAGCATAATATTATTACTAGATGATGCAGAACAGATTAAAGAAGAACAGGTACAGAATATACTTAATAAATCTCCATCTGACCTCAATAATGGCGAATATCTGTGCCTTTGTTTATTCCATATCATAAAAAAATGCCTAGCAGAGAATTTTGACTTAAGTAATATGTACATATTTGAAGTACCGGTTTTCCGTGAAAAAACTAGCGATAGTACTGTTCTTTTTACATCAATTTGCTTTGAAGATGATGTTAAAAATAGGTATGTTGATGTCCACATACTAATCGAGCAAAACTGTGAATCAAGAAATGTTGAAGTGTATTCAAATAATGCTGACGGAAGTGAACAATTTGATACAATAGCAGAAGGTGTAATACACTTTTAAAAGGACAGGTAGTAAGCTAGCTTCTGAAAAAAATAATTAGGGGGTATTTTATTGGTTGTAATATACGCTGAAAAATCAAGTCTGGCTAAGACAATAGCCGGAGCATTAGGAGCCGGCAAACGAATACCGCATCCTGATGAACCAACAGTAGGATATTATCAGTTTAAATTTAAAGGTGAAGATGCAATATTGTGTCACGGTGTTGGTCACTTAGCACAGCTTGTGCCGGCAAAGTCATATGATGAAAAATATGCAAAGTGGGATTTAAACATATTTCCTTGCATTCCGGATATGTTCAGAAGTGCTGCAAAAGCACAGACAATTAAGTGCCTGAAGCTTGTTAAAGGGTTCTTGGACAAAGCAGACTGGGCAATAAATGCAACAGATCCTGATAGAGAAGGTGAACTCATATTTGCGTATGTTTGTGATGTATGCAAGTATTCTAAAACTGTAAAGAGAGTCTGGATCGAAGATCTTACAGATGAAAAAATAATAAAAGCGTTTAAAAATCTTAAAGAGCAGCAAGAACAGTTATCGTCACAGACAACAGGCTGTGCTGCAGATCTACAGCTTGCCGGCAGAGCAAGAGATATTGCAGATTGGTTAGTAGGTAATAACCTTACTGTTGCTGCTACAAAAAAGTATGGTGGATTTGATAATCTGATTTCAGTAGGGAGAGTTCAGACACCTACACTTGCGATGGTTGTCAACAGAGAAAAACAAATACTGTCTCATGTTAAAACACTATATTGGAAAGTAATTGCTGATTTCGATGCAAACGGACAGCATTTTGAAGCTGAACATGAGCACGGAAATTATGATAATCAGGCAGAAGCAAATGAAGTACAAGCTGCCTGTAACGGCAATGACGGGGTAGTAGTTGATAAACAGGTAAAACATAAGACAGTATCAGCTCCACTGCTGTATAACGCCACACAGCTTCAGATTGCAGCTGCCAAGATACTTAATTGGGAATCTGATAAAACAATGAACGTCATGCAGAACTTATATGAGCATAAGTTAATGACTTATCCGAGAACATCATCAGAACACCTCACAGAAGCAATGATCCCGGAAGTAAAAGTTACTTTACAAAAAATATTGTTAATGCCTGAATACAAAAAATATGCACTCCCTGAAGAACAGTGGAGTGCTTTTTCATTAAGGCATTTCGATGATAAAAAAGTAGGAAGCCATCCTGCTATTATTCCAACGGTTAATGTTCCAGAAACCTTATCCGGTGTGTCTGAGGATGAAAAATTATTATATGATTTACTTGTAAAATCAATACTCAGAATGATATATCCAAAGGCAGAGCTTGATGAGACATCAGTTGTTCTTGATGTAAATAATAATAAATTTAAAGCTTCCGGGAGTGTGATAACTAATTCAGGATGGTATGCTGTAGATGCTATGCCGGAAAGTAAAAAAACACTTCCAAACATTGAAAAAGACGTTAAATATCCCGGAGTATATAGTGTAAAGAAGGGTGAAACAGAGCCTCCTAAACGATTTACAGAAGCTACATTACTTGCAGCAATGGAGCTTGCCGGGGCAAACATTGAAGATGAAGAAATACGTACAATGATGAAGCTGCAGAAAAAAGGTCTTGGAACAGATGCAACAAGAGTGGCTATTTTAAAAGGACTTTTTACAAAGGAATATCTTTTAAGGAAAGGAAAATCAATTATTCCGACAGATAAAGGGATGTATCTGATAGATACACTTCCGGTAGACGAAATAAAATCTGCAAATTTAACCGGTGAATGGGAAAAAGAGCTTAATGATATTTCACTTGGTAAAGCAAACTTTAATGAGTTTGTTGTAAAAATAAAAGATACAACCCGGCAATGGTATGATATGATTTCAGAAAGCAGTTCAGGGCAGTTTGTTTCTGAAAAAGAAGAAAAAATTA
>CALMUA010000064.1 GCA_937872775.1 uncultured Ruminococcus sp.
TTATGCCACGATGAATAATTCAGGTTTATTATATTTTATTTTAAGCCTTTAGTTGTACACTATAGTCAGTGATTAAGAAAGAGATGAAATCACATAAAAATAAATTAATTAAAGAAAGGGTAAATAATTATGGAACAAATTGAAATGATCGAAAAACTGAGGGAAAAGGCAGACGTTACTTACGATGAGGCAAAGGGTGTACTTGAGAGTGTAGGCTGGAACCTTCTGGACGCATTAATAGCTTTAGAAAAAGAGGGCAAAATTAAGGAGGCAGAAAAAATGAGTTATTCAACAAAATCAGAAAATACTAATAATTACTGCAATTATAATTGCGGAAACGGTAAACCGGAATCATTCGGCAGTGCAATTAAACGTTTCGGAAAATGGTGCGAAAAAGTAATAAGTAAAGGAATGGAAAATAAATTTTGCGTTGAAAAGAAAGGCAAAAAAATAATTGATATACCGGTTACTGTTTTAGTAATTTTTATGATCCCCGCTTTTTATCTTATTATCTGCGCATTGATAGTTGCATTCTTTATGGGATGTAAATTCAGATTTATAGGCCCGGACCTCGGAACAGAAAAAGTAAACAATGTGATGGATAAAATAGAATGCTGTCAATCAAAAAAAGAAAATAACGGACAAAATATAAATGTAGATGACAGAAAGTAAACCTGATTTTTCAAGGGGTTGTTTCACCGGTTTATGCGTGGAACAGCCCCTTGAAATATTTTCTGAAATCTGATAGTATATTAAGTATAATCTTATGAAAGCAGGAATAATGATCATGAAAATACTTATAGTTGAGGATGAAGAAAAGTTAGCAAGGTTTATTGAACTTGAGCTGATTCATGAGGGGTACGAGACAGAAAAAGCTTTTGACGGAAGAAAAGGCCTTGAAATCGCAGAGGGGGGCGGCATAGATCTTATTCTTCTTGATATAATGCTCCCCGGAATAAATGGAATAGAGGTTTTACGAAGAATCAGAAAAACTTCTGATATACCTGTAATTCTTCTTACAGCACGTGATACCGTAATGGATAAGGTATCAGGACTTGATATGGGTGCTGATGATTACGTCACAAAGCCGTTTGATATAGAAGAATTGCTTGCAAGAATAAGGACAGCATTCAGAAAAAAATCAGCTTCACTTGCTGATGCAAATACAATTGAACTCTCTGCAGGACTTTTGACACTTGATGCATCTTCTCACACAGTAAAATATGACGGCCATGAGATAGAACTTACAAATAAAGAATTCAGACTTCTTCAGAAACTGCTTGAAAATAAGTCAATAGTTCTTTCACGTGAGGTTCTTCTTGAAACTGTGTGGGGATTTGACTATATGGGTGAAACAAATATTGTTGACGTCTATATAAGATATATACGAAGCAAAATAGATGATGTTTTTAATATAAAACTCATACATACTATAAGAGGGGTCGGGTATGTAATAAAGGAATGATGTTATATGAATGGAAACAATAGAAAAAATTACATAAAAATGCGCTCAATAGCAAGGAGAATTTCATCTGACTGGAATTTCAGACTTTTTCGTAATTTTATTTTAATTGATATAATATTTGTTATAGCTAAAATATATATATGGCGTATTGTCACTGAAGCCGGACTGATGGGTTATAATTTATCTGAGTTCTGGAATATTCGTCTTACGGGCAACTTTGAATATTCAAAAAATGTAAGCCCTTCAGAATTTATAGATACTTTTTGCTATGTAATTCCTGATGTAAAAGAAAAGATCCATGCGGGAAGTGTACTAATTGAAACATCAGCAACTACCGGAGTAATGATGATTTCGGAGTTTCTCATATTTATGTCAGGATGTATTAACGGTGGAAAAAGGGTAAGAAGAAAGCTTGAACCACTTAATCAGCTTGCCACTACAGCACAGATGATAAGCACAGCAAATTTTGAAATTGATAAGTTCCATGATCTTGAGAATGCTCTTGAAAAAATAGATACTGAAAATACAGACTGCATGGTATCTACAGGAAATACAGAGATTCAGGGAATAGAAAATGCTATAAACAATCTTATAAAGAGAATGAGAAATTCATATATTCAGCAGGCACGCTTTGTCTCTGATGCGTCACATGAACTGAGAACTCCTATAGCGGTAATACAGGGTTATGCCAATATGCTAAGTCGCTGGGGGAAAGATGACGAAAAAATACTTGATGAATCAATAACAGCAATTCAGAGTGAATCAGAAAGCATGAACAAACTTGTAGAGCAGCTTTTATTCCTTGCAAGGGGAGATAACGGCAAAAATCAGCTTACAATTGAAAAATTTGATCTCAATTATATGATAAATGAGATATATGATGAATATCAGATGGTAGATACGGATCATCAATATATTCTGAAAATTAATCATGATAAACCGATTTATGCATACGGAGACTATGCAATGCTTAAACAGACAGCACGAATACTTGTTGATAATGCCATAAAGTATACTCCTGCAGGAAATGAGATAATTGTATCATCCGGATTAGATGATACACATATACCATGTTTTGATGTTCAGGATACAGGTATAGGAATTACAAGTGAAGATATTCCAAAAGTATTTGAGAGATTTTACAGGGCTGATGATGCAAGAAACAGAAAAACAGGCGGAACAGGACTAGGACTTTCAATAGCAAGATGGATTGTTGACAAACATGAGGGATATTTTAAACTAGCCAGCTGTATAGATGCAGGTACAAAATTTACAGTGTGTCTTCCTAAAATACACAAGGAAAATAATGATGAACAGTTAATTGACGAAAATAAAGGATAAATCTCATATATTGAACAAACTCAAAAAAATAGAGATTTTTTTGTTGACAAATGAAATCTATTAT
>CALMUA010000065.1 GCA_937872775.1 uncultured Ruminococcus sp.
GGTTCCTTACGAACTTTTCTGCTGTAAGTTCCGGTCTGTTCAGATATCCTCTTGCAACGCCGTCTCCTGCTATGCAAAGCTCGCCAAGTACGCCGATTCCGCACATCTGTGTTCCGTTTACAATATACAGCCTGAGATTGTCTATTGGCTTACCTATCGGCAACTTATCCGAATCTGCTGTTACTTCATAACTTGAAGTGTTTACCGTTACTTCAGTCGGTCCGTAGGTGTTGATCACTCGCTTTCCTGCCCTGCACCATTTCTTCAGCGTTTCCAGATTTCCTGCTTCACCACTGGAATCAAGAAGTCTTAGTCCATTGAATTTACTCGGGTCAAGCTCATTGATATATGCAGGTGTCAGTGATGTAAGGGTGATACCCTCCTGCTGCATATATTCTGAAAGCTTTTCAGGATTTCTTACATAATCTCTTGGAATTGCACATACTCCATTTCCTGTCCATACGATGCTGAATATATCCCATACAGACTGGTCAAAGCAGTAGCTTGCAAACTGTAATACTACGTCATCTGCTGTCATGTTATATATCTTATCATAACAACTCAGAAGATTTACAAGTCCCTGATGCTCAATCATTACTCCCTTTGGCTTGCCTGTTGTTCCCGATGTGTAGATCATGTATGCAAGATCGCTGCTACCTGTTATTATTTCGGGATTTTCGCTGATCACAGGCATTTTTGTTATGTCCTCATATCTAAATGTCTCAACATTTGTGCCAATATCAAGGACTACTCCGTAGGTTACTATTGCCTTTGCTCCGCAGTCTTCAAGTATAAATCTGATTCGTTCTGCCGGTGTATTCTGATCAACAGGTACATATGCTCCTCCTGATTTCAGGATTCCGTAGATAGCTTCAAGCATCTCATTGCTGCGTTCTGTCACAAGCAACACGAAATCATTTGTTCCTATTCCCTTGCTTCTGAGTGCCATTCCAAGGCGGTTTGCTCTTTCGTTAAGCTCTCTGAATGTTACATTCGTTCCATCATACTTTACTGCTATCCTGCCAGACATTTCCTCTGCTTTTTCTTCAAGAAGCTTTACTACCGTTTTATCCTTCGGATATTCGCAGTCTGTTGCATTAAAACAGTTGTTGATAATTTCTGTTTCTTTTTCGGTTATCATCGCCATATCTGCAATCTTTACATTTATATTCTCGGATGCTGCTCTGAGTATCTCACGGTAATGTGCAAGTATACGATCTGCTGTTTCTCTTGTGAACAGAGCTGTGCAGTATTCAAGTGACATTGCATATCTGTCTCCAACTGCCGATACATCATATGACATATCGAATTTCGCAGTTGTTTCACGGTCAATATTTGATCCGCTTACATCCATATCCTTTATGTCACCTTCTGCATTCTCATTATTCTGCATCGTAAGCATTACATCAAACAACGGATTTCTCGACATATCACGGTTTACGTTGACTGCATCAACAAGCTCCTCAAACGGATATTCCTGATTCTCATATGCATTAAGGCTTGTTTCCTTGATCTCATCAAGGAACTCAGCGAATGTCTTTTCATTCTCGGGACGACCTCTCATTGCAAGGGTATTAATAAACATACCAAGCATTTTTTCTGTGTCACGATGTGTACGTGAGCTGATAGGTGAACCGATGACGATATCCTCCTGATGACTGTATTTGCTAAGTGTTATCATCAATACTGCAAGGAATATCATGTAGTCTGTTGCACCTGTTTTCTCCGAAATTTTCCTTATACCTGCGGAGATCTGCTCATTTACATATAATCCCGTAACAGCTCCGGCATAACTCTGCATCTGAGGACGTGCAAAATCTGTTGGCATATCAAGAACAGGTATCTCATCGTCAAACTGCGATGTCCAGAATTTTTTCTGATCACTGAGATCACGTCTGTTCATCCACTCACTGTAATCCTTGAACTGATGTGTCAGAGGCTCAAGTGTTTCGCCATTATACAGCCTGATAAGTTCTTCAATTAAGATACTCTGACTCATACCGTCTGAAACAATATGGTGCATATCCATAAGGAAGAGGTGATATTTTTCTTTGTTTACCAGCTTCACTCTTACAAACGGCGGCTTGCTCAGGTCAAATGGCTTAAAGAAGACTGCTGCAAGCTTTTCATCTGATTCGCTGCTTTCAGTATAGTCAAAATCTGAATCTGCATGGTCAAGTATCCTCTGTACAGGCTCACCGTCTACTGTAAGGAACGCTGTTCTGAGAATTTCATGTCTTGCTATCATCTTGTCAAGTGCATCATGAAGCTTTTCCGGATATACTTCACCCGTCATATTCATGGTGTACGGCATATTGTATGCCATTGAGTCCGGCTCCATCTGCTGAATGAGATAAGTTCTCTTCTGAGCCGAGGACATAGGATAATATTCTTTCTCCTCTGCCTTAGGTAT
>CALMUA010000066.1 GCA_937872775.1 uncultured Ruminococcus sp.
ACTGTTTTAATTATTTTAATTTTTTTAATTATTTTATGAAGGTATTTTTATATTATTTCCACAATGCACAAAATATTATTATAAAATTTTTTATCAATTTTATAATAAATAGTTGAAAATATATTGAAAACATGATAAAATTTTATATAGTATATTATTTTATTTTTGGAGGTTATATAACATGAAATGCCCTAATTGCGGAGAAATTATAAAAAGTAAAAAAAATCAGATGAACTTTTGCGGGTTTTGCGGTGCAAACCTTAAAACAGGAGAAAAAGCATGGATGTCAACTGATTCAAAGTCTTTATTATCAGTAAACAATAGTGAACAGTCAGCTATTCAATACGATTCATCAGCATCACAGCAGGATATTCAGACAACTCAACCTTCTATTCAGCCATTTGATCATACTTCAATACCAAAGCCTAATCCGCAAACAGTGCAATTTTACAGTCAGAAGCTTGCTTCACAGGCAGCTCAGCCTCCTATTCAGAATATCACTCCAGTCCAGCCAGATGCAGATGATTGTAGTACAATAATTACACCACCAAATATAAATTCATATGAATCTGAAGAAGAATCAATAAAAACTTTTATTGATTCACAGTCACCTGAAGCCAACAATATCTATACAAATTTTCAGCAGGATGTACCGAATTATGAATCTGCCAAATCAGGTAGCTTAGAAAAGATTTCAAAAAATGCATTTGAACATGTTATAAACGTTCCTCAAAGAAACATAGAAATTCACTCTTCTTCTGACCCTGATTCTTCATCCGAAAATGCCATTACATACATGGAATATACTAAGAGTAGTAAAGAAATCATTGAAGAGAGTGCCTCTTCCTTTGATAATAAACCGGAGGAAAACAAATTTTCTTCTCTGGAATTTCCATCCGAAGTTTCCTCTTCATCACATGCTGAGGAAAAAGTTGAGATACCAGTTGAACCTGAAAAACCTAGAACAGAAAAAATAATTAATTTTATAGGACAAAATAAATCTACAGCTGAAGGAACCCTTTCTTTAAAAGGTCTTAAGCCTGATTTTATCTATGTTACAGATAACACAAACTATGACACAATAATAGCTCAAAGCATTGAGGCAGATACTGATGTGCTTCCTGAAACATCTATTACACTTACAGTCAGTGCTGGAACATGGACTGAGTGGAGTGAAAATCAGATTGTTCCTTCAAGCCAGTACATAAGTGAATTAAAAACTGTCTACAGAAAAAGAAGCAGAACTCGTACTATTGATAAACGTGACACATCAAATATATCTGAGTTTGAGGATTATAAGCTTGTTGGTACAACGTATAAATATTCAGAATGGGTAAATGATCTGTATTATACATCTGATGTTCTTAAGCCAAATAACACATGTGAAGTAATCAGTAAAGTTATAGGTTTTAAATATGCCGGATGGTTTGACTCTGTTAATTCAATTAATCTCTCATTTTCAAGCCCTGATGTTGCAAATTTCTTTAACAATCATCTTTCAAATGCTAACTGGCAGTATATTGAAGTAGTATCTGAACAAAACGTTAAGCCTGATGTAAAGAACTGGCGCCTTGCAAATGATAGTATGTCTAAGACACCTGCCGGTGACTCACTTACAAGTAACATATTCCTCAGTACACATGTTATTAACGGAAAATCATATGCTATGAAATTCGGATCATCTGAAACTGAATGGTTTATGTATAAAAGACGCTCAATAAAAGAAACTATCTACCACTTTGAAAAAGAAATTGTATCTGACTGGAGTGACTGGAGTGACTGGGATGAATGTAGTGATCAGGCATTCACACCTTCAGAAGATATTGAAGTTGAACAAAAAATTCTGACCCGTTCAAGAAGAAAATGCAGTAGCGATAAATAATAATTTCAGTCATATTAATATTTAAAAATAAATAAGGTTATATACATTTATTCAGTGTATATAACCTTATTTTTATTATACTTATTTTTTGATAAGACTATTTAAATAATCCTGTAAAATCGAATGATGCAAAATAATCAGCTGGTGTTTCAGCTCTTCTTATTTTTTCAAAACTTCCGTCTTCCTTTAATAGTACCTCAGCTGAACGAAGCTTACCGTTGTAATTATAACCCATAGAGAAACCATGAGCACCTGAATCATGAATTGCAAGATAATCGCCGATTTCTATTTCAGGGAGCATTCTATCAATAGCGAACTTATCATTATTTTCACATAGACCGCCTGTAACATCATACTTATGATCACAAGGTGCATTCTCTTTTCCCAAAACAGTTATGTGATGATATGCACCATACATAGCAGGACGCATCAGATTAGCGGCACAGGCATCACATCCTATATACTCTTTATGAGTGTGCTTATGGTGAATTACCTTTGTAATAAGATGTCCATATGGTCCTAATATAAATCTGCCAAGTTCCGTGAATATTGATACATTTCCAAGTCCGGCAGGCACAAGTACATCGTCAAAAGCTTTATGCACACCCTCGCCTATAGCAAATATATCAGTCTTATTCTCATCAGGCTTATAAGGTATACCTACTCCGCCTGATAAATTTATAAAATCAATACATATGCCTGTTTTTTCCTTTATTTCAACTGCAACTTCAAAAAGTAATCTTGCAAGCGCAGGATAATATTGATTTGCTATAGTATTACTTGCAAGAAATGCATGAAGGCCGAATCTTTTTACACCTTTATTCTTTAGTATTGTGTATCCTTCAATGAGCTGTTCCTTTGTAAATCCGTATTTAGCTTCACCAGGAGTATCCATAATTGCATTTTCTATTTTAAATAATCCCCCTGGATTAAATCTGCAGCATATGGTTTCAGGTATTCCGGCGGTTTTTTCCAGGAAGTCAATATGTGTTATATCATCAAGATTAATTATAGCACCTAATTTTTTTGCAAGTTTAAAATCCTCTGCAGGTGTTACATTAGATGAGAACATTATGTCGGTTCCTGACAAATCACATGCATCACTCATCATAAGTTCTGTAAGTGACGAACAGTCTACTCCACAGCCTTCTTTCTGCAGTAGCTTTAAAATAAAAGGATTCGGAGTTGCCTTTACAGCAAAATATTCTCTGTAACCTTTATTCCACGAAAATGCCTTTAAAAGATTTCTGACATTTTCCTTTATTCCCTTCTCATCATAGATGTGGAATGGTGTAGGAATTGTCTTTGATATCTCTTCAATTTTTTCCTTGCTGACAAACGGCTTTTTCATTTTTTGGGACATCCCTTTCTGTTTATATATTCATTTACATATAA
>CALMUA010000067.1 GCA_937872775.1 uncultured Ruminococcus sp.
ATAATTTTCTTTCGGAAAATGGTAGAGAGAAAGATCTTTTTATTGATGATCTTTCTGTTGCACTCCAAACTCGTCCGGTGCAATATTTTAATATAGAAAACAAATATAAAACTAATCGATTTATAAAAGAAAAGAGTGATATTTATGGCTGAAAAAATAATAAACGTAGATAATACAGAAAAAATAATGACATTGTTGGGAAATTGTGATTCAAATTTGAATACCATTCAGAAAAAATACGGAGTAGTTGTAATCAGCCGCGGAAATAGTATAAAAATTATGGGCGAAGATGAGAATGTAGTACATGCGGAGCAGGCGATAAAGGCCTTGCTCGAATATGCTGACAAAGGTGAAAATATAAATGAACAGACTCTCAGATATGTTACCGGAATGGTGGCAGACGGAGCAGAAAAAGAATTAAAGGAGCTTGTCGGCGACAGTATATGTATTACTACCACTGGTAAAGTAGTGCGTCCTAAAACGGTGGGACAGCAGAAATATGTTGATGCAATCAAAAACAATACAATTGTTATAGGAATAGGTCCTGCAGGTACAGGAAAGACGTATCTTGCTGTAGCTATGGCAGTAAGAGCATTCAAGGCACATGAAATAACAAAAATAATACTTACAAGACCTGCTGTTGAAGCCGGTGAAAGTCTCGGATTCCTTCCGGGAGATCTTCAGGATAAAGTAGACCCGTATCTCAGACCGCTTTATGACGGACTTTTTGAAATGCTTGGTGCCGAAAGCTTCCAGAAACATATGGAAAGAGGAACCATTGAAGTAGCGCCTCTTGCATATATGAGAGGAAGAACCCTTGATGATGCTTTCATAATACTTGATGAAGCTCAGAATACTACATCAGAGCAGATCAAGATGTTCCTGACACGTCTTGGAAATAACAGCAAGATGGTTATTACAGGGGACATAACACAGATAGATCTTCCGATAAGCAAAAAGTCAGGACTTATAGAAGTAGCAAAGGTATTAAAAAATGTTGATGATATTTCAATTCAAAAATTCTCTGACAAGGATGTTGTAAGACATAAACTTGTTCAGGATATTATCAAGGCATATGAAAAATATTTTGAAGAAGGGAAGAAAAAATAATAATGGCAAAGCTCAAGGTATATATTAAAAATGGACAATCAGAGGTAAAGATTCCGGTAGGTATCCGTCTGTTGATAAGACGTTGCTGTCAGGCTGTTCTTATTACTGAAAAATTCAAAAGAGACACTGAGGTAAGCGTTTCTTTTGTAAATAATAAAGAAATAAGAAATCTTAATAAAATATATAGAAACAAAGATAAGTCAACGGATGTGCTATCATTTCCTTTAGGGGAAAACGGAAATTATGATATAGATACTGAAACAGGATATGTTATGCTTGGTGATATAGTTATTTCACTTGAAACAGCATTCAAGCAGGCGGATAACTTCGGACATTCACTTGAAAGAGAAATAGGATTTCTGACTGTTCATTCAATGCTACACCTTCTTGGATATGACCATGAGACAAGCACTCTGTGTTCAAGAATAATGCGTGAAAAAGAAGAAGCTGTTCTCGAAAAGCTTGGAATATCACGTGATGCAACATTTATTTCAAATGCCGGAAGGTAATGAAAGGGAAATATTAAATGACAAAAACAGTTTTTGTAACAATAGCAGGAAGAACCAATGCAGGAAAATCCTCTCTGCTTAATTCACTTATAGGAGAGAAAATAGCGTCGGTAAGCAGCAAAAGTCAGACAACAAGAACAAAAATAACCGGTGTTGTAAATATAGATGAGACTCAGCTTGTTTTTATTGATACACCGGGGCTGCATAAGGCAAGAAATAAATTAAGCGAATATATGTTAAAGACTGTGAGAGAGTCAGCGACTGATATTGATGCGATATTTTTCATGGCTGACTGTACAAAACCCCTTGGTGAACCGGAGAAAGAAATGCTCAGATCGATAAACACATCGAAAACTCCTGTCATCCTTCTGCTTAACAAAATTGATCTTTTAAAGGACAAAGCTTTACTTGGAAAAAAAATTTCAGAGTTAAGCAGTGAATATTCATTTGATGATATTATACCTATAAGTGTACTTAACAATGACGGTCTGGATATTGTTAAGGAGAAAGCGTTATCACTTGCCGTTGAAAGTCCGCATTTTTTCTCGGAGGATACTATCACAGACCAGCCGGAAAAAATAATTGCCGGTGAGATAATCCGTGAAAAGCTTCTTGGGCTTCTTGACGATGAGGTTCCTCATGGAATTGCAGTAGCAGTTGAGACAATGAAGGAACGTGAAGATAAGGATATTCTTGATATATCAGCAGTGATATTCTGTGAACGTGATTCTCATAAAGGCATTGTTATAGGAAAGGGAGGGAGCATGCTAAAACGTGCTGCAACTCTTTCAAGACAGGACCTCGAAGAATTTTTCCAGATTAAGGTCAATCTCCAATGCTGGGTCAAGGTTAAAGAGGACTGGAGAAACAGGGATGCAATAATAAGAACACTGGGACTTTCAGATAATTGAGTCCGCAACATATTTCATTATTATATGCGAAATAATACCATAAATATCTTAGCTTATATAGGATATACTTTTATCAGACAAATGTTTTCATATTCTTTATAAGAAGGTTGATATTATGAACGATGAAATGTGGCTGGATTTTGAAAAGAGTGGAAAAATACAAGATTATTTAAAATATAAAGGAATAAAATATTCAGGATGGTGCAAAGATGCTTCTGATAACAGTAAACGGTATTGTGATCAGGGAACGTCAGTGCGGTGAAAATGATAAATTTATAGATATAATGACTGACAAATGCGGATTAATGGAAGTATTTGTCAGAGGTGCAAGGAAGATTACAAGTAAAAATGCCTCTTCTGCACAATTATTTGCATATTCAAAATTTTGTCTGAGTAAACGCCGTGACAGATACTGTATAGACAGTGCTGAACCGATAAAAATCTTTTATTCTATCAGACAAGAACTTGATAAGCTTGCTCTTGCTTCATATTTTGCTGAAGTTATTTCATATGCTTCGATGCTTGAGGAAAACAGGTATGATGAGATTTTGCGTCTGTTACTTAATGTATTTCATTATCTTTCAGAGGGTACCAGAGAAATAAAACTTTTAAAAAGCATATTTGAACTGAGATTTATGACTGAAATAGGAAATATGCCTAATGTTCTCGGATGTGCGGAATGTAATATGTATTCAGCTGAAAAAATGTATTTTATTATTGAAAATGGGACCATGTATTGCAGCAGCTGTTTTTCACAACACAAAAAATGTACAGCTGTGAGAATAAATGATCCCGTTCTTCATGCAATAAGACATATTGTACTTGCAGATTTTAACAGACTTTTTAATTTCAGATTACCGGAAATATCCTCTGACACATTGGCATATATTTCAGAAAATTATCTTATTACTCATATAGGAAAAACATTTAAGACATTAGAATTTTACAAAACAGTTGTAAAATAAAAAAAGAGAGGAATCAATGGATAATTATTTTAAAAAACTTGAATTACATAAAATACTTGAAATGCTTGCAGCTGAGACATCCAATCAGGCAAGCAGACAAATGGCGCTGGCCATACGTCCGGTATTTGACTGTGATGATGTAAAGGATGAAATCATTAAGGTTTCACAGGCATTTTCTCTTTCTGTTAGATTCGGTACCCCTCCGTTTATGGATTTTAAAGATATAAATAATCATCTTTCACGCGCAAAATCAGGCGGAAGACTGTCACTCAGGGATCTTCTTGATATACTGGGAATGCTTAAGCAGATCAAAATGCTGTATGACTGGCACAGACACTGTGAAGATGTTGAAACGGATCTTGACGAGCTTTTTTCAGGTCTCATGCCAAATGACAGCCTTCTGAACAGACTCGAAACCTCAATTATATCTGAAGATGAGCTTTCAGATGCTGCAAGTCCGGAGCTTGCGATGATAAGAAGAAAGATAAATCAGGTCAGTTCAAAGCTTCGTTCTACACTTGATAAAATGATAAAATCACAGTCTGTACAGAAATGCCTTCAGGAACCAGTTATTACAATGAGAGACGGCCGTTTTGTACTTCCTGTAAAATCAGAATACAAAGGAGCAGTTCCAGGACTAGTGCATGATACGTCTGCAACAGGTCAGACATTTTTTATAGAACCTATGTCAATTGTTGAATGCAACAATGATATACGCATACTTGAAAGTCAGGAACAGGAAGAAATCGATAAGATAATACGTCAGCTTACTGCAGAGTGTGCACTGTACTCTGATGGAATAGCTGAAAGCTTCCGTGTGTGTACAGTACTTAACTTATATTTTGCAAAGTCAAACCTTGCAGCTAAAATGAAAGCATCTTCACCAATAATATCAGATGATGGTGTAATTGAACTGAAAAAAGCTCGTCATCCGCTTATAGATCCTAAAAAAGTCGTTCCGATTGATATTTCGCTTGGTGATGAATATACAGCTCTTATTATAACAGGACCTAATACAGGTGGTAAAACTGTAGCATTAAAAACAATAGGACTGCTTACACTTATGACAATGTGCGGGTTACTTATTCCAGTAGCTGATGGAAGCCGTATATCAGTATTTAACAATATTCTTGTTGATATCGGTGATAATCAGAGCATAGAACAGAATCTATCTACATTTTCTTCACACATTAATCAGGTAATAAATATTATTGACAGAGCTGACGAAAAGTCATTGATACTGTTAGATGAGCTTGGTTCAGGGACTGATCCTGTTGAAGGTGCTGCACTTGCAGTTTCAATAATAGAACAACTGAAGTCAAGTGGTGCAAGACTCATGGTAACAACTCACTATCAGGAGCTTAAGATATATGCAATAGAAACAGAAGGTACACAGAATGCATCATTTGAGTTCAATATATCAAAATTAACTCCGACATATAAACTTATTACAGGTTCTCCTGGAAAATCTAATGCGTTTGAAATATGTAAAAGTCTTGGAATGCCTGATAATGTAGTTGATGAGGCAAGGCAGCTTGTAAGTGCAGAAAATATGAGATTTGAAAAGGTAATAGAAAAGCTTGAACAGACAAGGGCTGAGCTTGAGGCACAGAATGAGGAAGTAAGACGTCTCAAAAATGAAGCTGCCATGAATGCTGAAAAACTTGAAAAAGAACTGTCTGAAATTGAGGATTACAAACAAAAAGAACTGGAACGTGCAAGAAATACTTCAATGAATATAATTGAAAACACAAAAATACAGTCAAATGAACTTCTTGATGAACTCCAGTCAATCAGAAAACAGAAGGAAAAAGAAAAGTTCAGTGACATGGTAACGGAAGCTGAGAGAACAAGCAAAAGAATCCTTAATAAGATGTATGATAAGGCGAATCCTGTTACCCCGAAAAAGAAAGACAACTATAAGCTGCCACGTTCATTAAAGACAGGTGACTATGTATTTATAACAAGTATCAATCAGAATGGTACAGTAGTCGGAAATGTTGACAGCAAGGGATTTGTATTTGTTCAGTCAGGAATAATGAAAATGAAAATAAATATTTCTGAACTTCGTCTTGCCGAAAAGGAAAAAACACAGAAAAAAAACAATAAGATGATGGTCAGACAGAAGAAAGATACAGCTGTAAGGCAGGTCCAGCAGGAGCTTGATATTCGTGGATACGCATCTGATGAAGGTGTAGCAGAGGTTGAAATGTTTCTTAACAATGCTGTTATGACAGGATTGTCACTGGTAACTGTTATACACGGAAAGGGAACAGGAGTTCTCCGAAAAGCTGTTCATGCAAGGCTTAAAACACTTTCAATAGTCAAAAGCTATCGTCTTGGAGTATATGGTGAGGGAGAAGACGGCGTAACTATCATTGAACTCAAATAGACAGAAAGGATAACTCATTAATGGTTGATGTATGTTTGGCGGGCACAGGTGGAATGATGCCATTAAAAAACAGATGGCTTACTTGTTGCTATATTGAATATAACGGAAAATCAATTCTGATTGATTGCGGTGAGGGGACACAGATTGCGCTTACAGAGGCCGAGTGTAAGATGAGTAAGCTTGAAACGCTTCTTATTACACATTTTCATGCAGATCATATATCAGGTCTTCCGGGACTTCTGCTTTCACTTGGAAATTACTCTAAAAAAACTCCTCTTGAAATTTACGGACCAAAGGGAATAAAAGAAATAGTCAAAAATTTATGCTGTATATGCGGAAAACTTCCTTATGAACTTCATATTACAGAGATTCACACTGATAAACCAACAGATTTCGGAATTCCAGAAATAGATAAAGTAATAAATGTAAAGGCATTTCCTCTCAGACACACTGTACCATGTCTTGGATATTCATTTGTATTTACAAGGAAACCGGTGTTCAATCCAGAAAAGGCACAGGAACTTATGATCCCAAAGACGCTCTGGAGCAAGCTTCATTCTGGCCAGAGTGTAGAGCACAACGGATGTACAGTTACAACTGAGATGGTAACTGATGGGGAAAGAAAACCTGTTAAAATAACATATGCTACAGATACCAGACCAATTGACATGATAACTGATGCAGCTTTCAGATCCGATTTGTTTATATGTGAGGGAATGTACGGAGATGACGAAAATGCAGAAAGCATGGTTGAAAAAGGACATATGCTCTTTTCTGATGCAGCATGCATAGCGTCAGATGCAGAGGTACAGAGATTATGGCTTACTCATTATAGTCCGGCTATGGTAAATCCACAACAGTATGAAAAAAGTGTAAAAAAGAAATTTTCTGATACAACTATAAGTAAAGACGGACAGAAAATAACACTTTAAAAATTCAGTAACACTTTTTTTTGACCTCCATATAATGAAATATAAAGCAAAGAACAACGATGAAAGTCAAAAGCTTCAGTCAGTGTTCATTTGTTTTAAATACATTATATATAGGAGAGTTTCATTATGAACGGAAACTGCTGTTGGATTATCATTCTTGTACTTTTATTTGTTTGCTGTGGCTGTGGCAACGGAATAGGCGGCTTAACCGGCGGTTGCGGCGGTTGTGGCGGTTGTGGCGGTGAAAATGGCTGTGGCGGTTGCGGCGGCTGTGGCGGTTGCAACAATGGTTGTGGCTGTTAATTAATCATCAACAAAAGCGCCGGATAAATTCCGGCGCTTTTGTTTAAAATGTCATGTGCAATATGGACAAAAAGTTTATAACTATTATATTGAATATGATATTTTGATTTACTGTTGCGAAAAAGTACAAAAAAAACTTGACAAAAATTAAAAATGCAGTTATAATAATCAATAGCATATCAAGTTGGTTTTGTTAGCTGAGGATGATAAGTAATAATGATAAAATCAGAAGAAAAGATTTTTACCGGAGATTCTGAAAAGACGGATGAAGAAGTGCTTGAAGATATAAACTGCGGTAAGAGTGGGATAAAAGAAATACTTAATCGTTATGCACTTAGTATTCATATAAAGGCTAATTTAATGTCTGCTACGAAAGTTGATGCAGAAGATTTGATGCAGGAAGGTTTTTTGGGGTTATTGAGTGCTGTGGCAGGATATGACAAGACAAAAAACGTTAAATTCTGTACTTTTGCAGAGGTATGCATACTTAATAAAATGAAAACTGCACTCAGAAAAAATAATCGCAAGGTCATACCTGTATATACCCTTGAAGAATCTGTTAAACAGAAGGATTTTGATGATCCGGAAAGTATATATCTCAGGAAAGAACGCATTAATGAGTTTTATTTGAAATTATCTGAGGTTCTTTCAAAAAAAGAACTTGAGATTTTCCGGTTATTTTTAAAGGGCTCCACATATGAACAAATGGCTTGTCAGTTAAATATTTCCCTCAAGGCTATTGATAATGCAATGCAAAGGGTGAGACGGAAGCTTAAATCAGTTTGGAGAGCAGACCATTTTAAAGTCGATTAGTGTCTTTGGTAAAACTAATCAAAATATATGGCCCAGTAGCTTAATTCCAGAGCGTTGTTTATCAAAGGTGGCGGTGGAAATCCGCTCGTGGTCTAAAAAAAATTCTCAACAAGAATAAGTGAGGTAATTGAAAATGTTTGAAGACAAGACATTAGTATGTAAGGATTGCGGATCAGAGTTCGTATTCACAGCAGGAGAGCAGGAATTCTATTCTGCAAAAGGTTTTGAAAATGAACCACAGCGTTGCAAGGATTGCCGTAATTCAAGAAAGAACTCTTCAAAGGGTGAAAGAGAAATGTTTATAGCTACATGTGCTTCATGCGGCGGTGAAGCAAAGGTTCCTTTCAAACCAAGAGAGGATCGTCCTGTATATTGCAGCGAATGTTTCGCTAAGATGAAGGAAGATTAAGTACTTTATGGAAGCGTAACCTGTTAAGGTTACGCTTCTTTCTTGTTAAAGAGGAATTACCGTAAATGTTTGTAAAAAATTCTCAGTTACTCTCTGATAATCCTCTTGCACAGAAAATAGCATGCATAGATGTATTATAAAGAGGGAATAAAACAGATGATCTTACATATGATATCGAATATGATTTTGTTCATGACGGCGAAATCGCATATATGACTATGTATATGACATTTAAGCATAATTCTGTAGAGCCATATATTACAGTTGAAATTAAAGATCTTAAGAAAAATTGATTTTGGAGGAATTACAAATGGATTTTAAAGTTAACAAAGATATGATAATAGGAGAAATACTTGATAAATGTGAGGCAACAGCACCGATGTTCATGGAAATGGGTATGCATTGTCTGGGATGTCCTTCAGCAAGAGGAGAATCACTAGCAGATGCATGTATGGTTCATGGAGTAGATCCTGACGAATTTGAAAAAAAGATAAATGATTTCATTGCATCTCTATAGTATAAATATTACTTTGTTGTTTTCTGTTATGTGGAATCTGCTTAAATAAAACACTGTAAACAGAGCAAAATTAATGCTGGATTATGTTTCTAAAATCGTATATATAAATTTCTCTGCTGAATTGGCAGAGAAATTTTTTGTTTACAAATATAATGATATTTGTTATAATTAATATATTAATTCATACTTTTAAAAGTATGAATTATGGATATGTGTTGTATGCGTTTGAAATTTATTATAATATAAACATAAAAGGGATGATTATTATTACACCTGATAAAAGATTATTAAAATGTGCTGATATGGTAATCGGTAATGGAAAAGTATGTGATGTAGGAACAGATCATGCTTACTTATCAGCCTATCTTGTACAGCAGAAAATATGCAACAGTGTAATAGCAAGTGATATTGCAGACGGACCTCTGGAGGCAGCACAGATAACAATAGACAGACTTGGACTTTCTGATAAAATTACACTTATAAAATCAGATGGGCTTAAAAACATTGATTCTGACGGCGTGACAGATGTAATAATTGCGGGAATGGGTGCAGAAACTATCAGCGCAATTATTAATGACGCAAAATGGCTCAGAAATAACATAAATATAATTATTCAGCCTATGACAAAGATTCCGTTTATGCGGAAATGGCTGTACGAGAATAAATTTGAAATTATAAAGGAAGAAGCTGTTTCAGATGAAGGTTTTATATATACGATAATGAATATCAGATACAGTGGATACCATATACAAATAAATGAGACTTTTGCGAATGCCGGAAAATTTGATTATTCAGATAAGGACGCAAAAAAATTCGGTGAAGTACAGATTAACCGGCTCAGAAGTATATCTAAAGGAATAAGCCAATCGGACCCTAAAAGTGAAAAGGTACTGATGCTCAGGGATGTATGCTTGAAAATATCAGACATGATTTCCGGAAACATGACAGTTACAGTAGAGGATGTGTATAATCAGATAAACGAAGCTGCTGATTTTTCAACGCAGGACAGCTGGGACAATTCCGGACTTCTGGTCGGCAACATGAAAGACAAGGTTACAGGAATATTAGTTACACTTGATATTACGGATGAAGTAATAAAAGAAGCATTGGCTGAGAAAGCAAATCTTATTGTATCTCATCATCCTGTTATTTTTCATCCACTGAAAAATCTTTCACTAAAAAATCCAGCTGTTAAAATGGCTGCAGCAGGAATAGCCGCAATTTGTGTTCATACACCAATTGATATGGCTGTAAACGGTATTAATGATCTGATAATTGATTTGCTTAGAGATCAATTTAAACTGGATGAATGTATTCAGCCAATTATTCCTCTGAAAAAAGGATCTTCTGCCGGGACAGGACGCATATGTGAGATATCAGGAGATAGTATGACAGCTACTCAGATGGCAGCGCAGCTTAAAAAAATATTTGGATGCAAGGTCATAAGATATACCAATACAACTATGTCAGTTAAAAAAATAGCAATATGTTCGGGAAGTGGAGGTTCACTTCTGGGTGATGTAATTGAAAATGAGTGTCAGGCATATATTACAGGTGATATAAAACATGATATCTGGATAGAAGCTGCAAATAATAATATTGCACTGTTTGACTGCGGGCATTTCTATACTGAAACAATAGTAGCAGAATACATAACCAAATTACTGCAGGCAAACATCATGGGAATAAAAATTATTTCAGCTAAATCAAATATTGATGTAGTTTCTTATGAGATTTAAATGAGGGGAAAATTATGGCATTAGACGGAGCATTTCTTTATATGATTAAAAAAGAGCTGAATTTTCTGATCGGCTCAAGGGTTGACAGAATACATCAGCCGTCAAAGGAACAGATCATTATGAATCTCAGATACAGGGGAGGAAGTAAAAAACTCCTTATTTCTGCCTCTGCGGACAGTGCAAGAGTCCATATTACAGAAAAGGATATTGATAATCCTGCTGCACCGCCGATGTTTTGCATGCTTTTGAGAAAACATCTCGGTGGAGGAAAAATTACTGACATTCGTCAGGATGGTCTTGAACGTATATTGTTCATTGATTTTGAATGTACTGACGAACTTGGTGACGTTGTACATCTAACAGTTGCATGTGAGATAATGGGCAAATATTCTAATATTATACTTATAAATAAAGATGGTAAGATAATAGACAGTGTAAGACGTGTTGACAGTGGAATGTCAAGAGCAAGACTAGTTCTTCCAGGTATGACATATGAACTTCCTCCAAGAGATAACAGACTTTCATTTATTACGTCATCACAAGAGGAAATTAGAGTGGCTTTATCGGAGCAGAAGACCGGTGAAATTTCAAAGGCACTCATACGTGTGTTTGAAGGAATATCACCTGTAATTGCAAGGGAATGGGCGTTTTACAGTACAAAAGGAATTGAAACTGATATTTCAGTGATAGATGAAAATATTATGAACAGACTTCTGTTTATAATATCAAGAACAAAAGAAGATATACTGAATGATAACATAAATTATACTGTTATAAAGACAAAGGAAGGTACGCCTAAGGATTTTTCATTTATGCATATTTCACAATATGGAACTATGATGATTTCATATGATATGGAAACTGCATGTCAGACTCTTGATTATTTTTATGCAGCACGTGATGATGATTCAAGAATAAGACAGAGAGCAAATGATTTATTCAAACTTCTTATGAATCTTGCAGACAGAATAAGCAAAAGAATTGCCAATCAGAAGCAGGAACTTATTCTGTGTGAAGGTAAGGATAAGATGAAACTTATGGGGGATCTTCTTTCAGCTAATATATATCGGATAAAAAAAGGCGATAAAGAGGCAGTGCTTGAAAATTTCTATGATCAGGACTGCTCTGAAATTAAAATTGATCTTGACATAAGACTTACCCCGTCTAAGAATGCTCAGAAATATTATCACGAATATAAAAAGTCAGTGACTGCTGAGAAAAAGCTTGCAGAACAGATAAAGCTTGGAGAAGATGAACTTGCATATATAGAAAGCGTATTTGATTCATTGACAAGAGCAAGGAGTGATATTGACGTTATTGAACTACGTATGGAGCTTGCAGAGCAGGGATATATAAGGACATCAAGATTAAAAGGGAAACCGCCAAAGGAACAACCGCCATTAAAATTCAGATCAAGCGATGGATTTTTGATCTCTGTAGGTAAGAATAATAAACAAAATGATAAGCTTACACTTAAAACAGCAGGAAAAAATGATCTTTGGTTCCATACACATGATATTACCGGTTCACATGTAATATTGTTTACTGAAGGTAATGAACCGTCTGATAAGGCTGTAAGAGAAGCTGCAATGCTTGCTGCATACCACAGTAAGGGGAGAAACTCTTCACAGGTTCCTGTAGACTATACCCAGGCAAGATATGTGAAAAAACCAGCGGGAGCAAAACCGGGGATGGTTATATTTACAAATAATTTAACGGTATATGTAAAACCTGATGAAGAAACGATAAACAGTATGAGAGAAGGAAACAAGAATGCTTAATGAAATAATAGATAAGAATTTTGATGATATGCTAGTTAAGTTTAGTCAGATAATCAGGATTCCCAGTATAGGTTCAGATGCAAAGCCAGGAATGCCTTACGGTGAAAAATGTGCCGAGGTGTTGGCGAAATTTCTGGAACTTGCGTCTGATGAGGGCTTTTATACAAAAAATCATGATAATTACGTAGGAACAATAGAATACAATAAAAAACCGGTCAGGCTCGGCGTTCTTTGTCATCTTGATGTTGTTCCGGTAAATAAAGATGACTGGACGTATGATCCTTTTATAACTGAAATTCACAACGGAAGAATTTACGGAAGAGGTGCTATTGACAACAAAGGTCCTGCAATAGCAGTATTATTTGCGCTTAAAGCTATTAAAGAGTCAGGAACAGATCTTACACATAATGTAAGATTTATTGTAGGGTGTGATGAAGAACGTGGTTCATCTGATCTTGAGCATTATATGAAAACAGAAAAAATGCCTCCGATGGTATTTACTCCTGACGGAGACTATCCTGTAATAAATATCGAAAAAGGAATGCTGAGACTACGTTTTAGTCAGAATATTATTATGAAACATATAAAGAGCATATCCGGCGGAAGTGTAGTAAATGCTGTCCCTGCTATTGCAACTGCAGTTATTGCAGATTTATCTCTTGATGATATTAAAGGCAGTAATAAAAGTATCAGTATTTTGCAGGAAAATGATGGCATACGTGTAACATACAAAGGAATGGCGGCACATGCATCTACACCATCACTTGGTGATAATGCAATTACAGGCCTTATTGAATTTCTTAGACAGCAGAAGATTGACGATAATGAAAAAAATATTCTTAGCCTGCTCGGAGATTGTTTTCCTCATAATGATACTGCCGGTACAGGATTGGGAATACAGATTTCTGATGACAAATCAGGTGCTCTTACAGAAGTTCTGAGTATAATTAACTACAGCAACGGAGTGTTTGAATGCAAAATGGATATACGTTATCCGGTCACAGGTAATAAGGATATAATTATAAACAAGGTAAGGGAAAGGTTATCATCTGCAGGATTTGATTTATTTGATGATATTGCTAATAACCCGCATATTGTGGATGAAAACAGTGAATTTATTAAGACACTGCTGAATGTATATCATGAACAGACAGGATTGGAGACATACTGCAAAGCAATAGGAGGAGGAACATATGTACACGATATTGAAGGGGGCGTGGCATTTGGTGCTGAGTTTCCGGGAGATATCAATAATATGCATGGAAATGATGAATCAATTACACTTGAAAGTCTGAAACTCAATACAAAGATTATTGCAAATGCAATATATCAGATATGCAGATAAAAATTAGCAGCGTAATCGTTAATTTCGATTACGCTGCTAATTTTTTATAAATGAGATATTACTGATTAGGCTGGATATAATCAGCAACACAGTATCCAACCATATTGTTAAATGAAACCTTGAACCACTTTATCGTATCATCATCCGTCACAACTGTTTCAAGAATTTCAACTATATCACCTTTTACAAGCTGATGAAGTACATCTGCGTCATAAAATGTATCTGTACGTATACTGAGTGTGTCACCTGTTACAGTTCCGAGATTTTTTGGTGCTGTAAGTTGTTCACAATCAAGTTTTACTGATAAAGGGGATTTGTCAATAGAATCATCATCAAACTTAAATGAAGCCTGTATTATATAATTATCGTTCTCGAATACTCTGTATGCGTAGTAATATGAATCTGTTTCATTGAGTACAGGTGAAGGCTTTGCAAAATTCAATGCGCTGGAAAGCTGGAAATATGTCATGTCAGCTGTTACTTCAGGAGTAATAAAGCCGGCATCAGTTACAGTTATAGATGATATTACTGACTCATCAGTAAGTGTTTTATCCAGTGTAGAGAATGTAAGCGGATAGTTGACATATGTAATTAATGTTGTATCTGCCATCTTTATTGTGTATTGTTCACCGAACTTATCTTTAAGATCCTTTAATGTTTTTCCTATAAGGTCAACAGCAAAATAATCAGATTTAATCTTATCTTCAGCGGAAGAATCCGTGACTGAATCTGCAATTGATGAAGAAGAACTTGATGATTGAGGCTGTGTCTTAGGTACTTTTTTATTTGTAAAGTTCAGATATATAAGCAAAAGAGAGTATAGAAAAATAATAACTGAAAGAATAAGTATACATATATGAAGCATATTTGAAGGCTTTACAACCGTAATAAGTTCTTTTGACTCAGGATCAAGATCAATATATTCATAAGTTTTTCCACATTTTTTACATACATCAGTACCCTTAGGCATTTTCGCTCCGCAGTTTTTACATCTTTTCATAAATATTTCACCTATTTTGTTTTTTATTTGTAAATAAATATTGTTTGAAAGCATTATAAAATGCTATATATTTAATTATATATTATTTAAGTACTAATTAAGGACG
>CALMUA010000068.1 GCA_937872775.1 uncultured Ruminococcus sp.
ATTATAAATAAAATTAATTTAAACTAAAATGGTGTAATAATGGATTATAAAGAATTTAAAAATAAGTATAATATTATTCTTAACCAGCAGCAGGAGTCCGCCGTTTGCAGAAAAGAAGGACAAACGCTGCTGCTTGCTGTGCCTGGAAGCGGAAAAACAACTGTAATAGTTGCAAGACTCGGATACATGCTTTTTTGCTGTAACATTAATTCCGGAAGTATACTTACCATGACATACAATGTCTCAGCGGCAGCTGACATGAAAAAAAGATTTATCAAAAAATTCGGCACCCAGAATACAGGGAATCTAGAATTCAGAACAATAAACGGATTTTGCGCCACAGTTATTCTCTATTATGAACGTGTAAGAAATACAAGAGCCTTCAATCTTATGGAAGAAACACAGTCAACCAAAATTATACGTGCAATCTATCTTAACATGACTCATGAGTATCCGTCTGAAAGCATGGTAAAGGACATAAAAACAAAGCTTGTTTTCAGCAGAAATATGATGCTTCGTGCAGATGAGATAAAAAAGCTAAAAATCGGTGAAATTGATTTTTACGAATTTTTTATGAAATATAAACAATACAAACAGCAAAACAGAATAATGGATTATGATGACCAGCTTGAATTTGCACTGAAAATTCTTCTTAATAATCCTGATATTTTAAGCTATTATCAGAACCGATACAGATATATAAATATTGACGAAGCACAGGATACTTCAAAAATACAGCATATGATAATAAGGCTTCTTGCAAGCAGATATAAGAATATTTTTATGGTCGGCGACGAAGATCAGAGTATATACGGATTTCGTGCTGCATATCCACAGGCTCTTCTTGAATTTCAGTCTGTATATCCTGATGGCAGTATTCTTCTTATGGAAAAAAATTATCGTTCAACATGTGATATTGTTGAAAAAGCAAATGACTTTATAAAACTTAACAAGTGCCGTCATAATAAAAATATGTGCACAGACAACACATGCATGATCCCAATAAAAAATATTATTCTTAAGGATTATAAACACCAGTATAATTACATTATAAAAATGTTGGAAGAAAACACTGAAGAGCTAGCTATTCTCTACAGAAACAATGATTCTGCCATTCCTATAATAGATCTGCTTGATAAAAATAATATCTCATACAGACTAAAAGAAAATGACGGTATTTTCTTTTCAGTTAATACAGTCACTGATATTATGAATATATTAAGCTTCTCATTTTCTCCATCATCTGCAGAATTATTCTCAGATTTTTATTATAAAATAGGCCTTCGTATCCGAAAAAATATTATTGCTGATGCTGTACGCTTTCATGGAAATTCATTTGAGTTATTCTTAAATACCCTTGAAAAATATCCTGCTATAGAAAAATGGCAGATAAAAAAAATTATCGAATTAAAAAAATGCTTTGCACACATTAAAAATCTTAACAGCTACTCAGCGATACTTTATATAATCAATAAAATGGAATATAAGGATTATATGAAAGAACGTGGTCTTGACGATTCAAAAATACAGACGCTTCTGGCAGTTGCCAATCAGAATCCAGAACTTCCAGTCTTTATTGAACGTATAAAAACGCTGAAGCAAATAGTTAACAACGGGTCTTCAGAATATGACAGCAATATAATTCTCTCCACTATCCATTCAAGTAAAGGACTTGAATATGATAACGTACTCATGATAGATGTACGTGACGGTATTTTCCCTTCAGTCACAGTTGACGAATCAGACGAAAAAGACGTTCCTAAGAATGTCATGGATACACTTGAAGAGGAACGCCGCTTATTTTATGTTGGTGTGACACGATCAAAAAAATGCTTTATGATATTCAGTTACGAAGCTGCGTATGGTGAACCATGTGAAACTGCAACATTTACAAAGCAGCTTTTAAAAATCAAAAATCCTAAGTCTGAATCCTTATTAAAATCTATACCGGCAAAAAAACAAGATTCAAAGGGCACAACAAAAAAATTAAAGGCATATAAAAAAGGAACACATATTAACCATGCGAAATACGGAAAAGGTATAATAAAAGAGCTTAAACCGCCTGTATGCAAAATACTGATCGAAGATACAGACGATATACGCTCATTTGACATAGTATACTGCATTGAAAATAACATTGTTTCAATTGCAGAATAGTTATTTATTGTGCAGCATAAATGCTGCACATTTTCTGAAGTTTTACATCTACGAGTGCATTAATTGATATTCCGTTCTCAAGATATTCTTCAGATAAAATCTTTCCGTTTTCACGGATTTTATTAATAAGCTGGGCTTCGTTATACGGAACTACCAGCTTCATTTTTTTGGTTGTTTCCGGAAGATTTTCAGATATGCATGTCAACAAATCTTCAAATCCTGTTTTATTAAGCGCTGATATTCTGACCGAACTTATGTCAGAGGGAAGATTTATGCATGGAATGCCTTTATCACATTTATTCAGAACGTATATATGTGGTGTCTGATCACATCCAAGTTCAATAAGAAGATCATGGGTAACCTTTATCTGTTCAGCCGCTTCAGGTGATGATGAATCAATTATTTCAATAATAAGATCAGAACCTGCTGCCTCCTCAAGAGTTGATTTAAATGCCTCGACAAGACTATGAGGTAGTCTTCTTATCAATCCTACAGTATCAATAAGCATTACATTTCTTCCATCAGGAAGCTCAATGGAACGTGATGTAGTATCCAATGTAGCAAATAATTTATTCTCTGCAATTACTCCGGCCTCTGTAAGAGCATTAAGCAATGTTGATTTTCCGACATTTGTATAGCCTACAATAGCTGCTGTCAGGATTCCATCTTTTTTTCTTCTGTCTCTCTGACGGATTCTCCTCTTTTCAAGTTCTTTGAGTTCTTCTTCCAGAATAGATATCCGGCGTCTGATGTGACGTTTATCAGTTTCAAGTTTTGTTTCTCCAGGTCCTCTTGTACCTATTCCTCCGCCAAGTCTTGAAAGCTCTACTCCCATACCAGTAAGACGCGGCAATCTGTATTTCTGAAGTGCAAGTTCAACCTGAAGTTTACCTTCTTTTGTCCTTGCTCTTGCAGCAAAGATATCAAGAATAAGCATTGTTCTGTCTATAACCCTGATTTCAGTAATATTTTCAATATTTCTTATTTGTGTTGCACTTAGTTCATGATCAAACACAATAAGCTCTGCCTCAAGATTTCTGCATGTTTCAGACAGTTCTTCGAGACGTCCGGCTCCTATACATGTTCCCGGGTCATATGCAGGACGTTTCTGCACCATTGTTCCGACAACTTCACCATCTGCTGTCTTTACAAGCTCCTCAAGTTCATCAAGTGAACTTGTGATATCGTATTCTCCGATATCTGCTGCTGCAAGAATTACTTTTGTTTTTACATTATATTTATCCATTAAACATAACCTTTCATATCTGATTCTATATTTTAAAAAACATGAATCTCTGGTACAGAAATTCATGCTTTTTATTATTTATCTGTTCTGAGCATCATGATTTCTTATTTCAGCTCTCTTTATTTTACCGCCTACTGTTTTAGGGAGTTCGTCAACGTATTCTACAACTCTAGGATATTTATAAGGAGCAGTAACTTTCTTTACATAATTCTGAAGTTCTTTTGTTAGCTCCGGAGTACCCTGATATCCTTTAGCAAGAACAATGGTTGCCTTAACTACCTGACCTCTGATCGGATCAGGTACAGCTGTAACTGCACACTCAACTACAGAAGGATGTTCAAGCAAAGCACTTTCTACTTCAAATGGTCCTATTCTGTAGCCTGAACACTTGATGACATCATCATGTCTTCCTACAAACCAATAATGTCCGTCACTGTCACGCCATGCCATGTCACCTGTATCATAGTTTTTACCGCCAAGAACGTTTTTAGTCATTTCTTCGTTATGATAATATCCTACAAATAATCCTGTAGGAAGTCCCTTATCAATATTTGATACAACAATTGTACCCTCTTCACCATCTTCGCATATTTTGCCTTCACTGTTTATCAGCTGAATATCGTAAAGCGGAGAAGGTTTTCCTGTTGAACCCGGCTTAGGTTCAAACCACTGAAGATTTAACAGCATAACGGTACTCTCTGTCTGTCCGAAACCTTCATACATTTTTTTGCCTGTAAGCTTATACCATTTATTGAATACTTCAGGATTAAGAGGTTCTCCTGCTGTACAGAACTGCTCTATACTGCTAAGATCATATTTTCCAACATCCTCCTGAAGCATAAATCTGTACATTGTCGGAGGAGCACAAAATGTTGTGATTTTATATTTTGAAATTTTCTCCAGAAGATGAGTCGGTACAAATTTATTCATATCATATGCGAATATTACAGCACCGCAGATCCACTGTCCGTATATTTTGCCCCAACCAAATTTTGCCCAGCCTGAATCAGAAACACTCATATGTAGCTTGCCGTCCTGAACCCTCTGCCAGTACTTAGCTGTTACAATATGGCCAAGCGGATGTGCGTAATTATGACATACCATTTTTGGCATTCCTGTTGTCCCCGATGTAAAATATACCTGCATAATATCAGTACTCTTTGTTGCCTGATCACCTGTCGGCCTCTCAAACACATCGGAAAATTTATCAATTTCGTCCTGGAAGTTTATCCATCCTTCTTTATGTACATCATCAACAAGAATCTTTGTTTTAAGAGTTTTACATTCTGGAACGGAAGCCTCAACCTGACTCATTACAAATTCATCATCAACACATACGATAAGAGAAACCATAGCCTGATTTACTCTGTAAATAATATCCTTTTTAGTAAGAAGAAGAGTTCCCGGAATTATAATTGCCCCTAGCTTCTGAAGAGCAACAGCACATACCCAGTATTCCCAGCGTCTGCGTAAAATAAGCATAACAACATCGCCTTTTTTTATACCGAGTGATCTGAAATAATTAGCAGTTTTGTTAGACAGTTTTGAAATGTCATCAAATGTGAATGTCTTTTCATGTCCGTCATCATCACACCAAACCAGTGCTTTTTTATTTTTATCCCATTTTGCCCATTCATCTACAATGTCATAGCCAAAATTAAAGTCCTCAGGAACATTTACTTTGTAATTCTCCTTGAAATCTTCATAACTATCAAATTCTATTCTAGGCAAATATTTATCAAGTAACATTCTACTTCCACACTTTCTGTTTTATTTTATTCACTTATTACAGTTAAAAATCTTGCTTTTACATCACCGGAACATGCCTGCTTATGCATTAAATTTGCATTAAAGTAGACTGAATCTCCGGACTTGAGAATAAACACCTTGTCTTCTATTGTAAAGACTATTTCTCCTTCAAGAACAAGATTAAATTCCTCCCCTGCATGTGAAACAGGCTTTGCAGATTGATCATCAGGATCAAGTGTAATAAGAAGAGGCTGCATAATTTTGTGTGAAAATTTAAATGCCAGATCCTCAAATCTGTAACCTGGATATCTGTCAATTTCCTTACCTTCTCCATGTCTTACAATGTGGTATGTATTAAGTCTTGACGGGGTTCCTGTTATAATTTCGTTGAAATCTACTTTGAATTTTCTGGAGATATCATATATGACACTTATAGGAATATCTTCGCCAGTTACTTCATATGATTTATACTTCTCGACATCGACGTTCAATTCCTGAGCCATCTTTTCGATAGAATAATCACATGTTTCCCTTAGCTCTCTTATTCGACATGCAATCTCGTTAATTTCATTTTTCATATAAAATCCTCCATCTGATTAGTATTTATTTGTGATCATCAATAAAAAAGCCACTGTCATCGTATAACTTTTCTGAATCACCATAACAGTCTACCTCAAGTAATTGACGCCCATGAAACGTAAGTATAAGAGAATACATAATAATGTATGCAATACAATTAATAAGAACACTTGCATAAACCCTGACATTATATACAATTGAAAATACACCAAGCATCATTATAACAGCAGTCACTGCAACAGATATCTGCAGACATAATCTGTTCTTTTCAAGTCCCATATAAAGCAATGCAACTGCTGCTGAAAAAACACAGTGTGAAATAATAAGTATTTTTGAAGTTGGCGAATAGAAATCTTTAGCGTCAATAACATTGAAGTCAAGTATCATTATAATAAACTCAACAACAAAATACACTGACATTCCTATCTTAAGCAGCAGTCTGCCGCGTAATTTTGAAATATATCCCATTATAGAGGCGAGCATTAAAATAAATCCTCCAACCTCCATAGTATATGCTATAAATTCAACTACTCTTACTATGTTGCCGGTTTTCAGATAATAAGCATAGTAAACCATTGTAACAATTATAAACAAAACAAATAATATATTAGATGCAAGTGCTATTATAGTATAACCTTTAAAAGTATTTAATTTACTCATGAAGCACCTCCTGTAATATTTAATTGTTTGTATCAGCTGAAAGCGCCCTTTGACCTATATCATTACGATAATGATTATTTTCAAAACTTATTTCCTTTACATAGCCGTATGCGCTATCAATGGCATTGTTAAGTGTATCACCTGTAGCGGAAACATTAAGAACACGTCCGCCCGCTGTAAAGAATTTATTGTTTTCATATTTTGTTCCGGCATGATATACAAATGCACCTTTAACCTGCCCCTTATCGTCAAGTCCGTTAATTTCTATACCTGTAGTATATTTTTTAGGATATCCTCCGCTTGCCATAACAACACATGCTGCAGATTTATTTTTCCATTTAATGTCTATATTGCCAAGTGTAGCATCATTGATTGCAAACATAATATCCATAATATCTGTATCAAGAAGAGGAAGAATTACCTGTGCTTCAGGATCACCGAAACGGCAGTTATATTCAATAACCTTAGGACCGTCAGGAGTAATCATGAGTCCGAAATACAGACATCCTCTGAACGTCCTGTTTTCATTATTCATAGCTGATACTGTTGTCATGAATATCTTTTCCATACACTCAGCTGCAACAGCTTCTGTATAATACGGATTAGGTGCAATAGCACCCATTCCTCCGGTATTAAGTCCCCTATCACCATCCAGCGCCCTTTTATGATCCATGGATGAAACCATCGGACTTATTGTTTTTCCATCTGTAAAGCAAAGAACAGATACTTCAGGACCTGTAAGAAATTCTTCTATTACTACCTTTGATCCGCTTGCACCAAATACCTTATCTTCCATAATTGATTTGACTGCCTCTTCTGCTTCACCCAGATTCTGTGCAATAATTACACCTTTTCCGAGTGCAAGTCCGTCAGCTTTTATTACAACAGGATATTTTGCAGCTGATCTGATATATCCGAGAGCATCTTCAGGCTCTGAGAATACCTCGTAACCTGCAGTAGGAATATTATATTTCTTCATCAGATCTTTTGAAAAGACCTTACTTCCTTCAATTATTGCAGCAGCCTTGTCAGGTCCGAATGTTGCAAATCCCTCAGCATTCAATGCATCGACCATTCCAAGTACAAGAGGATCATCAGGTGCAACAACTACAAAATCAGCTTTTACTTTTTTTGCTATTGAAATTACTCCATTAATATCAGTAGCTTTTACATCGTTTATACATTCAGCATACTGAGCTATTCCGCCATTTCCAGGTACACAAAATATTTTGCTCACCTTAGGGCTTTCTGAAATTTTCATTATGAGAGCATGTTCGCGTCCACCGCCGCCTACTACTAAAACATTCATCAATAGTCCTCCGATATTATTTACTGTAAATATGCTTATATCGCAAATGCATAAATCAAACATATATATGATTTACCTACATCTGCGATACAACACCAGGTATTAAATAAAATATTATCTTAATGATGGAATAATCTTATTCCGGTAAATGACATAGCAATGTTATATTTGTTACATGTTTCTATAACATTATCATCTCTTATTGAACCTCCTGGCTGTGCAATATAACTTACACCGCTCTTTTTGGCTCTTTCAATATTATCACCAAACGGGAAAAATGCATCTGAACCAAGACATACGTCTGTATTCTGTGCAAGCCATTCTTTCTGCTGCTGTTTATTAAATACTTCGGGCTTTTCCTTGAAAATATTCTGCCATGCACCGTCAGCAAGAACATCCATATATTCATCAGAAATATATACATCAATTGCATTATCCCTGTCAGCACGTCTGATATTGTCTACAAATTTAAGATTAAGTACCTGAGGCGCCTGTCTGAGCCACCAGATATCTGCTTTATTTCCTGCAAGACGTGTGCAGTGGATTCTTGACTGTTGTCCAGCACCTATTCCTATGGCCTGACCGTCTTTAACATAACAAACGGAATTTGACTGCGTGTATTTTAAAGTTATAAGTGATATAACAAGATCTCTTTTTTTATCATCAGGAATATTTTTATTTGCAGTAATAACATTTTCAAGCATGCTGTTATCAATAAGAAGATTATTTCTTCCCTGTTCAAATGTAATTCCATAAACCTGTTTGCGTTCAATTCCATCAGGAACATAATCTGCATCAATTTTTATGATATTATATGTTCCCTTTCTCTTTGATTTAAGAATCTCAAGTGCTTCAGGAGTATAGTCAGGTGCAATGATTCCATCAGAAACTTCACGCTGAATCATTTTTGCTGTTGTTACGTCGCATGTATCAGAAAGTGCAATAAAATCACCGTATGATGACATTCTGTCTGCACCTCTTGCTCTTGCATATGCACATGCCATAGGTGAAAGCTCGCCAAGATCATCTACAAAATATATTTTTTTAAGAATATCAGAAAGTGGTGTACCTACTGCAGCACCGGCAGGTGAAACATGCTTGAATGAAGTTGCTGCACACATTCCTGTTGAAGCTTTAAGCTCTTTTACAAGCTGCCAGCCGTTGAATGCGTCAAGCAGATTAATATATCCCGGTTTTCCGTTAAGTATCTCTATAGGAAGATCTGAACCATCCTCAATAAAAATTCTTGATGGTTTCTGATTTGGATTACAGCCATATTTTAAAGCCAGTTCCTTAGACATTATATTACATTCCTCTCTGATAAGTTATTTATTTTTATTTTCAATCAATGTTACAGCCTTACCGGTTTCAAGATTAATATATCTTACAAAAAGAGAAACTTTATTATCGCTGTTGAGACTGTTCCAAAGAGTATTTTTAAATTCGTTTATATCATCAGGTATAGATATAAGCTTAGGTTCTCCTTCAAAGCTTGGAAGTGGATTTCCATCACCTTTATAAGTATGAATAAAATGTCCTTCACCGTCAACAGGGCTTTTGTATGAAAAAGTAAATCTCTGACATGAATCAGGGTTTCCATTCGCACTTTTCAGGATTGATAAAGCGTAATTGAATGTCTTATCTTTTTCAGTTTTAATTATTCCGCTGATTCTAGGTGTATAGTTTGGTGCATCAGGTTCAAATTCTCTTAGTCTTAATGATTGCTCAAATGTAAGTTGATTATTCATCTGCTCAAATATTGTATCTGTCTGATCACCATTTGTAACTATTGTTTTGTTTCCAAGTACACGTACAGGTGCATAAATAATAAGAGATGGATCTATAAGTTTTGAAGGATCAAATGCCTGGGTTCTGATTCCGTCGCCATCAGTAACAAAAACTCTGTTTCTGCTGTTTTCGCTTCTTCCCATAATAAAATATGCTGTAACAGCATTTTTACCATCTGCTGATTTTCCTATTATTATACCACGTCCAGGATAGGCATTTTCTTTTAATTCTTTTTCAATAGATAGCTTTTCCATATAATTAAACCTCACTTTAATCAACAATATAAGTTCTGCCGTCAGCTACTTTTACTCTGTCCTGACATAATAATGACACCGCTTCCGGGAGTATCCTCCATTCAGCTTCTTCCATTACTCGTCTCTGAAGGATTTCAGGTGTATCACCGTCTTTTACTTCAACAGCTTTCTGAAGTATTATCGGACCACCGTCACAAACAGCTGTTACAAAATGTACAGTTGCTCCTGTAATCTTAACTCCTGTTTTTAACACCGATTCATGAACGTGAAGTCCGTAGTATCCTTTGCCACAAAAGGAAGGAATAAGTGCAGGGTGAACATTTACCATTTTGTTCGGATAGGCATCGCATACACTGTTGTCAAGAATTGTCATAAATCCAGCATATACAACTACATCAGCATTTTCTTCATTAAGTACAGAGAGTATAGCTTTACTGTATGATGCAACATCATCATAATCCTTGCGGTTTACAATTCGTGCTGATATATTATTGTTTCTTGCTCTCTCAAGTGCGTATGCATCAGGCTTTGAAGAAACAACGCATGTTATTTTTCCATTCTTTATATCACCGCAGTTCTGAGCATCTATCAATGCCTGCAGATTTGTTCCGCCCCCTGATACAAGAACAACTATATTTTTCATAAATGCCTCCGCATGATTATTTTATAATAACTCCTTCATCACCTGAAGTAAGCTCTCCAAGAATATAGGCGTCTTCTCCTGCTTCTTTTAATACGCTTAGTGCCTTGTCTGCATCAAGTTTATCAACAACAACCGTCATTCCGACACCCATATTAAAAGTATTGAACATATCTCTTTCAGGTATTTTCCCGGTTTTTGCTATCAGGTCAAATATAGGAAGGATCTGAATATTTGACTTTTCTATTGAGGCTGAAATTCCTGTCGGAAGTGATCTAGGAATATTTTCATAAAATCCTCCGCCTGTAATATGAGATATAGATTTTATCTTAACACTTTCTATAAGTTTCATAATAGAACGTACATATATTTTAGTAGGTGTAAGCAATGATTCACCAAGTGTTGTACCGAGATCTCCGAAATGACGTGCAAGATTCTGTTCATTTACTGTAAATACTTTTCTGATAAGTGAAAAACCATTTGAATGAACACCGCTTGATTTAAGAGCGATCATTACATCTCCGGCCTTCTGCTCATCATTTTTTATTATCTTGTCCTTATCAACAACGCCAACTGAAAATCCTGCAAGATCATATTCATTAACAGGATAAAATCCTGGCATTTCTGCAGTCTCTCCGCCCACAAGTGCACATCCTGACTGAACACATCCTTCAGAGACACCTGCAACAATCTGTGCAACCTTTTCAGGATAATTTTTGCCTACAGCTATATAATCAAGGAAAAACATTGGCTTTGCACCGCAGCAAATTATATCATTTACACACATTGCTACGCAGTCAATACCAACAGTATCATGCTTATCCATAAGAAAAGCTATCTTAAGCTTTGTTCCTACACCGTCTGTTCCTGAAACAAGAACAGGCTTGCTGATTCCTGTCATATCAAGCTCAAAAAGACCGCCAAAGCCGCCCAAGCCCGAAAGTACTCCATTGGTCATAGTTCTTGCTACATGTGACTTCATGAGTTCAACTGCTTTATATCCTGCAGTAACATCAACTCCGGCTTCTTTGTAGCTTTCTGAAAAACTCTTCATTAATTAATTCCTCCGTTATAGATTTTATATATATGCTATTCGCCAATTTTAAATTCAAATTTATCCTTTGGCATTTCCTTTGGAACATCAATCGGATAATTTCCATCAAAACATGCTGTACAGAATCCGCACTTTGCTCCCTCTGCTATTTTCTTAACTCCATCAACACTTAAATAACCAAGACTGTCTGCACCGATATGTTTTGCAATTTCATCAACGGTCATCTTACATGCAATAAGATTTTCCTTGCTGTCAATATCAGTACCGAAATAACATGGATTTGTAAACGGAGGACTTGATATTCTCATATGAACTTCTTTTGCACCTGCTTCACGTATAAGATCAACAATACGTCTGCATGTTGTACCTCTTACAATACTGTCATCTATAAGAATAACTCTCTTACCTTTTACAACATCTCTGACAACATTAAGCTTGATTCTTACCGAATCAGTTCTCTCTGACTGTGACGGCTGAATAAAGGTTCTGCCAACATATCTGTTTTTTATAAATCCGACCTCATACGGTATACCTGAAGCATTTGCAAGACCTAATGCTGCATCAAGACCACTGTCAGGAACTCCGATTACAACATCAGAATCCACAGGATGCTCTTTCCATAGAAGCTCGCCTGCTTTGATTCTTGCATTATGAACGCCTGCACCTTCTATTACAGAATCAGGACGTGCAAAATATACATATTCAAACACACACATAGTACTTTTCTGACCACAGTGTGTTTGTATAGAACGTATACCACTTTTATCGACAACTACCATTTCACCAGGTAGAAGATCTCTTTCAAATTCAGCATCGATACTGTCAATTGCACATGTTTCTGAAGCAAAGACCACAGAACCATTTTTGGTTTTTCCCATACATAAAGGTCTGAATCCATTCGGATCCCTGACAGCAATAAGCTTTGAAGGTGACATAATAACAAGAGAAAATGCACCTTTAAGTTTTTCCACTGCTTTTTCTACTGCATCCTCAATTGATGGCTGACATAAACGTTGCTCAGTAATTGCATATGAAATAACCTCTGTATCATTTGTACTGTGAAAAATAGCACCTTTAAGCTCATATTCTTCCCTGAGTTCTCTTGCATTTACAAGATTTCCGTTATGAGCTATTGACATAGGGCCTTTTATATGTCGTACTACTAAAGGCTGTGCATTTGACCTGTTTGAATTCCCGGTTGTCGAGTATCTTACATGACCAATAGCTGTATTTCCTTCTCCAAGCTTGTCAATTCTTTCATGATTGAATACTTCATGTACAAGACCGAGGTCCTTGTAATATGAAAATACACCTTTGTCATTTACTACAATTCCGCAGCTTTCCTGTCCACGATGCTGAAGAGCATAAAGTGCAATATATGCATCAGATGCAACCTTTGCTGTTTCATTGCTGTATATGCCGAATACGCCGCATTCTTCGTTTATTGTATTGAACATTTTATATCCTCAATCCTCATCAAATTATCAATTATTTTTATTTTGATTATTAACCGAGAAGTCTCTTCATAATTTCCTTATAAGCATCTTCTTCGCCGCCAAGATTTCTTCTGAAACGGTCCTTGTCAAGCTTTTCTTTTGTTTTGCTGTCCCAGAATCTGCATGTATCAGGTGAAATTTCATCAGCAAGAACAATCTTTCCGTCTGATGTTTTACCGAATTCAAGTTTAAAATCAATAAGTTCAATATTAAGATCAATTAAATAATCTGAAAGAACTTGATTTATTTTTAATGAATACTGAGCGATAAGATCTAATTCTTCTTTTGTGCACCATTCCATAGCCATGATATGATATTCATTTACCATAGGATCGCCGAGTTCATCATCTTTATAGCAGTATTCAAGAACTGTCTTGTTCATCTTTGTTCCCTCTTCAAGTCCGAGTCTCTTTGCAAGAGAACCTGCTGCAATATTACGTACAATAACTTCAAGAGGAACAATTGAAACCCTCTTTACTATTGTCTCTCTGTCTGAGATTTCTTCTACCATATGTGTCGGAATACCCTTTGTTTCAAGAAGCTTCATAAGATGATTGGTTACTCTGTTATTTATAATTCCTTTGTTATTAATAGTACCTTTCTTCTCACCGTTGAATGCAGTTGCGTCATCCTTATAATCAACAATGACATATTCTGAGTTATTTGTATCATATACTTTTTTAGCTTTTCCTTCATATAACTGTTCAGTCTTCTTTAAGTTTTCCATGATATTTCTCCATTCCCCGCAATATGCGGAATAAAATTATTGATATTAAATTTTTAAGCTACTGTTTTGAGCAGACCTTACCACGCATGAAATTTTATATAATGCCCGGATCATTAAAGTCATACTTTAAATAAGCACGTGAATTCCATTTGTGGTTATATGAGTTCAAGAATTGATTTCTGAAGTTTTGCATCCTTTTCTTCAATTACATGTTTCATATTTTCTTTCATATCGGCAAGCTTCTCTGCAAGTTCATTATCACAAATAGCAAGCATCTGTACAGCAAGCAACGCTGCATTTGATGCACCATTTATTGCAACTGTTGCAACAGGCACACCCTTTGGCATCTGAACTGTTGCCAGTAATGCATCCATTCCGTCAAGACGTGACGATTCCATTGGAATTCCTATAACAGGTAAAATTGTATATGCGGCAAGTACCCCTCCAAGATGTGCTGCCATACCTGCTGCTGCAATAATTACACCAAATCCGTTTGAAACAGCATTTTTAGAAAATTCTGCTGCTGCCTCCGGAGTACGGTGTGCAGACATAACATGAATTTCAAATTCAACACCGAATTTTTTTAGTTCCTTGGCTGCATCCTGTACAACAGGAAAATCGCTGTCACTGCCCATAATAATTGCTACTTTTTTTGCCATTCAAATAAACCTCCGTAAAATTTTATACCAAAATAAAAACTGCGACATAGTCACAGTTATATAAATACAATATCTCTATAAGAATTCATATAAGGCGTAAAAATATGAAAATTTACAGGAATAATCTGATATATATCTCATAACAACACCTCATCATATCTTTAAAATTACGTTACCTTTTAATATTATACAATATTTATTTTATTATTTCAACACTTTTTTTAAAAAAGTAAATTAGAATTTAAAACAAAACTGCAATCTGAACACAGGATATTACGTTTTCGATCGATAAAATATGTAATATATATTTCTAATTATATTATATGTATAATTACAGTTCTTATCAGGCTTTTATTTTTTACTATTACTATTACAAACATATGAATATCACTTATTACTTTATCAGGTTCAAGAATTAAACCAGAACACATAGTTTTATTACATTTTAACAATAATTTTATAATACACAAATATTTGTTGTTGAGTTTTTTTAAACCGCTTAACGCACCATCA
>CALMUA010000069.1 GCA_937872775.1 uncultured Ruminococcus sp.
ATATAAATGTTACAGCTCAGATAAATTGGTCGGATGGAAATCAGAATCATTCAAACGTCAGTGAATATATTACAGTACAGCTTTATAAGGCACCAAAAAACACAGATGTCAATAATCTACAGCCCAGTCAGGAGATAAACGGCGGAACTGTTCAGCTAAATATTAATAATAATTGGTCAACTTTCTGGAATGACAAGCCGATAAGCGATACTGAAGCTTATTACGTAAAACCAGTTAATCTACCAAGTGGATGTACCGTCACATACCAGAATAATGGTATAAGTCAATCCGGTACAATAATACTTAATGCTACTATGAACAGTAGTACAACCAATATAAATGTTACAGCTCAGATAAATTGGTCGGATGGAAATCAGAATCATTCAAATGGCAGTGATAGTATTACAGTACAGCTTTATAAGGCACCGAAAAACACAGATATCAGCAACTTACAGACCAGCCAGCAGGTAAGCGACGGATTAATAACGATAAGTAGTAATATTAATTGGCAGAATACATGGAGTAATAGGCCAGTAGGTGATACTGAAGCTTATTACGTAAAATGTACTTCTTTACCAACCGGATGTACCGTCACATACCAGAATAATGGAATAAGTCAGTCAGGTACAATAATAATTAATGCTACAAAGAGTAGTACAACCAATATAAATGTTACAGCTCAGATAAATTGGACAGATGGAAATCAGAATCATTCAAATGGCAGTGATAGTATTACAGTACAGCTTTATAAGGCACCGAAAAACACAGATATCAGCAACTTACAGACCAGCCAGCAGGTAAGCGGCGGATCAATTCAGATAAGCAGTAATAATAATTGGCAGAATACATGGAATAGTATGTCGATAAACGATAATGAGGCTTATTACATAAAACCAACCTCTTCACCAAGCGGATGTACCTTTTCATACCAGAATAATGGTATAAGTCAATCGGGTACAATAACACTTAATGCTACCAAGACTACATCGTCAGATAAAGTCAACATTACTGTTAATAAGCAGTGGGTTGGATGTGAAAGCATACCTAATAACGCAATTTTCAAGCTATATCGTTCACATACACTGAGTACAGAAAGCATTCCGGGTGATGCTAAGACTGACGCTAACACCGTACGTTGGTATGAATCTTTAAATAATAACAATCAAAACAACTGGATTGTTAAAATAACCGATTTACCGGCCTTTGATAACGGTGTATCCTGGTATTACTATGTTGAAGAAATTAGAGTTGATGATGTGGAAAGTAAGCTTAATGATTACAACATATCCTATTCAGCGTATGGCATGTGTAATGCCGAAAATACAGTAACTATCACGAATACAAAAAAATCAGAAGACTCATTTTCGCTGGAGGTTCAGAAAAAATGGGAAGGAGCAACCAACTATGATAAAGATGTAACAGTTAAACTGCAGAGAAGTACAGATAATTCTAGCTGGATTGATATTCAGAATTGTACACTGAATTTGTCAAATGGCTGGTACAACAAATTCACTTCAATACCTAAAAAAGACAGTCAGAATGTACCTTACTACTATAGGGTAAGAGAAGTAAATGTTCCGTCAGGTTACAGTGATACATATTCCGTACAATCGGTAAATGCTTCAACTGTAAACGGTTCGGTGAGAATTGAGATAACCAATACGCTGAAAAAATCATCACTAAAAATCAAGAAACTCTGGGAGAACATAGCTCCTCAGGCACTTTTAAAGGACATAAACGACATAAAGGTTTCGGTTTACAGACGTGTAGTGAATTCTCAATCAATGATGAGTTTAAATATGAGCAGTTTAGATAAGTTACGTACATTTGATGATAACATAACCGGAAATGTCCTTACATTAGGTTCACGTACATTCAGTCCAAAGCAATATGCAAGTCATCCATATGAAATATGTTATAACTTAGGTGCATATGCAGGAAGTACTATAACAAAAGTTGAGGTAACATTCAGTACAGATGCGGGTATTGATGGATGTGTGCTTGGAGGTAAAATAGAGGATTATGGAATGGAAGAAGGGCAGACAATACCATTAGCTGGGTCGTATACATCATATAAAGGAATAACATGTACATTTGAACAGGGCATTACATATAGTGACGGACATTTTAATCCATGGACAGTCTATTCAAATTCCGCACTTATTATAACAAGTACGTCGTCTGCAACACCAAGTTATAGTATTGAAAGCGTAAAAATAACATTTGGAACATTGTCCTATAATCCAGAAGTGACGACAACTTCAACCACCACCACCACAACACCTGCTGTCACCACTACCATAACTTCAACAACGACAGCTCCTTTCACCACTACCATAACTTCAACAACGACAGCTCCTTTCACCACAACTACCACAGCTACAACGACAGCACAGTTACCTGTTTTACTGCAGCCGAATAACAGGGTTATTCCGGCAGAATGTGAACTTTACACAGTAGTAGCGCTTAATAGTTCAGATAACTGGCAGAAAACCCTTGATAATTTACCGTTGGGTGATGGTAAAGGAAATATATACGAATATTATATAGTTGAAACGATGATAAATCTCAAGGACGGCAGTACACATAATTACATGATTAAGTCGTACAGTCAGGATGACGGTTTACAGCTAAGCGAAAATGCAGATATAAATCTGCTCAGCATTACAAATATACCATATACCGCAGTAGTAACAATGCCGTCAACAGGTGGTATGACTACTGATATATATTATAAAACAGGACTTTTAATGATTATAACTTCTGGAGGAATTTATATATCATTAGCTATTCAGAAAAAGCGAAAAACATCGCAGGATTAAAGGAGTAATTATCATAAGGTACATAGCCTGTATTAATAGAATTAATTCAGATTATGAAGGGAGTAATATTATGGGGAAAATAATACTTATCAACATTAGAAAAATTTTCTATTGAATGCGAGTGTGCATTTATTCAGCGCATTGTTACGTTAAAAACAGGCGGGTTCCTGTTTGAATAATTACAAATTGACCTGAACCTAAAACGAAATTAAAATTTGGAAGGATGTAATATTATGAAAAAGAACAGAAATTTAAAAACTATATTAATCGCTGCTTATTTGACAATACCTATGGCATTGGGAGCAGTTCCTTTAACAGTATCAGCTGCAGGATCAAACACTATCACTATTAATTCAGTGACAGGTTATACTAATTCTGAAATAGCTGCGTATAAGATTTTCGCAGGTGCCTATGACTCAACTAATTCAAATCTTACAGTTACAGGATGGGGTAACGGTATAAGTGATCCTACTACTTTTATTGATGAATTAAAAGGCGATTCAACATATGGATCCGGAAGTGATAACTTGTTTTATGGTGTTACAAGTGCTAATACTGACGCTGCTGCGGTTGCGGTTGCAGATATAGTTGCAGGTTTTAGTTCTGACCAGACTAATGCGGAAGTTTTTTCCAAAACAGCACTCCGTAATAAAGCTACTGCTTCAGGAATTCTTTCCGGTAATCAGATTACAAGTCTTGAAGATGGTTACTATGTAATTCAGGATAAAGGAACCTCTTCAGATGGTAATTCATGGTCACTCGGACTGTTACAGATCGCAGGTGGTACAGAGATTACATTAAACCCTAAACTAGGAATTCCTAGTGCCCAGAAAAAAGTTAAGGAAAATACACAGTATACAGATAACAGTGGTTATAACGACATTGCTGACTACTGCATAGGTGATGCTGTATCATTCAAAATTACAGGTACTCTTCCTGATAACTTAACAAAATATGATAAATATTATTATTGCCTTACTGATACATTAGACGCCGGATTGGATGGTCCGACTGATACTGATATAGTTGTTACAGTTGGCAGTACTACGATTACTGCTGACGGAAACTGCCGTATTTCTTTTGACTCAGCCACACATAAACTTAAGGTATCATTTGAAGATATCAGATCAGCCGTTCCTGGTGTTTCATCAAGTGACAAAATTACAGTAACTTATAATGCTAAGCTGAACAGCAATGCAGTAATTGGTCTTAGCGGAAACGAAAGTACGGTTCAACTTGAATACTCTAATGATCCTAATGAGGCATATAATCCGAATCCAAGTGATGGAACTGAAAATAAACCTACTGGTAAAAGTCAGACACCTGAAGATAAGGTCGTTGTTTTTACATATCAACTCGACGTAACAAAGGTTGACGGCGTTACAAACGCTGGCCTTGCAGATGCATATTTTACACTTAAAAATTCATCGACAAAATATGCAACAGCAACAGGTGGCAAAATCACAGGCTGGGTAGATTCATCAGCCAGTGCCACAAAGTTCAAATCAGGCAGTGATGGTAAATTAAATATAATCGGTCTTGATGACGGTTCTTATACTCTGGATGAAACAGCTGCTCCTAGCGGATATAATTTGCTTACCAGCGGTATAAATGTTCTTATTGACTCAACAACAGCAAACGGAGATAACTGGAATGGCAATGCAGTTGATGCATTAACAGCACTCAAAGTTTCCGTAAACGGAAATCCTGCAACAGACGGCGTTCTTACAAACGGTATAGTTTCAATTAATGTAAAAAACAACAAGGGTACTACATTGCCGACAACAGGCGGTATGGGTACAAGAATGTTCTACGTTCTCGGCGGAGTATTAGTAATTGGTTCAGGTACAGCTCTCGTCATCAAGAAGAGAATGGATAAAGAAGATAAATAAAAAATTTATAAGACAAATAAAGTTGATATCTGACTAATCAGCCATTGTCTGCTCACAGGGGGACCTGTGAGTAGCGGCAGGGAGTGTTCCATAAGATGACAAAAACAAAGAAAAAGAAAATGTCAAGTATAGTTTTAACAATTTTTTTAATAATTTTATTCATTGTCGGATCCTCTGTAATGCTCTACCCGTTGGTCAGCAACTACATAAACACCAAACACCAGTCTTACGCAATTGCCGAATATGATGAGAAAATTAACGATATGATGGATACGACGTATGCAGAGTTTATGCAAAAAGCGGAGGACTACAATGCCAGACTCAAAGAGATTGAATCACCACTGGTGAATTTCGATCAACTTTCGGACTATTACAGTGTACTCGATGTTTCGGGAACGGGGATTATGGGATATATAACAATTCCACAAATTCAGATTCAGCTACCGATATATCACGGTACAAGTGATGAGGTGCTGAATATTGCCGTAGGACATATTGAAGGTTCAACATTGCCTATAGGAGGCGAGAATACTCACGCTGTCCTTTCCGCGCACCGTGGACTGCCCTCTGCAAAACTTTTCAGTGATCTCGACGAGCTTGTGGTAGGAGATACGTTTACTGTGACGGTACTTAATGAGATTCTAACCTACCAGGTTGATAAAATTTCAATTGTAAAACCTGAGAAAATCGAAAATCTCGACATTGTTGATGGAAGCGACTATGTTACACTTCTCACGTGTACGCCATACGGGGTAAATACTCACCGACTTCTCGTGCGTGGAAAAAGAATCAAAACGCAGGAAACAGAAGTTATGATCAGAGTTTCAGCAGACGCAGTCCAGATAGAACCTGTTGTTGTAGCAGTGGTAATAGCATTTCCGCTTTTAATTCTGACATTTTTAATCACAATTGTTATGACATCGATCCATAATATACATAAAAAAGAAGATAAGGCAGGTGATCAAGATGAAATCCCTTAGTCTGTTAAAACTTGTAGTAATCGTCGTTCTTTTTATGAATATACTGTGTAACTTTGCGGTCAGTGTATCAGCTGATGAATCTTATGGCAGGCTTGCTTTGGATTTTAGTATGGCACCTACAATGGATATGGAAATGGAGTGGAAAGTGTATAAGGTTGCCGACATAATTGATGCAGAACATTTTAAGCTTTGCGACAAGTTTGCAGTATATCCTATAAAATTTGATGTCACAAAAGAGCCTGAATTAAAATCACTTGCGTACACGTTATCCGCCTATGTAGCATCAGAAAAAATGGATCCTACATACGTTAAAAAGTCAAAACCAACAGGAACTCTTATCTTTGATAACATCGGAGAAGGCTACTATCTTGTAAAAGCTGAACAGGTCATTGACGGATTGAAGGTGTATTCATCAGTGCCGTTACTTGTTTGCATTGCTGATGGCAGTAAGTACGGAAATCAGTGGAATATCAATACGACAGTTATCCCTAAAATCGGTCTGACTTTTAATGGTGACGAGTATAAAACCATCAACTATGCTGTCAAGGTTACATGGCAAAATAAGCATGATGATGACTCTGAGGTTGTTATTGAATTCTACAGAGATGGCATTTTTTATGATAAAGTAAAGCTTAGTGATGAGAATAACTGGTATTACTGCTGGGATAATATACCTTCACAATTTAACTGGGAGGTTAAACAGGAAAGTTTGCCAGAAAATTACTATGTAAATTATTACTGGGACTTTAAGGATGATAACGGTTCAAAAACAAAGCATCTGCAGATAGTCAACACTTTCGAAGAGGACTTCAAATCTGTTCCAACCACAACCATAAATCCGACTACATCAGTAGAAAACAGCATTCCGGTTACCACTGATAATAAAAATGTTCAGAATATATCCAACACAAAAACACTTCCACAGACAGGAATGAACATCCTGCCGATACCGATACTCTCATTATCAGGACTTTTTCTTTTGGGAATCGGATGGAATCTGGTGAGGAAATCACGTTAATCGGAGGAATAAATGAAAAAAAAAAGAATCGGAGTAGTCCTGATGATTCTGGGTTTGTTGCTGCTTATAGCAGCAATATCAGTTGCAGTTTACAACTATCGTCTGCAAAAAACAGCTCAAAGATATTCAGATGAAATAGTAAAACAATTCAGGGAAATGTATAATTTTCCTGAAATTGATGAAAAAATCACGACGACAAAAGAAATTGAGTCTACTAAGAAATCTGGGGAAATTTATGAGAAAACTATCTCCAAGGAAAAGACATCTTTGCTCAACGGAGATTCATATATAGGGATTATACAGATAGTTTCGCTGGACGTTGAACTTCCCGTTGCTGAAAGTTTCAGCTATGATAAGCTGAAAAAGACTCCGTGCAGGTACAGTGGGACTGTATCTGAGGGAAATCTCGTGATATGTGCACATAATTATGCATCGCATTTTGGGGGATTCAATAAGCTGGTAAACGGTGATATAATACGGTCCATTGATTTCGAAGGGAACGTCTACACCTATTCGGTAGCGAGTATCGAGCAGATTGAACCCACCAATATTGATGCTGTGAATGATGAAGATTACGCACTTGTTTTATTTACCTGTAATATAAGCGGAAATGCACGAATCATTGTCAAATGTGATCTTGTATGAATTTCAGGTCATGTTGTCCACTTGAATCTGAAAAGTCATGTGTCAATGGGGAGATAAAAAAAATATTAAAATATGCGCTTGATTTTACCACATGCAATCCTGGTGCCTGAGTTTCCTGCAGGCTGAGAATTAAAGTCATCAGGGTTATTATGGATAACAACAGTTTTACCAATAATATCAGCTACATAAATTCTGTTGGTCAGAAAAGACATATAAGCCATGCCGTTATTATTAAACAATGGTGGCATATCTCCGGAGTGATGCGGATGATCACATTTAAATTTATCATAGTGACTTCCTGTGTCTTCAAAAGGGGATGCTTCTGTTCCAGTACATGATTCTCCGCCGTGTATATGAAAACCAAATACTTTTGAATTACATAATCCGATATCATGCGGGAGTCCGTTTATATTAGCAGTAACCATAACACCTTCATTTGCCTGATAGAAATAAACAGTGCCGTGTATATCAGAGTATGAATTACTTCCTCTTATAATAGCTATAGCATCAGGCTTTTGTTTTACCTGAATATTTTCATAATTTTTTACCATAAATAAATATCACCTCTATACAGATTATGCAAAAATAACAATATTGATAATCCATGTATCAGGATACTAAAATCTTTAAAAATAAATTGAAGATACTGTGTTATAAATATAATTATATTCCTTTGATTTGTTATTTAACGGAATCAATTTTGTATCAGGTCAGTTAAACTGTATATTGTTTTACAATAAGTTCTTATATTCATATTGTTATGATTTTTTAATAGGGAGGCTGAGAAATGGCTCAGACGCATAATCTTACAGAGGGAAAGGTATCCAGACTTATTCTGAAGTTTTTCTTTCCTATGTTTTTTACAAATATGCTTCAACAGATATACACAGTAGCAGATACTGCAATTGTGGGGAAAGGACTTGGCGATAATTCACTTGCCGCAGTAGGCAATATGTCATCTCTCATGTTCCTCATAATAGGTTTTTCAACGGGAATGACAAACGGTTTTTCAATTTCTGCTGCATATAGCTATGGTGCACAAAAATATGATACTCTAAGAAAAACTATAGCTTCATCTATCATTATTTCAGGTGTTTTTTCAATATTGCTTACAGTATTAAGTATAATTTTTCTGCGGGATACGCTTTTAATGCTCAGGACTTCTGAAATCATAATTGATGAAAGTCTGCGGTATGGATATGTCATATTTGGAGGACTTGCAGCAACAATTGCATATAATTTGTGTTCAAGTATTCTGAGGGCTCTCGGAGACAGTAAAACTCCGTTTATTGCAATAATAATATCTACAGTAATAAATATCGTCCTTGACTATGTATTGATTTATATAGTTAAAACAGGAGTTGAAGGCGCAGCAGCTGCAACGGTATTTGCTCAGATAATATCAGCTTTTATATGTTTTGCTAAAATAAGAAAAATTGATATAATAAAGTTACATGTAATGGATTTCAGAGCAGATCAATCTGTTTATCTCCAACTACTTAAAAATGGAATCCCGATGGCTATAATGAATTCTATTACAGCAGTCGGATGTATGGTAATTCAGTATTTTGTAAATGGTCTTGGAATTGTCTATATGTCCGCATATTCAGCATGCAGCAAATATATTAATCTTTTTATTCAGCCGTCATGTACTGCCGGAAATACAATGTCATCATTTACAAGTCAGAATTACGGTGCAGGAAAGTATTTAAGAATAAAACAAGGACTTTATGTGTGCCTCGGAATTTCCCTTATATCGTATATTATACTTGGATCAGCAATGTGTTTTTTCCCAAGGACTCTTGCAGGATTTATGCTCAATGGAGATGAGCAGATTTCTCTTGCGGTTATGTACTTGCGAAAGTGTGGAATTATGATTTTCGTAGTAGATTTTCTTTTTATTTTTCGAAGCGGATGTCAGGGAATGGGACATCCTGTAGTTCCTATGGTCTCCGGGATAGCAGAGATGGTGATGAGAATTTCTATAATTGTAATATTTGTTTCAAGAATTGGCTTCAGTGCAACGGCGTATGCGGAAATTTCAGCGTGGATTGCAGCACTTATTATTAATATTTTATCATTCAGATACTATTACAAAGGCAATTTTAAATATTCCGCTATTACTTATAAAAAATAAAAATTTGAGTTGCTTTTTATTTTTTGAATACTAATTGCGATATAGTTTAAATTCATTATGTTACTTTTTTTATAATATGCATAAAGAATTGTTGATTTTTTAAAAATAATATGGTATAATGATTAAAAAAATTGATGATATGAGATGAGGTGACATAATATGAAACGAAAACTTATAGGTTGTATAATAAACGATCCTGAAAGTGATTATCAGAATAACATAATAGATGGACTTATGAGACAATGCGAAAAATATGATTATAATCTTGCTGTATTTTCTCCGCTTGTTGATGTTTCTCACTACGATACTGTATATACTTCAGGTGAATTCAATATATTGAATCTTATAAACTTTGATCTATTAGATGGGGTTGTTGTTGCTTCTGAACCACTCATAAGAAAAGAAGATAAAATTTTTTTTAACTGGATACAAAAATTACTTGAGGAAAAATGTAAAAAGCCAGTTATTACTCTTGATGTACCAATGGGTGATTACGATCTGGTCTGCGTTGATGATAAAAGTGCATTTTTTCAGATTACATCACATGTACTTGATTTTCATAAACGAAGAAATATATATTTTCTTTCGGGTCCAGAAAAATTTAATATTTCTGAAATAAGAATAGCAGGATTTATTGAGAAAATGAAAAGTGAAGGTATAGAAGTGCCGGAAGATCATATTTTTTATGGGGATTTCTGGTATACAAGTGGCGGTTCACTTGCTCAAAGAATTATCTCAGAAGAAATTCCTATGCCTGAAGCAGTTATATGTGCTAATGACCAGATGGCAATAGGACTGCAGAGGGCACTTACTGAATCCGGAATTAAAATTCCTGACCAGATCCTTATTACAGGATATGATGCCTCTCAGGATGCAGCACTTAACAGAATAACAATTACCTCATTTTTACCTGATATAAGCGGCATGGCTCAGGAGGCAATCAATCGTATAAGGCGGATAATTGAACCTGATAAGCCAGTTAAGAGCATTGAAAAATTTGATAAAAATAATTTATTTACTGGAATGAGTTGTGGATGTCAGAGTGATATATCACATACAATACAGTGTATTGAGGCGTCAATAATACGAAAAAAGAGAGATTTTAATGAAGCCGTTTTCAGGTTTGGATAATATTCAAGAAATTATTGATATAGCGGACGAAAATATGTACAGAAATAAAATTCGTAATAAAAAGCAGAGGATATAATAAAGGTTATTTATGTGGCTTGTTCAGATTAAAAACACCAATAACTTCCTTAGCAAACAAAATGAAAATTAATGAGGGTGACATCATACTTATTCGTATTCAAGCAGAGGAACAATCTCCTATTTTAATGCAAATTGCATATTGTAACGTTAAAACAGTCAAACCCATATTTGAAACCTCCAAAAATCAAAAATAGATGCAGCATATGCAATCACAGTTTTTCCATAATTGCATATGCTGCATTTTTTATTTATTAATTCCTATACTGTTTCTTCGTTCAAACATTATTGTATCCTGCCATTGTCCGAATTTATCTTTTGCAATTTTTTCACGATATCCTATTTTTCTGAAACCAACCTTCTCATGAAGCTTTATGCTTGCAGTGTTAATTGAAAATATTGAAGTACATACACACCAGTACCCTTTTTGTTCTGTATTTTTGCATAATGTTTTAAGCAGGGCAGTACCTGCGCCTATATGATGATAATTATAATCAATATATATACTTTCTTCAACAACACCTCTGTAAGCTTCACGTGATGAAGTTTTACTTATTGCGCACCATCCTATTACGTTTTCCTCAAGTTCAGCAACATATCTGCATTCTTTAATATGTGAATTATCCCATTCTGAATATTCAGGGCATACTGTCTGAAATGTTGATTTTCCTTCTTTGAGTGCATCTGAATATATCTGGCTTACTCTTGCCCAGTCAGAAGGTAACATTTCTCTTATTATGTATTTAGAAAAACATTCACTTTCAAGCTCTGCACGTAACTTTTTTGTAAGTTTTGATACAACGAATGAATATGAATGGTCTATCATTGCTGTAAGCTCGCTATCAGGAACACTGCCACTGAGATTAATCGTGTTAAAATAAGGCTGCTGTACAGGCGGACAGTGATATCCTCTCGTTATATCATTGCTGTATATACTGCGATAAAATTCACCAGTCATACGTTCACAATTAAGAGTTATCATAGAGTTGCTGTTTTTAATAAAAAACTGCGCAAAAATTTTCCCCTTTACTTTTACGACAGTACAGTCAGGACCGAATGGGTAATCAATATATGCTCCATTCTTTTTCATGCAATATTCAAGTAATTTGCCATGATCCATAAATATTCTCCTGTATAATTTATTTTGTATATTTTATCATAGCATTATTTCTGAGATTTTTCAAGATTGATCTGTGCATTATGCAAGAAAAATTTCCTGATAATAGAAAATAAGATTGGCGATGATGTATATAAAATAAGTTAATCACAAAAAGCATTGTTACTTTGGATATATTATGAATTTATTAATGTTTAGAAAAAATATCAGGACGTCTGAGTAAAATATTTTATTAAATTATTGATCAATATGACGAAAAATTTATTGTAAATTAATAAGAATTATGATATACTAGAAATGAAAGTTTTTAATACATTATGAAAATTATTCCAAAACAAACACAGAACACAATTAGTTTTGTGTTTGTTTTCGTACATGATCTGATCAGCAGTTCTGATTATATCATCAATTTTTGAAAATGAATTAATTTCTGTATATACTGCGCCCAGACTTACGGTTACTTTAAACGGATTATTTGAGATTGTATTATAGTTATCAAGATATTCATTAATACTTTCTGATATATTATCAATTTGTTCCTGAGTGTATTCCGCAATGCCAATAATGATAAATTCATCTCCTCCAAATCTATAACATTTTTCTTTTGTTGTACATGAATTTTTTATTGCTGCTCCTATAGTACAAAGGGCTTCATCTCCTGCAAGGTGTCCGAACTGATCGTTAATTTTTTTGAGAAAATTTAAATCACCCATAATAAATAAAGAATGAGTTGGTTTGTCTTTTATTGATTTCATGATTTCTTCAACATGAATGTTAAAGGCATTTCTATTATAAAGCCCTGTCAGTCCGTCTGTAAGCGCAGATTTCTCCAGCTTTATGTACATCAGCTGTATGTAAAGCTGACGTCTGATACATTCAAATGAATTGCAGATAAAATAAAGCCAGTCACGATAATCAACAGATGGAATACAGGCTGTGTTTTCATATTTAAGTACAGCATATCCGAAGCATCGGTCATCAAAGTGAACGGGGTTAAAATAGTATGCAGATGGATAATCACGCTGATTTTCTAAATCAGGAATCATGACATTTTTGTTAAATACCATATTTTCTCAATAATTGATGCATCGTCTGTAAGAATGGATTTAAAGTATGGAATAGTAATGTCTGCTGATACTACAGGACCTTTAAAATTATTTTGTACTATTTCAATAAAAGAATTTAATACTGTTTTATCTCTTATTGAATCAGGAACTATTATAATTGCGTCTATGTTTTTAAAATTAACCAGATTAAATATATTTGAGGCACCCTTGAGCATTCCCGACACAATACTGTTTTTAATTGAGTATGAGAAAATGACACAATCATAGTCCAATTCTAAAGCATGTTGTAAAACTCCGGGGATAAATTTACGCTGATAAATATCATCAATATGTGATATTATAATTCCTATCCTTTTTCGTCGTTTCATCAATTTATGCCCCCCACAGTTAAATGTATTTATGACAAATCACTATGTATATTGTTATTATAACATATAAAACACATAAATTCAAGCATAAAAAAGTGGTTATTATGAAAATAGTCAACATTTGATTAAAAATGCGAAAGAATGTTGTGGTATAAAATAATTGTAACGGTAAAGATTAAACTTCCAAAAACATACTAAAAGGAAGAAATAAATGAACAGATACAATAAAGACATCAGGATGCAAATAATCAAGCTGCATCTTGAGGAGGGCAGAACAGTAAAAAGTCTGTCACAAGAATATCACATATGCAAAGCCAGTATACAAAACTGGCTGAAAGCCTACCATGAAGAATGCCAAGAAAATGGAGGATATGCTCAATGGAATACATTTACGATCAATTTAAACGAAAAAATGAGGATTTCTATAATATAGCTATATTAATTTCAGTATTTACTATAGTTGTAGTTATGATAATGATAATAACTAATGCCACTATATGGGGCTCTGAAGTTGATTGGCTGAGTCAGCATTTTGCCATTCCGGAATATTTCAGGACGAGATTTTATAAGACAGGAGACTTGTTTCCTGACTTTGCAATGCATCTTGGAGGAGGACAGAATATATACAATTTTGCGTATTATGGATTAATGAACCCGCTGTATCTTCCGGCATATCTGATGCCGTGGATAACTATGGCGGAATATATACAGTTTATCAGCCTGCTTTCTGTAATTGTATCTGGGATAATGTTTTATTTTCTGGCCAAAAAACATTATGACAGTAAAATTGCTGTTTTTTTAGCAGTAATGCTTATGTGCTCCGCACCTGTTATTTTTCATAGTCACCGACATGTAATGTTCGTCAATTATTTTCCTTTTTTGCTTTCTGCGTTTCATGCTGTTAATGGTATTGATAATATCAGAAACCGTATAATACTTATTGCTTCGTCATGCTGTATATTGCTTTGCAGTTTTTATTTCAGTATATGTGCTCTTTTATCAGTAATTCTGTATTCAGTTTTTATTTCATTTAAAAAATATAATAAAATCGGATTAAAATATCTTATAAAACTTATACTTCCACATGTTATATGTATAGGTCTCGGTTGTATCATAGCCGGAATGTTCTGGATTCCTACTTTTTTTACTTTACTTAACGGGCGCGAAGAGAGTTCAGCAGTTGTAAATATACTTAACCTTATTATTCCGTCGATAGATTTAAAAAATATTCTATATAGCCCATATTCAATGGGAATAACATCTATCGGAATTATCGCAATGATTTCATCAATTTCTTCAAAAAACAAGGGGTCAAAACTTATCTCAGCTGTATGTGCAGTTTTTGTAGTATTCCCATTTGTAATGTATCTCTTAAACGGCACAATGTATATAGACTCTAAAGCACTTATACCCCTTATGCCGATTTGCATAATATTATGCGGAGAATTTTTTACAGATCTGTTTAACGGAAAGGTAAATATCAGAATGACTTTGATTATTTTCACTGCAACTGTTGTGTCTGATATATTATTAAATAAAAAGATCGGAAGAGCGTCGTGTAGGGAA
>CALMUA010000070.1 GCA_937872775.1 uncultured Ruminococcus sp.
AAAAATCCGAATCTATTTATTGTTTATTTAATCATAATATAATATAATCTAATTTTAATCACAACCCAATTAACAACCACTTAATATATTTATCCCATATCCCCTGAGTTCTTGTTAATGCAATCAATCAGCCTGAATATCTGTTCAGAAGATGCCGTCATGTTTTTGGCGGCATTTTCTTTATTTATATGATGATAATAACCGTAAACGTGTTCTGAATACTCTTCTCATCTATATTAGAATATGTAATATCAGGTAAATACTATTTATATCTTTCTATCATAACAGCTGCATTATGACCACCGAAACCGAATGAAGCAGAAACAGCTCTGTCAACATCTATATCTCTTGTCTGTGATTCATAATTCAGATTATCCATAACATCTTTACATATATTTCCGTGAACTTTTCTATGCCTGATAGAATCCGCACAAACAGCTATCTCTATAGCACCGCTCGCACCAAGAGTATGTCCTATAAATGCTTTAGTGGCACTTATTGCAGGCTGTGTTTCTTTGTCACCAAACAGTTCCTGTATAACTCCTGCCTCAACCTCATCATTTAATCGTGTTCCTGTTGCATGTGCATTATAATAATCTATTTTTTTGTCGCCAATCAGTTTTCTCAGCATTTGCTTGATTATTCTCCCATCCTCATGCATGGATACAACACTGTATCCATCTGATGAACTTTCAAATCCTGTTATTTCAGCGTAAATTTCTGCACCACGCTTTAAAGCGTGCTCAAGCTCTTCAACAACAAGAACTGCTGCTGAACCCTCGCTGAATAGAAAACCGCTTCTTTCTTTTGAAAAAGGCAAAGACAGTCCTTCCTTGTCATCTGATATTGCTTTCAGATTTTCAAATCCTTTCAGCAGTGTCAGATTATCATCAGTCAGATAGTCACTTCCACCGCAAAGTGCCATATCACACTTTCCATTCAGAATGTTTTCATATCCCATTCCAACACTCTCAGTACCGGATGCACAGGCCATGCTCAATACAGCACTTTTGCCATGTATTCCAAGTACTATTGAGATCCATGCTGCGATGGAGCTCTGCATTGCCATAAGGACACCCATAGCATCAATTTTATTCAGGTGCTCAGACTTTAATATCTGCTTGCTTATCTCATACATTGTCGGCGCACCAACACCTATAAAAACCATTGTATCGTCATCTGGTTTTTCTATACTTGCATCTTCGAGAGCTTTTAATGCTGCATATACAGCTGTATATGCACTTTTTGCTCCTCTTTTTTTCACCTGCGCAAGTTTTTGAGCGTATCTCGAATCATCAAATTCCGGATAAGGTACAAAATAATTGGTTATAAGAGTCTCCTTCATCGGTGTGTTTTTTTCTATTTTTAATATATTCTGCTTTTTCTCGCACAAGTTTCTGAAGACTTCTTCATGATCTGATCCTAACGAACAAACAGGGGCCATGCCCGTAATTACAACTCTGCGCATAATGTCCTCCCTATTATTCATGACTTTTTTGAAGTTCTTTGATCTTGGCTTGAATGTCATCGATCGTTCTTATACCAACCATATCAGCTGTTTTAATATTTATACCAAACTCTTCTTCAATATCGTCTATAATAAGTACCATGTCCAGTGAATCAATATGTAAATCAGCTGCAAGATCCATATCTGTTGCTATTTCCATGTCAGGATCTATAATTGAATCCATTTCTTTTTTTATTATTTCGATAATTTTTTCAGTGTATGTCATAATTAATACTCCTTATCATTTACAAATATTTAATACCATTCTTCCATCTGTGCCTTTTCCTTCATACAGAAGCTGATGAGCCAGAGGAAGTTCATCCCAGTTAAATGCTGCACCAATATATGGTTTTATCCCACTTTCCTTAATAATTTTAATATAGCCTTCATAATCTTTTGGCGTAGCTGAATGACTGCCCTGTATTCTCTTCTGGCTCAGCCACAGGTATCTTAGATCAAAATCAGCAAGATAGGATGACGTTGCACCACAGGTAACTACCATTCCTTCATTATCGCATACAAAAAGTGATGTAGGCATTGTATCCATTCCCGGGTGTTCTATTACTATGGCCGGTGATTTTCTTTCACCGACTATTTTCCATATTGCTTTTTTGAATTTCATAGCTTCTATTGTCCATTTTCTCTGATTGTCTTCATCCAGATAACCGTCAAGTCTTCCCCAGTGGTGAAAATTCTTCCTGTTGATATAACCTTTTGCTCCAAGCTCCATACATATCTGACCTCGTGAGTCACTTGATACTACTGCTACAGGTATTGCACCAAAGTATGAACTGAGCTGAATAGCCATACTCCCTACACCGCCTGTACCACCATATATCAGAACAACATCTCCTTTTTTAACGTTATTAGGATACCAATGAGTAAGCATACGGTATACAGGAACTCCGGCAGCAGTAAACACTGATGCCTGCTGCCAGTTCATACCATCCGGAATCGGAGCACACTGAATTGATTTTACCTTGCAAAACTGTGAAAAGGCTCCCCAGTTGCCTTCATACCCCCATACTCTGAAAGTAGGGCTTCGGACCGGATCTTGTCCGGATTTTATTATTTCACAGTTTTCATCATACTGTGACGCACCAACGGTTACATGATCCCCTATTTTTAAATCAGTAACTTCTTCACCAATATCATATATTATTCCTGATGCTTCAGAACCGCAAATATGAAATTCTTCTTTAGAATCGTCATAATTTCCATTTCCGGCAACTACATTTTTAGGTTTTCCTGTAGATGCCCATACACCATTATAATTTATGCCTGCAGACATATTGGCAACTATAACTTCTCCCTTCTGAGGCTTCGGAACAGGTACGATTTCCTGTTGGAATGCCTTTATCGGTTCACCCAGTGTTTCATTTCTTATAGTCCATGCATGCATTTTTTCAGGAAGTGTTCCCAGTTCAGGAAGTGTCCCCACATCAAACAGAGTGTTTATTCTTTTAACCATTTTATATCTCTTCCATTCTCAAAACAAAATTACTGATATCACTGCATATCCGTTCTTTATGCTGTCTTACAAAAAAATGGCCGCCGCTCATTACATTTATCTGAATCTTCTTATTTGTATGAACTTTCCATTCATTAAGCAGCTGTGCAGAGATTATTTTATCCCCGCTGCCGCCATAAATAAACATATCACTGTCTAATTTTATATTGTCTGTCGGAATAAAGTTTTCTGTCATATAGAAATCAGAACGGATGACTGGAAGATAGATCTCTTTAAAGCTTTTGACCCTGAATATGCGCTTATCAATTGCTTCAAACTCTATCAGTTTATCACAGAATTCTTCATCATTCAGTTCAGACATTTTTATACCGTTCATCTTACTGGTTTGAGAATAATTCGGTACAGATGCTGAAATAAATAACCCGGCTGCCGCCGTCCCGTACTTTTCAGCAAGTTCAAATGATGTCTGAAAAGCAATTATTCCGCCCATACTGTGACCATACAGCAATATTGGCTTATCAGAGAATTCTTTTATAGTATCTGCTGCTTCCTTTGAAGCACTTTCTACAGTATGGAGAGTACTCTCTTCTGCTCTGCCGCCGTGCCCTGCAAGCTCATAAGGATACACTCCGATATTTTTGTGCAGGAAGCTGCTCCAGTCAGAATAAAAAGATGCGCTGCCGCCTGCATAGCTGAAACAGAAAAGGCGGGCCTTTTCTGTTTCAGGCACTTTCGAAAATCCGAATATCCTGTCGTTCAAACTTTCCTCCGTTCTACTCATTATCAAGCTTTTCATTTATCATGCAAAGTAAAACATTCCTGTCTGAAAGTATAATCTGTATAATATCAGTAATAGTTGAACACCATTCCGTGATATCTTCTGATTGAAATATATTTTTCCTGTACAGCATATACAGGCTGTTACTGCTCTTACTCAGCTCAGCTGTCAGAATCAAGTCTGCCGGAACTACGATGTTTGAATATCTGAAATCTTTAAACAGAGTATTTTCATCGTCTGTCTGCGTATCAAGACAGTTTACAAGAATATTATAAGGCAATGATGAATATCTCATATCGGCACCGCACTTAGAAACAATTACATTCATCGGAAGATTTGCATGCTCTATGGCATCCTTCATTTCTTTATCCGTCAGCTTCAGCAATTCATCAAAAGTCATGTCGTCCTTCATTTTTGTAATTACAAGGCTTGGGACAGCAAAACTTCCTATGATGTCACTGATCTGTGCATTGCTTCTTCCCGAATAAGCGATTCCGACTGCTGCACGGTCCGAGCAGAAATAATAATGTATCATAATGTTTACTACTGATACCAGACCTGCGAATACAGAACAGCTGTTATCTGCACATATGTTTCGTAATTCGGTCAGTGATCTTTTTGAAATATTTATAGGCATTAATGCTCCTTGAAAATCTCCCCATTTCTTATCAGTGTCAGAAAATTTATTAACCGGAACATCCGAAAGTTTTTTACGCCAGTATGCAATATCATTATCATAATAATTCTCTTCAAGCTTCTTATACTGCCACTGCGTAAAATCATTATAGTTCAGATCACGCTTATGTACCTGAACACTGGCATCTGCTGCAAGCATGCTGTAAAAATATCCGAGCCTTGAAAAAATTTTGCTGACAGAATATGCATCAGCAATAATATGATGTATTCCCACTGTGATCACTGTATTTCCATCATCAGCATCGGCTGAAGAAATTGAAAACAGAGGATATTCTGAGAGATTATACTTCTCATTCATAGCTTTCTGTTCCAGAATTTCTTTGACTTCTTTACTGCTTTTTTCGATTATGGTGTGTTGCGGGATGTATTCGCCCACATCTGAGTATCTCAGATACGGCGCATGATCAACCTCATATATTTCTGTTGTCAGCTCAGGATTTTCTTTGATCAGCAGATTCACAGCTGTTGTAAACCTTCTGAGATCAAAGTCCTCAGTTAAAATCACTGCACTTGAGGCAAGCATAAATACATGTGAAGAATTCTGGATATCTGCGCTTCTGACCTGGAACCACATTCCCTTCTGAGCGACTGAAAGCTCCATCTTGTCTGACACAGGAGTATGGGTAATTTTATCTGAACATAAGTTATTATTGCTTATATATTCTGCAAGGCCTCTGACACAAGTGTACTTGAAAATATCTGTAAGCTGAAGTGAAACATCAAACTTCTCAGTCAGGCAGTACAGCAGTCTGATCGCTTTGATTGAATCACCACCGGCATTGAAAAAGTTATCATTTACACTGACATTTTCATTATCAATAACCTTTTTATAAACGTCAAGGATCTCTCTTTCTGTGTCATTCAGGATTTCATCTGAAATACTCTGAGAAGTTTTTATGATCCCCGGAAGACTGTCTCTGTCAATTTTTCCGTTAAGGCTCAGCGGCATTTGCTCTATTTCCATATATACTGACGGCAGCATAAAGTCAGGAAGAATATTCTCAAGTTCTGATTTTATTTCATCAACAGTGATCGGAGAGTTTACCTTATAGTATAAATATATATTTTTATCTTCCTTGTCATAGACAGCTGCAGCGGTATCGATTTTTGTGTTTCTCACAACAGCTGCCTCAACTTCTCCAAGCTCGATACGTTTTCCGTTTATCTTAACCTGAAAATCCGATCTTCCTATAATATCAATATCACCGTTTTTACGGTATTTACCGATATCGCCCGTATTGTACATAAGATTTCCTGTATATGGGTTTATAACAAACTTTTCTTTGGTTCTGTCAGGAGATTTAAGATAACCTTTACTCAGATTAATACCCTCAGTGTAAATTGTTCCTGCAGTATCATACGGACACAGCTGAAGGTTATCATTGAGAATCATATAGTTTACATTATCTATTGCCTTGCCAAGAGGAATTCTTACAAGACTCTCATCTTCCTTCTCAACCTTGTGATATACAGACCAGATAGTTGCCTCAGTAGGACCTCCGACATTGTAAATATCTATGAATGGTGAGTATTTTCTTAATCTTGAAGGCATATTTACCTGAAGGACATCACCACCCATAATAATTGCTCTTAAAGAAGATACATTGCCCCTGCCCGTGTATTCCAGCGTTTCCAGAGCCATCTCTGTAATAGCAGGAACAGAATTCCATAGTGTTACATGGTGTTTTTCAACAAGATCGATCCAATGAACAGGCTCCTTTACTTTATCAGCATCAGGAAGCACTATTGATGCACCTGCAAGCAACATCCCGAATATATCATAAATCGACATATCATGGCACAGGTTGGTGAGTGAAATAATGCTGTCATTTTCTGATATATCAATCAATTCATTTGTGAATTCCAGGCAGTTGAGCAATCCACGCTGTTCAAGCATTACTCCCTTTGGCGTACCGGTTGAACCTGATGTATAGATTATACAGTAAAGATCATTTTCAGATAGTTCAGGATCAATATAGCTCTCATCTGATTCGTTCCAGCTGCATGAATCAACGTTCAGCACTGTACATACGCTGTTCATTTGCTTGTATTTTTCAATCATAGCACTTTCACTTATTACTGCGCATGCATCGCTTTCTTTCAGACAATAGCATATTCTTTCATCAGAATTCTGTGTATCCATAGGAAGATATACCGCACCGCAGTAAAGTACTGCAAGAACACTGACGATCTGTTCATATCTTTTATTCATTAAAATTGCAGCTGTTGTATCCTTTTTTATTCCATAGCTTTTAAATACAGCTGCAGTTTTTCTTACATCATTAAAAAGTTCACAATATTTGTAAGAACGCTCTGAAGTGCGAACTGCAGTATTTTCGGCAAATTTCACCGCACTTTCTTCAAGGAAACTGACAATCGGCTTATAAACTCTCTGAGTTTTTCTGCCTGCGGCTGAATCAATACTCACTGGTATATCAGTAATTATATCAATGTTACATTTATTCCAGGAATCCTCATCAACACTTAAACTGCGGATAACTCCCGCAAAAGTCGCCATAATTGCACTTATTGTGGTTTTGTCCAGAATATCTGCAACATAGTCACAGCTGAACTGAACCTCGCCGTTACATTTAAGTACTATCACATCAAACCATATCTGACTTGTATGCGTCTGAAAATACTTTTTCGAAACATAGTTTGCTGTATACTCAGGTATGTCAATAAGGCTTGTGAAAACTACCGGAGCAGCATTTCCGATATTTCTTTTTACTTTTGTCAGTTCGTGAATAACATCCATGCCGGAAAAAGCTCTGTTGGCTGTAAGCTCGTAAAACTTTTTCTGGTTTTTTTGTGCTGCCGCACTCAACGATTCTGATCTCTCATCGTGTATATCAAAAAGCAGAAAATCGCTGAAAACACCAAAGGTGTTTTCATAATTAATTTTATCAAAAAATCGATTTGAAACAGGCAGATTAATAACAAAATCTTTCTTTCTGCTCCACCTGGCCAGTACTTTTCCAAGAACAGTCAGCATTACATTTGACGTAGTCAGACCCTTTTTTGAACATGTATTCTCAAATTTGTGCCATATATCCTCGCTGACACTTTCATTAACATGGCGAACAGTTGGTTTTAAAACACTTTCAGGAGATCTAAGCAGCGGAAGTTCAGGAGCATCTGGAAGAGCTTTGATTTTGTCTGTCCAGTAACTCTTTGCTTTTTCATAGTCCTGATTGTTTTCATGATCAGCTGTATATAATACGTAATCACGGAATAAATGAGGCGATTGAATTAACTCAGCATTTTCATCAGAATACAGCATATCAAAGTCTCTGATAAGTATTTCCTGACCCCATCCGTCTGCAACGAGACCATCAAGATATAACTGTACAGTTGCAGGACAATCATCTCTGAGAATGACCCTGATGTGAACAAGTGAATCCTTGCTCATGTCAATTTTTATATTATTGAGCCCATCTCTGCATTGTAAAAATCTCTTGCCGGCATCATCATTATTTCTCAGATCTATCACAGGTATGTTTTGTGCAGTAATCTCATAATATTCAAGAATATGCTGTGTCGAATTACTGTCAACACGTATCCTGAGAGCGTCATGGTGCCTGAACAGCCTGTTTATCACACGTACAAACTTATCCATATCAAATTCTCTGCACTCCAACTCGAGGTACAGATGAGTAGGAATAGAACCAAGCTTAATGCCGTCAAATCTTCCGATATAATAGGCCTGCTGCATCTCATTGAGTCCGAATGGTTCGTATCTGTTTTCATAGCAGTCTTTATAATCATCTGCAATTGCTGTGTTTTTGTTTTCTTTGTCCTCTGCAAGTTTTACAAACTTACTGAAACTGTCAGTCTTCAGAAATTCTGTTAGTGAAATATTTATACCAAGCTCAGACGAAACCCTTTTAAGCATTAACATGCTCAGAATTGAGTGCCCTCCGAGAGAATTGAACGAATCACTGTCATCAAATTCCTCATCGAGATCGAGCATTTCACACCATATATTCTTTAATGTACTGCGGATGCTGTGTTTTTTTGAGTCTATAAGATCCAGATGCCCTCTCAGGGTTTCTGCACTGATATGTTCTGCAAAACTGATATTTACACCTAGTTCTGCTTTCAGCTTTCTGAGCATTATCATGCTGAGAATAGAATGTCCCCCAAGATTTCTGAAGCTCTGATTTTCATCAAAATCAGAGTTGATATCCAGTAACTCACTCCAAATATTTCTGAGTACAGCCTCTTCATCACTGCAGCTGCTCAGATCATTATTCTTTCTTGCAGCAAGACTGTCAAGCAGGGCACTGCGGTCTACTTTATCATGATTATTAAGGGGAAGCTTGTCTGCTCTCACAAACTTTGCAGGGATCATATATTCGGGCAGATCAGCACAGATCCCCGATAATACTTTGCTGTCTATATCCTTGTTGTCAGCCGTACAGTAAAAGCATACTATATACTTATTTTCTGCTCTGTCATTGTAGAGAACTATACTTTCTGTCACCAGACCGCTCTGCAGAATATGATAGTTTATCTCGTCAAGTTCTATTCTGTATCCTCTGTGCTTTATCTGAAAGTCAATTCGTCCATAACAGACAATCTGACCATCTTCTCTCCATTCGCCTACGTCACCTGTTCTGTACATGATCTCATCAGGATCAAGAACAAAAGGAACAAATCTTTTTCTGGTCTCTTCAGTATTATTTATATAGCCGTCTGCAAGATTGGCACCGGTTATGCATATCTCACCTTTTTGTCCGATATCCGCAACTGTCCCATCTGATTTTATAATAAATATTTTTGAGTTTGCTACAGGTCTGCCTATAGGTATATTTTCTTCCTGCTTCTCAACTTTATAATATGTAATATAAACTGTTGATTCTGTGGGCCCGTAAAAATTATATATCTCGTATGATTTGGGTAAGTATTTGATCATCTTCTCTCCTGCAACAAATACCTTTTTTAATACGGGATTATCAAATTCACATAACATATTATACAAAGCAGTTGTGATCGGCTGAAGAGTAATACCGTTATCGATCATAAACTGATTCAGTCTGTTTACATCCGCCTTGATATCTTCAGGAACAAAGTACAAAGCTGCACCGCCAAGCATGAACGGAAACATATCAAGAATAGAGTAATCAAAGGAAACATTCTGAAGCATACATGTTCTGTCAGATGAGCTTATATCAAAAATCTCACGTGTTGCTGCACAGATATTGATCATAGCTCTCTGAGAAACTTTTACGCCTTTGGGTCTGCCGGTTGAACCGGATGTATGAATAATGTACGCTGGATCTTTTATACTGTGTTTTACCGGTGTATACTCACAGTTCATTTGCCCGAGCTCCTGTATATTATAAGAACATATCAGAGTACTGTCCGTATCTGCGATCTGCCTTGCAGTATCATAATTATTTTCATCTGTTAAAATAATACTGCCTTTTATATTTTCTAATATCATTCTATTTCTTGAAACAGGAGCTTTTTTATCTAATGGTACATAAGCCATACCTGCTTTGAGAATACCCGACAAATAACAAAGTCGTTCTTTTACTTCATCAGTAAGGATACAAACATAACCATAATTGATTTTATTTTTGTTTTCCAGAAGCATATTACACACTGCATTGGAGTATTTGTCCAGCTGTTCATAAGTAATACTGCCGTTAAAATCAACTGTCGCTGTACATTCAGCAAACCTGACTGCGGAATTGTGCAGCATAGTTCCCATATTATTACTGAAGTCAACATCGAGATCAGTGTTATTCCATTGTAGGATTTTTTCATTAACTTCCATCAGTATCACTCACTTTTCTTTTTCGTATCATAAATCATCTTTTTTATCATAGTACATATTTTACTGAGATTCTGTGCAATGTAAAAGTGATCCCCGCTGTATTTATTAAATGTCACTTCGGAATTAACATAGTTTCGCCAGGATTCCATTCTCCCAATTGTTTCCATCGGATCGCTGTCCCCGCATGAAGCACAAACAGGGCAATTTATTTTTATACCATCATATTTATAAGTTTCTATAATATTAAAGTCGGCTCTTAATATTTTCATAAAAATACTCTTGAATTCAGGAAATTTTAAAATTTCACTGTTTTTATCAATTGCACCGTATTTTGATACTCTCTCAAAAAACTGTTCATCATTCAGCTGAGAGGATCTTACTATCCCAGACATATCTTCAATACTCGTTGAAGAAACAAAACAGACATCAGGATTTTTTCCGGTTTTCTCAAGATATTTTACAGTTTCAAATGCTATTATACCGCCCATACTATGGCCGAACACAGAAAAATTACCGTTTTGTAAGTAAGGACCGATCTCATATGCTATTTTCTTTGCAGCCTCTTTACAGCTTAAAAGACATTCCTCTGTCATCCTGTTTTCTCTTCCCGGCAGCTGGACAGGCAGGATTTCTATATCACTTCCCATAACCTTTTGCCAGCCGGCATAAACGCTGGCCCCGGAACCTGCATATGGAATACAGATAAGTTTATATCCGTTATGGGTAATATTTTTTTCATAATTGACAAACGCCGTATTAATTTTCAAAGTATGCATCTCCATTGAAATAGTATTTATTTATGATTGACCATTTTTAATAGCTGTTATATCAAAGTATTCGGAACAGTCCTTGTCATGCAAACCAGCAATGGTTGAATAACCGTAACGCTCTGCGATTGAACATATTTCATTTATTGTATATACGTTATCCTGAGTTCGTTTTTCTCCGAGCTTATCTGAAGCAATTTCAGTCAGCAGCCTGTTCTTGAAGCCTGTAAGTTTAAGCTCCTTATTTTTGCATACGGATAATACTTCTTTGATCTCATTAATACTTTTATTTTTACAGTCAATACTGCTGAAGTTATATAAACTGCATTCATCAAGAAAGAGGACTGCATCAAATCTGAAAAGATTCATTTCAGTTTTGTAAACACCTTTTTTCAGGTGGATCTCAATTTTTTTAATTCTTGGGATAATATCTTTTAATGAGTTGAGATAATCCGTACTTATATAAAATTCAAAATCACGTTTTTTCCTTTTGCTTATACGCTGCTCAAGATCATTTATAGTGTTTTTATCTTCTTTCCATAGCTCGACGGTCTTGTAAAACATATCTCTGAGGGCAGCAGATTTCATATCCCCTAAAAAGATCTTTCCTCCGTATTTTACTTTGTCGGTCATTTTCTTAAGACAGGCCGTGAACTCTTCTTCTTCCCCCATATACTGTGTTGCAGAATTAATAAAAGCAATATCAAATTCATTCTGATCAATACGATCAATATTTTCACCTGACATTACATAAAAGTCAGTTTTATTCTTCTGACTTTCTGTAAGATGCCTTTTTATATAACGGATGCCTTCCCCGGCAACATCAACGCCAAGATAATAATCAATATTATCAATAATATTAAACATCATCATGCCTGTTCCGCAGGCAATTTCAAGGACTTTTTTCGGTTTGAGTGAAGATATAATATCAGTTGTATCGTTCCTCCATTCACTCATTTCCTCTCTGGAGTACGGTGATCCCGTAAACGAACTGTTCCAGCCTATTGAATTAAGTGTAAAGTCAGCAGCATTATTCTCATCAGTCATACTGTAATACTGATTGTATAATTCGCCCATAATATCTGAATGCATATTATTCATCCTTATTTTTATTTATAGATTTTACTGACAACGCAGCACTTTGTTTTTACTGATAAATTCTGCCTGATCAAAAATTGTACTGTTAGCATATAGATCAGCAATAGAAATATTTATGCCGAAGCATTGATTGATCTGTGAACATAATTTGACTATTCTGATCGAATTTCCACCGATTTCAAAAAAATCGTCATATATACCGAATTTATCATGCTCTACAACGCTGCTCCATAGATACACAAGCTCATCAATATCCGGATTCAGCTTTATTTTGCTAAGGCGCTGCAGATCAGATTCGCTGTATTCATTTCTCAATACAATGTCAAAGCTTACAGAGGTGTATTTTAAAATGATACTGTTGTCCTTTGTCTGATCGTAAATTTCACAAATCATCTTTTCTGTTATTACATTTTTATCTGCACATATGACTATATCTGTTTCAAAATAACCATGTTGTAAAGCCAGAGCTGAAAATCCACTTGACTCAATAATGTCCAATGCCCTGATTATATTATTCTGATGTCTGATTATATACATTTTATCATAATGCTCGGTATGATAAATAAGAGTCGGTATAAATCCACACAGTTTATATACACAGCAGTAATCAGGAAATTTTTCTGCTGCACCGGAATAATTCAGAACAAGCCTGTCTTCTGATATATATCTGAAATTAAAATCAAGGCCTTCATAATTTTTTTTCAGTATCTTTTTTGCATATCTCAGATCAACCCTCTGACTTTTTATCATTATCACATCAGATTTTGCTTCATTTATCTGTATCTTTCCTTCAGGACTGATCTTACCTGTTTTGCCTGTATAATACCATTCATTTTCGTATTGTTTATAGATATTTCCGTAAAAATTAACAGGCACCGGCAGCAGATTATCATTAAGAATACAAATACTGCAGTCAGTAATTTTAATTACAAACCTTTCATCAACACTTATATCTGTTTTTTCGATATTATCAAAAGAGTAAGAATTTTCAGGTAAAATATCATCAAACTGTTTTTCATCCGCAATGCTTAGTCTGGTTAATAACTGATCCTCATATACTTTCAGATTATTTATAAATCCAATATATACCTTCATCAGATTTTCGATGGTGACACGTTTGAACAGCTTTTCACTGTAGTTTGCTTTGATAACACATTTGGTTCCCATATCAATAGCTTCAATAAACATATCCATTTTAAACTGATCTTGTCTGTCTTCATCTGTAAGATTGCTCAATTCCAATTCAACACCATTTACATTGTTTTTGCTTCCGCCAAGAATATTAAGACTTTCATACAGAAAAATGATCTGATAAAGAGGAAAATATATTTTTGTTCTGTCCCACGGGTAAGCCTGCTGTATATTTGTAATAGTAACATCACAATGCTCCATAGCAGATTTAAAATTTTTCATGTTTTCACGAAAATACTCATTCAGTGTTATTTCCTTTTGTCCACGGAAAACATATGGAACAACTGTTGCAAAATCACCTACGAGCTGACTGAGGTTTTCATCATTTCTGTTAAAAAAGGATGTTCCTATAATGACATTGTTTTTCATAGAGTATTCCTGTAATACTATGCTGAATAAAGAAACAATAATATTATAAAGACTGCCTCTTTCCTTCTGAGCTTTTTCTTTCAGATACTTATAGCAATCACCTGCTATTTCTCCCGTAATAGTTTTGGATGTCTCAGACCCATCAGATAAACGGCTGTAATCTGTAGGAATATCCGTAAATTTTGCTGCATCATTTATCTGGCTTACCCAGTATTGAGCATTGTCATTTTCAGTTTTAATTCCGGAAGGACTGTTTTTTTCAAGAGCATATCTGCCGAACTGATAACAGCTCTTGACTGCTCTGCCTTCAATAACTGAACAAATATCCTTATAAACAGCACCTGCAGAAAGTGAATCACTTATTATATGGTGCATACATATCAGCATGCTGTATTCACTTTCAGATATTTTGATCAGTTCAAAAATTACAGGAAAATCAGTACTTATATCTATCGGAAGCGTATAGAACTCTTTTATGTATTTTTTTATATATGCTTCTTTATCCTGATATCCCGAAATATCTTTCTCTATAACGCTGTACGGTGAGTCATTATCAATATACTGAAAAACATATTCATTGATCTGTGTATATTTATATCTGAACGTATCCTGCAGCTTTCTCAACTGCTCAATGATCTGCAGACATTTGTCGTGCGGGATGTTTTTCATATTTACGATAATACCCGGATTAGTGTAATGTACTTTGTTAATTTCAGCGATAAATCCGCACCAAAGCAGATACTGGTCGTACGTCAAAGGATATATGCCGTATTTATCTCCTTCTGAATAAATTTTATCAACCAGTTTTGATCTTTTTTCCGGACTCATATCTTTAATCTTATCTATAAAATTCATATTTTCAAGACTCTCCTATAAATCTGGCAAGTTCAGAAATATTATGATATCTGAATAGTGTCATTATATCAAGACCGATACCGAACGTTTTATTGATCTCATTTATAAAGTCATATATCTTACCTGTCCCTGTTTCATAGAAATCATCAAATATTCCAAAAGCATTATTACTTAATATTCCTGACCAGATATCTGATATTTTTTTTTGCATCTCAGTTAGTCCGGGCTGCTGATATTCATAAGTTTCACTGCTATTATCTGATGAGTGAATATCAAATGTACCTGTTGTATCAAATATAAAACGTATTTTGTCATCCGGGAAATCATCATATATATTTTTTATCAGGGATTCATCCGGACGAACATCACCCGCTATATAAATGATGACGTTTTCAGAATCCGGTATCTGATAAACATAATAAGAAAAGTTATTTTTGTTCAGCACAGCAGCTGCACCAGCTATATTTTTAAGGTGTCTTCTGTGAGAGCTTTGATTTATTCTCATGGATCTGAATACAAGATCCGGCTTGACCCCTGTCATATTTGCTATATCTTCTGCAGTAAGGCAGGCATCAGTGTTGCCGTAATCCACAGCAAGTATACTGTCACTGAACATCTCACATCTGACCTGTATATCCTCATACCTGGTCTTTAATTGTGTGATCAGGTTATTTTTATTGATTTTCTTATCTGCTGAGCATATCAGTTCAGACCTACAATCGTCAATAAGAAGTCTGCCTTCAAAATCAATTTTCCCTGCTTTTCCTGTTTTGAACCACTGTGAGTTTTCTCCGACATAGATATCTCCCACAAAGTTTACCGGCAAAGGATTCTCTGATCTATCAAGAATACAAAGCATAGTGTTGTCTGCACATCTGACACAGAATCTGTCATCAGGTGTAATATCACACTCTTCATATGCCTCGGGAATACTGCCGGTCAGTATATCCGGGAGAATTGACCTGCTGTTTTCAGCCAGAACAATATCATTGAGCCTGAGATTGCAAAGTTTATCCGCATTTTTCAGAAGCTGTTTAAATATATCAGCAATATTCTGTATTGTATTCTTTTCAAATAGCCTGTTGTTATAACCGATCAGTATCGAATACTTATCATCCATCTCATCTATCCTGACAACAATATCCGTGATTGAATGCTTAAGTACTGCGCTGTAATTATAATCTCTTAACTTTAATTTTACATCCGGCGCAGCATCATTAAATCCTGAATAAAGATTTTTACTGTGATATGCAAATATAACCTGATACATAGGCAGAGTCATCAGACAGCAGTCAAACGGATAAGCTTCCTGTAAATTCAGACTGACGATATTGCCGTGTTCCATAGCTTCCTTGAATTTTTCTGTATTTGCCTGAATATATTCATCAAGTGTCATGTCACCTTTACTGCGGTATACAAGAGGGAGAAAGCTCGAGAAATTACCTATAATATCAAATGACTTTTCATCACTTCTGTTGAAAAATGTAGAGGCCATAATTATTTTGTCTTTAGCCGCCCATTTCTGAAGGATAATGCTGAATAAAGATGAAGTAATATTAAAGAAATTATGTCTTGAATTTCTGATGAAGGATTTCATCTTTTTAAAATCCTCTGAATCAAGGTCCACACAACAGTAATCTTCTTTATCATCTCTGTCACTTGTAAATCTGTCATAGTCAAGTGTCAAACCAAGCTGTTTATCTGTATCACGGATCTCTTTTATCCAGTACTGTGTATCTGCGGTTCCAAGCTTATTAATGACCGGAACATAATTTTCAAACTGGATTCTGCTTTTAACTGCATTACCGCTGAGAATACTGTAAATATCTCTGTTTACAACGCCTACAGAAAAACCATCTGCAATAATATGATGCATTTTTATCATAAGATGAAACTCATCATCTGATATCCTGACTATCGCGAATAAAACCGGAAAATCTTCAGCCAGATCAAAAGGCTTTTCAAAAAAATCAGTTTCCCATCTGTACAGAGCTTCCGGATTTTTCTGATCAGCACTGTATTGTGCTATGTAAGGTTTTTTCTCGTTGTCTATATATTGAAAGACATTTTCGTCGATCTCAACATATCTGTATCTGCAAACATCATGCAGATCTCTGAGTCCGTTAATTACCTTTTCCACATCTTCATAACTCACAGATCTCATTTCAACAATGAACCTCAGATTTCCTATAAGAAGTGTGGACTGTTTTAACACAAACTTTTTCCAGAATATCATCTGACTCTCTGTAAGAGGATATATTCCGTATGCATCCCCGTCTGATCTTATTTTTTCAATAAGCTTGATTCTTTTAGCCTCATCCAGCTGCGAAATTTTTTCTATAAAATTCATCTTATCCCTCTTTTCAGTGTTCTTTTTCTGACAGAGGTATCAGCGGCCGGAGATGGTCGTTTTTCACCTGATCTGCTTAATATAAATTCTGACAAACTTTTTACAGTTGAATACGTCATTATATCAACTGGTCTGAGTTCTACCGCAAGATTTTCCTTTATCTCATTTACAATTTTAAATACTGTCAGTGAATTTCCCCCGATATCAAACAGATTATCATTATTATTTATATCTTCAGTATTGAGAATTTTACTCCAGATCTTATTGATTCTTTCTTCAAGCTGACGGGAACCAGAAACATCTGAAAATCCGGACATAGGATTGATCATATATACAACATATGGTTTAAGCTGTTCAAAATCTGATGCTATAATATTTTTTGCTGTTTGGATCATACTGTTATCGTCAAGAGTTATCGTTATTGTATTGTTTATTTTATCATCGATTCTGAACTGAAGTCCTGTAAAGCTGTTATCAACGCCTGCAAGACAGTTTCCTGTGTGAGTCATAAGAATATCATTGATTGATCTTATTCCTGTTTCAGCTGTAAAGCCCTGCAGAAAACCGTTTTTATCAGTATTAAAATCATTAAGGAATTCTTTCATATCACCCGATGATCTTTTAAGATTCATGCCGATATTGTTCCAGCCGCTAAGTCCTATATATACGAGATCTTCATCATCTGTATAATAACAGTAGTTCTCTGCAAGCAGATTAGATGCTGCATAAGCTGACATCTTTACCATTCCGAAGTCGGCAGTCACAGAACCCAGAACATACATCTTACAGGAATATTTCCTGCGTAACTGCTCAGCATTGATCAGTCCTGTCAGCTTTACTGCTGCGCTGCCACTGAAGATATCAGATCTGTCATTACTGAGAATGTAATCAATTGTCATCTCTTCGTTTCTCGGTACACTTTTTGCAGTAAGATTGAAAATACAGCCTATTTTCCTGCCTGTCTGCTGAATAACATCTTCAAACGCCTTGCTGAGCTGTTGGCTGTCTGTTACATCTGCGGATCTGTAGATCATATTATCATGACCTGATCCGGCGATTATATCAGCTACTTCGCTTATCCTACGCCTGCCTATTACAGCTATCATACTATTGCTGTAGGTCTCACTGATATATCTGCACAAAAGCTGTCCTATTCCGCCTGTTCCGCCCAATACTACAGTAAGCTTGTTTTCTATTTCTCCGCTTATATTTGAATGCTCACAAACCCCTGAGCATGTCTGCAGGGCTTCAATGTACCTGACATTATCAATGTAGTATACTTCTTCATATTTATCACATGAGCACAGCTCACTGCGGATCATTTTATGATGCAGGTTGTCCATACGGATTATTTTAAAAGAGAAATTATCATTTTCAAGAGAGAGAGTACGCAATACAGCACTTATAGAATTGCTTATAACATCAAATCTGTCCCTGTTGTACAATACAGGAAATACAACTTTCAAAGGTTTAGCTACATTAGCATACTTTTTAAGAGTCTTTAAAATATACTCAAATGAATTCTTTATCATTTCCTGTGAGCATTCCGGCTCATAAAATTCTACGGGATCAGAAAATGACAGATCAACAACACAATCACTGTCGCCCAGCTCACAGTTTTCAGTTAATGAGAGTTCAGACAGAATACTGTCTGTTTGTGCCTGGCTGACTGAACATACATGTATTTTCTGAGGCATCCCGGTCTGACAGCTTATCGGTGTTTTTTTCATGCACTTATGCAATACACAGTCAGATACTTTTTCGCTGATCTCCCTTAAAATTCCTTCAAATTTTCCTTCGATGTAATCTTTTTTCAGCGGGTTTCTTTGTTTCTTTCCTATTTCTGTCCTTGGGAAATCATTATGACGTATAGGTATAATATGATTAAGAGTCAGAAAACACTTTCTTTGTATTTCTTTTTTTATCTTTGCGGTCAGGGCCTTAAGTTCATTGATATTTTCAGGTTCAAATATCTGCTCATCCTTTGGCGCATAAAATAACAGAATGTTTTCACCGCTCGTCTGCATCACAGATATTACAGCGGTAAAGCCCATTTCTACACCATCAATTACGTCTGCACAATCTTCTATGTCCTGAATACAGTAATTAAGACCGTTTATGATAATAATATCTTTTTCCCTACCTGTGAGAGTTACGTTGTTATCTTCAATATAACCAAGGTCGCCGGTTATCAGGTATCCGTCAGACGTGAAAGAAGCTGCATTTGCCTCAGGGTTGTTGTAATACTCTCTTAACAAAGTATCTCCCTTTATTTGAAGATAACCTGTTTCACCTTCTTTAAGAATGTTATTTTCACTGTCAGCTATTCTTATATAAATACCTCTTCCGGGAGTTCCGATAGGTACATACATATCATCATCCGAAAAACTGTCATATGTAAACTGATTATAATATGTAATGCATGATGATGTTTCTGTCATTCCGAAAGCGGGTCTGAGTCCGTTGTCAGGAAAACCATATCTTCTGGTCTTTTTTAAAAAAGCACGCATACTCTTGCTGACATTTGCCTCACCACCGGAATATATATTAGATGCAGCTGACAGATCCCACCCATAATCTACATTATCATCAATAGCATTTGCAAGCATTGCATATGCAAAATTCGGTGCCCATGATGTTGTAGTTGAAAACCTGCTGAAATAATTAAGAAGAGACAAAGGATCAGAGAGAATAACTGATGTATCGGCAAGAGCCTGAAAAGCATCGAGATAGATATCTCGTATATGAGACCAGATCAGACCTGCTGCATGTGTCAGAGTCATCCAGTTAAAATCAGATATTTTTTCATCGAAACCATACATCATGATTTCTCCGGCAGTACGTGCAAATACATTTTTCTGAGACAGCCCTACGCTTTTAGGCATTCCTGTACTTCCTGATGTAAAGAAGTACATACATGGCTCTTCAAAATCAAGCGGCTGTGCAGTAAATGATTCCGATTCTGAGTGCATAAACTGCTGCGCATAAAATGAACCGCAATCCAGATTATAGTTCCTGATGAAATCATTTACATCCGAAAACAGACTTTCATCAGAAATAATATACACATCACTGAAAAGATTACATATTTTTGCAAGCTTGTCCGCATTCACATTACTGGAATGATAATCCTCCAAAACTCCGACAGGCACTACTACAGCCCCTATCAGCATACAAGCCCAAAAGCATTCTATAAAATTTCTGTTGTCTGAGAATTGAAAGATGAGTTTATCATGTTTTTTTATTCCGTTTTTTTGAATTGCAGCTGCTATTTTTACAGCGCTGCAGTATAACTGTCCATAAGTTTGCTTATACTCTTCTTTCTGAGTTATATACAGAATAGTCTGACTGCTGTTTTTTCTCATTTCGATCAATTTTGACAATGAAGTACAAGTAAGTTTACTGTAATCAATATCGCCGTTATATATAAATGCAGGTTTGTCAGATTCTATTTTCTTATGACTTTGTGTGATTTTTTTCTTAATTCTGCTCCTGTCAAAGCCTTCTGCTTTACTTGTAAAAGCCTGCTCTATTTTAATATTACGCACAGCATTTTTTTTCAAACTCTCAGTCAGCTTCTGATACACTGATGAAGAAAACTTATAATCTCTGAAGCTGTCACCGAAAAGATTCGGCACCCTTATAAATTCATATTCTGTTGAAAAATCTCTGATAATTATGTCGTATGATACGTCCGAGTCAGAAACAAAATATACCTTTTTTCCTTCAATAATTGCATCTTTTATATATGGAGAATTTTTTAATACATCTGTTATCATAGTTTAACCTCTTTATTAAAGATCATCAAATAAATCATCCAGTGATTTTTCCGGTTCACAGGATATATCAACATTTGTGCCGGAAATTTCAGTTTTATCTGCACTGCCCAGAAAATCTGAAATTTCTCTGACGCATGATATATCATACATGTCACTTAACTGCATATTATAACCCAGTTCCTTCTGAATTTTCGAAGAGATCATCATTGCCATTAATGAGTCCATTCCCAATTCATATAAATCGTCATCTATGGTTACATCACAGCCTAAAATATCTTTGACGATTTTTATTACACTGTCATCAAGTGTACTTCTGGAGCCGTTATTGAGCTCTGCAGTTTCGCTGTCCAGGTCATTATTTATAATAATTTGACAGTCATATTTCTTCGCAGCTGCTTTAATATCATCCTCAGAATTCAGATCAACAAATACTGCTGTAAGATCAGGATACTGTTTCTTTATCATAGAGTAATGTTCATTTTTTACTTCTGAACAAAAATTTTTTCTGGTCTTATTATCTGATTTCTTCTGCATCATAAATAAGTATGCATTCGACGTACCATCCTCAGGAAAACTAAATACATTATTGAATCCGTATGTATCAAGACATTCTCTCCATTTCTGAGGAGGCATAGTAATTCTGTTTCTGTCAGGATCACCGCAATAATTCCACCATCCAGGTGCATATCCGAAGATCATGTTCAGCAGCTCAATTCCATCACAAGTCTGAACAAATGAAAACATTCCGTTATCAGCAAGAAGCGAAGAAATATTGCCAAGTGTATTATGTATATTCTGTGTTGCCTGAATTACATCATAAAGAATAATTACATCAAATGAATTTTCAGTAAATCCCTGACTTGCAGCTGATTTTGATATATCAAGTGTCTTATATCTCATAAAACTGTTAGCTTTATTTTCAGAATTCTTTCTCACGTTTACCAGTGAAGGCTTTATATCTGTAAACCAATATTCAAAATCAAGTCCCTGAAGGCGGCTGAGAATTATATCTGTCATTTCACCTGAGCCTGCACCTGCCTCAAGAATACGTATACGTCTACCTGATGATCTGACAGCCTGGTACACTGCTTCTGCCAGTGACTGTATACACTGATCAGTATAGCTGTATTTTTTCATTCTTGACTCATATTTATATATAAGATCAAATTTACCTTCAGGATATATTACAGGGCTTCCCTCTTTTTCACCTCGGAATACCTCATAGTAATGATCAGATGCATACACACAGAATTCAAGGTAAGCACACTGCATCGGATATTTTTCTGAGTATTGCGCCAAAAGCTTGTTTTTATCAGGCAGTTTCTTTGCAGAAGGCAAAAACCTGATGAGTCCGAATTCATTTGAAATATACTGATAATCAGTAAGAAAGCTTATGAAATATCTGATAAATGGTATATGCTTTTCTACTGCTCCCATGATATTGACAATACTGTCAAGTGTATACACATCATCTGGATCAAACTGCGGGCTGAGCTTGAAGTAATCCATTATACAAGCTGCACAAAGCCTGTTTGAATCTTCTTCAAAACCTTCAACATCTCTGAGCAGTGTAACATCTGTGCAGTTAAAGAACTTTTCTTTTACTGCCTTTTTAAAATCTTTCGTTTGGGTAAATAAGCTGCTTATTGCATCGTTAGTAAAGTACTGCTCATTTTCTGATTCTGCAAGAACAATATTTCCTGCATTCTCCTGTATTATGTACTTTGTCTTTGAAAATTCGGCTTCAGAAAGTCCGTCACAAATCAGAATGTTCTGATCACGAGCGGATAAACCGGTATCAAGATTCAGATCAGCATTGAACTTCCAGTAATTTGTGCGTTTAAACGGATAATTTGCCAACGATACTTTATACGGTTTTTCTTCATAGAGCTTTTCCCAGTCAGGAGTGATCCCGTTGCACCAGAGATCACCAAGTGACGCCAGAAATCCGTCTCTTGAGTTTACAGCAGCAGGAGAATCAAATGAAGCAAATGCACTGATCGCGTCATCCACAGGCTTCATCTTTCTTATCATTGATGTAAGCGTATCTCCGGTACTCATTTCTATAAATATACTCTTTGCTTCATTGTCAATTTTAATAACTGAATCATAAAAATTAACCGGTTCACACATCTGCTTGACCCAGTACTCTGGAGTCTGCATATCTGCAGAATTTTCTGAAAGATCCGCTTCACAACATGATACTATTTTTATAGACGGCTTATTGAAACTTATTGTCCTGAGAATACTGTAATACTCATCAGCAATCGTTTTCATTAAACCGCAGTGGCTTGCCCTGTTTACATGCATGCGGCTGTACATCAATTCATTTTCGATCAGCTTATTTTCAAATAAATCGATATTTTCTTTCTTTCCGGTTACCATTATGCGACCCGGAGCATTTACAGCACCAATAGTTACTCCTTCAACCAACAGTTTTTCAACGTCTTCTAGCGGCGCAGCAACATTTATTATTGCGCCTTCCGGAAGCTTCTCCATAAGTTCTGCACGCTTTTTTAACAGAAATACTGCATCAGACAATTTGATAATCCCGCTGATAACTGCCGCAATATATTCACCGTTGCTGTGGCCAATTACTGCATCAGGAGTTATTCCCAGTTCCATATATGTTTTTGCAAGTGAGTAACCAAGTGCAAACAGGATCTGTATGCCGCGGATATTATCCATTATCACTTCAGCTGACACGTCAAAATTAAGAAAATCTTCTTTTATTCCCTTTATGCCGTTTTGTTCACAGCAATCAAAACAGGTATCCATATATTTTCTGAAAATATGAAAAGACTTATAAAGTTCTTTTCATATCGTTCTGTCAAATGATCCTGCACCTGATAATACAAATACTATTCTTTTTTTATTTTCATTATCAAAACAACGGATTCTTCTTAATTTGTTTTCTGCGCCTTCGCCAAATATTTCATAAGCCCTGAACTTATGATCTGTTCTTCCTTTTTGCAGTGTAAATGCTGCATCATCGACACGTATACTGTTTTCTTTTATGCACTCCAGTGTTTCCTTTGCGATCTCAGACAGGGCTTCCTTTGTTTTTGCACTGAATATCAGCAGATGTGACAATAATCTGTCCTCTTTAGAACGGCTCGTTTTCTCATATGGTTCACCCAGAACAGCCATTGCGTTTGCTCCGCCCATTCCTATTGCGCTGCAGACTGCCAGCATTTGTTTATCTTTATTAAACTTTACTGTTTCTGATGCAACACAAACATGACCGGCGGTATCTTCAAGTTCACTGCATGGATGTTCAAAGTTGACAGTAGGAACAATTGTACGGTTTCTGAGGATCAGAGCAGTTTTTATTACATTGGCAACTCCGGCAGCCATATTTGTATGTCCGATATTTGATTTTACTGATCCGATATACAGCTTATTATTGTTACTTCGGTTACCGACTACATTCTTAATTGCTCTCAGCTCAATGCTGTCCCCTAACTCTGTTGCAGTTCCATGTGTTTCATAATAATCGATATCATCAGACTCAACATCTGATACACTGAGAACTGATCTGAGGCACTCGGTTTGTCCGAATACGCTTGGTGCAGCAAATCCAGCTTTTTTATTACCGTCATTGTTTACAAACGTTCCTTTTATAACAGCAATAATATTATCATGATCATTTACCGCATCTTCATATCTTCTGAGTACAACAATTCCGGCACCAGAACCCGGAACAAGGCCGTCTGCATTTTTATCAAACGGTCTCATGCAACCTTTTGATGATGTTGTAGCAAGGGAAGCAGGATACCCTTCCTGCTTCATGTCTACGGATACTCCCCCTGCCAGAGCCATGTCACACTCATAATTGAGAAGAGACTGACACGCCTGATGTATTGTGTTAAGTGAAGATGCACAAGCATACTCTGACATTATCGCCGGCCCTTCAAAACCGAACTTGTATGCTATTTTTTCGCATCTTGTTGACAGATATGCTTTGTATATCTCGTATTTATCATACCAGTCACTTCCGCTTTGCATAATATAATTCCAAACATAAACGCCGTTTGAGAAGCTCGTATAAATTCCTGTTTTACGTTCGCATCGGGAACTGTCATACCCTGCATTCTCCAGGGCGTGATAAGTCAGTTCCATCATTATTCTCTGTTCCGGATCAGAATCTACGGCTTCAACTGATGTCATATTAAAGAAGTCTGCATCAAAACATCCTATGTCATTTAGTTTTCCGTATGCACCTACATATCCCAGCTTATCAGCAGAATTATCTCTTGTAATGCAGTTTTTTGCTTCCTTAAGGTTTTTCCAAAACTCATTCAGATTTTCGGAAGAAGGAAATCTGGCTGCCATTCCTATTATTGCAATACTGTACTCTGATTCATTCATTGTGAAACATCCTTATTCAATATTTTTTAAGTTATCTACCATATTAAGTTTATTGACTTTTTTTCTTACTGTATAGTTTGCTACAAGTGTGAAAAGAATTACTAAAACAAAAGCTATAATTACATTTGAAGTGCAGTCAGGATGAGGATAAGCACATGTCGTTGTTTCATGAGCTTCGAGGATAACATTAAGTAAAACCAGTCCAAGCGGAATACCTGCTATTAGCCCGATAATAGTAATGAATATATTTTCTTTTACAAATAACCCGAAAATGTTCCTGTTGCTGTATCCCATAACCTTCATAGTAGCGAGATTACGTTTTCTCTCTGTGTAATTGATGGAAGAAATACATGATACTACCGCAAGTGAAATAATAAATGCGGCAATAACGAGAATTACTACTGTTCTTATTGCAGTTGAACAATACTCTATCATATCTGTTGCAATTTTATCAACACTCTTTACTGAATTAATTTCAGGCATATCAAGGAAATGGTTTTCAGTTTCTTCATATGATATTTTGTTTTCATCAATGATCAAATGCATATTGAGCGGATTTGGCGTTATTCCGCATTTTTCCAGAAATGCTGGGGTACAGTATATCTGCTGAGTAAGGTACTGATACGAAATATCAGTAATTTTCGCCTCAATATCTTTACTCTCAAAGTTCGGATCAATAGTTTTAAACTTTACTGTATCCCCTTTTTCATATCCGTATTTTTTACAAAGTCTCTGAGATATAATAATTCCGTCATCGTTTGTCATGAGAGAATTTCCGTTTTCATCCTGAACTGAATAATATTTATCATAATTCTGTTCTTCGAATGCTATAAGATTTACATACGTTACATTGTCATCCGAATCAAAACGGCAGAGAATATCACTGTATGGCAGTGCCTCTGTACCCTCGGGCACATCTATGTCACTGAGATCTACAGCAGATACTGAACCATTGTCATTTGTAACTGTACTGTTAAATCTGACCTCTGCATCGCAGATCAATATTTCTTCGTACTGGATTCTGAGCAGATCATCGACCGAATCACCAAGTCCTGTACCAACAATAATTACGGCCGTACTTCCTATAATACCTATTGCATTAAGAATAGTTCGTGTTTTATTGCTGAAAATATTTCTGAAAACTACTCTTGAACTTGTGGACAGCTTATTCCAGAATTTATTGCATCTCTCAATAAGCAGCTTGTGTTCGTCTTTTGGAGAAACAGGACGCATCATAGAAGCTGTGTTTTCCCTGATAATTTTGTGACATGCCAGAGCAACAGATACTACAGCACATAAAAGAATAAGAACAGCTGAAGGGAGAATGTTAGACAGATACACTTCTATACCGATATCAGGCAAATCATATTGACCGCCTATAGCATTGAGCATAAATGACGGAACAGCATAACTACCTATCAATCCGCCTATTATAGAACCGGCAACACAAATTATAGCAGGGCCTGTAATATAGTGAGTCAGTATATTTATATTTTTATAACCAAGTGACTTCATTATTCCTATCTGTTTTCTCTGACGACTTATTGTATTGGTCAGGGTTATGAATATCATTACAGCTGCAATAACAAAGAAAACAACCGGGCAAAGAGTTGCAAATGAAATACTCTGTTCTATCTGTGACTGAAACATTGTATAACTGGAATTCAGTTCTCTTGGGGCTGAATACAGAAAAGTTTCATCTTTTGTCATTTCCTCTGCCTGCAGTGCGATTTTATCTGCATCATCATTATTGATCAGATCAATAAGTACTTCATTATATGAATCGCTCATACCGAACTCTTCCTCATACAGTTCTTCTTTTATGTATCCAATGCCGTATGCTTTATGGTTAGGTATATCTGAAAGTGTATCCGGAAGCTTGACAAGGTATTCAACACTCTCAACTTCTGCAGTCACTGTTACTTGAGTTTCATACCCGTAACAGGAAATAACTATTTTATCACCAAGTTTAATATTGTTTGCCTTGGCGTATTCTTTGTCTATAGCAATATCATGATTATCTGACGGAAGTTTTCCTGATACTATGTATGGCTTGCTTATATCGCTTGATTTATCTAAACTCATTAGTGTTAATTCAGACTGATACTCAAACGAATCAACACAAAACCTGTTTTCATATCTGGTAAGAATATCTTTAACACCATCAATTTCCTTTAATTCATTTGCCTTTTCTTTGGATATTGATTGATAATATAACCATAGATCAGGCAGATTGCTTTCACTATAATATTTATCTATATAGTCTTTTTCTATATCAGCTGTTGATGAAAAACCAATGAACAGCATTGAACCCAGTATAACAACTATCATTACCGCCAGAAGCTGAAATTTATTTTTCAACAGATCCCTAAACCTGAATTATTCATCGTGGCATAAGAAAGCACTTCTAAGCCACACAATTACGTAT
>CALMUA010000071.1 GCA_937872775.1 uncultured Ruminococcus sp.
CAGCAGTAATTTTTTATTAGTATATAAATAAGATTTTTTATTTAAAATCAACTTTAGGAAGTGTGGCAAATCCTTTTTCCAGGTCTTCGTCAGTAGGAATATAATCTGTCATAGTACCGTTGTTATAAGCCTGGTATGCAGTCATATCAAAGTAACCGGTTCCTGTAAGACCGAACAGAATAGTCTTTGCTTCTCCTGTCTCTTTACACTTTAATGCTTCATCAATAGCAACACGTATAGCATGTGAAGATTCAGGAGCAGGGAGAGTACCTTCTGCTTTTGCAAATATTGTTGCAGCTTCAAAAACTTTTGTCTGTTCAACTGATCTTGCTTCAAAGTATCCGTCATCATAAAGCTTTGAAAGAATTGATGACATGCCGTGATAACGAAGACCACCTGCGTGGTTTGCTGAAGGGATGAATCCACTTCCGAGTGTGTACATTTTGATAAGTGGTGTGGTTCTTCCTGTATCACCGAAGTCATATGCATATTTTCCTCTTGTCAGTGAAGGGCATGAAGCCGGTTCAACTGCAATAAAATGTATATTGCTATTTCCGCTTATCTTGTCAGACATGAACGGAGAAATAAGTCCACCGAGATTAGAACCACCACCCGCACATCCGATAATTATATCAGGAACAATGTCATATTTCTGACATGCAATTTTTGTTTCCTGTCCGATAATGGTCTGATGGACAAGTACATGATTGAGTACGCTTCCGAGTACATAACGGCAGTCAGGAATATGTGTTGAAGCTTCTACTGCTTCAGAAATTGCACATCCGAGAGAACCGCCTGTTCCTGGATTTTCCTCAAGAATTTTTCTTCCGATAACTGTAGTATCTGACGGAGAAGGAATTACTGATCCGCCGTATGTTTCGATTACAGCTCTGCGGTGAGGCTTCTGCTCTGCTGAAACCTTTACCATAAATACCTTAAGATTCATTCCGTAAAATGCACATGCCATTGAAAGCGCAGTACCCCATTGACCGGCACCTGTTTCTGTTGTAAGATTTTTAAGTCCCTGTTTTTTTGCATAGTATACCTGAGCTGCGGCAGAATTAAGCTTATGTGATCCTGAAGTGTTTGTTCCTTCAAATTTGTAATAAATTTTAGCAGGTGTTCCTAGAACTCTTTCAAGATTATATGCTCTTACAAGAGGAGATGGTCTGTACATTCTGTAAAAATGTTGAACTTCCTCAGGAATATCAAAATATTTGTCTGTGACGTTAAGCTCCTGCTCAATAAGTTCTTCACAGAATATAGGCATAAGATCTTCCTTTGTACATGGCTTTCCTGTAGCAGGGTTAATAAACGGAGGAGGGAGTTCTTTCATTTCAGCTCGAATGTTATGCCATTTTGTAGGCATTTCATTTTCGGACAAATAAATTTTGTATGGAATATCAGACATTATTTTTATTTCCTTTCATATGTATAAATTTTAGCGCTTTAAAATGATGCTATTTCAATTATATAATGTATACGTATAATTTGTCAATGGTTTTTTACTTTAAGAGTTTTTTTATATCAAAAATTATCAATGACTTTTTTGATATCAAGATAAAAGGTCTGTTTTAGTATTTTAAAGCAAAATAAATAACTTAGGCAACATGTATCCGCCTCTAAGGTGTCAGGTTCCATATTGCCTAAGTTATTTATGTATTTACTTACCGAGAATGTTGTTCATCTGCGAAATAAGTGCCTGTACATTTTCTGCAACCTCTGAAACATCCTGCATTGATTTATTTATTTCAATACCGCAATTTTTCGTCATTTCAATATTATCTCTGAGACCTTCGGCTGTAGCATGGAAACTTTTGAGAGCTTCTTTTATTGTTGTAACAACCGTGTTAACATTTTCGATACTCTTCATTACCTCGCTGTTATACTTTTCTGAAACACTTACGGTATTTGTGGAACGTTCAGCAAGATTTCTTACTTCACTTGCAACTACAGCAAAGCCTTTGCCTGCCTGACCAGATCTTGCAACTTCAACAGAAGCGTTAAGTGAGAGTATCTTTGTCTGACTGGCAATTCCATGTATCTCATCAGTCATTTTCTCATAATTTTTAATGCTTACTGTTATAATATCAGTAGCAGTACTTATATCTTTACAAAGCTCTGTAATGCTGCTCAGATTTTGCTCAAGACTGTTCATCTCATCACAATTCTTTTCTCCGAGATCATCTATCTGTGATGAATCATTTTTGACTTTTGAAATACTGCCAAGAAGAATATTAGTGACGTTGTCAAGTTTTGTATTGATATCTGCAATCTGTGCGTTGATATCAAGAATTTTATTATGTCCTATTTCTGCCATATGCTTTGAATATTGAGAGCAGTTATCGTAAACGCTTACTTCGTTACATATGGCGGTAGCCATTTCACGACATGTTCTATAACCACAGAAATGACAATTAAAGTTCTGTTCTGTTTCAGTAAACTTTCCTAAATGCTTATAGACATTCTGAATCTGATTTTCTGTCGGTTCATTATGTGTCTTCAAATCAGCTGTATATTCCCTTAAAAAATCTTTGAGCTTCAGCTTTTTGTCAAAGCCTTTGAACTGAGTGTCCTTACCCATGACCTTTTTAAAAACTTTATGGACAATGTAAAATTCAACGTCGTTCATAATTGATTCTATACGGAATGAACTATAGTCCTGTCCAACTGCAGGACCACTATTACAGCCCTTGCTGCATGAAAGTACATCAAATACGTCAGGTTTAAAAGCGTTATTCTCTGTTGAATATTTGTTTATATCGACATAAACCTTGTCTATACCCTCTGAATTAATAATACTTAATTTGTTGTTATGCAGTAAAAGATTGCTTTTTAATCCTCCCGGTTTAGGATAAATCGAACCTACGATACCCTGTACATGGTCAAACTCAAATGAACTATAGCTGTTATCCGTAGCAATAGGAGAAAGACTTTTTAATGAATTATTGTGTGAGCCTATTATCTGCTTAAAATGATCAAAAGTTACATTATATTCAATATATTTTGTCTGTATAAACTCATCTTTTTTGGCAATACATGGTGAAAACGCTGCTATTTTACCCTTGCACCCCAGATAATCTCTGATATAAATTGCAGTACACATCATAGGACTTTGTACTGGTGATAAATTTTTAATAAGTTCCGGTTTATATTTCGATATGTAGTTTACAATAGCCGCACATGGCTGAGAAATAATTTTTGATCCCTGATGCTCATCCATGTATTTCAGATGAGCCCATGTACATATGTCAGCCCCCAGACTGACGTCAAATATTTTTTTTATGCCTTTCTGCCTGAGATACAGAAGAACATTTCTCCAATAGCCATCAAAGGTGATTTTTATCGAAGGCGCAACTATCATAATAATATCGTCACCTTTTTTTAAATCATCCAAGAATCGTTGTGTATCATCTGTGTAGGATCTTGCATTATGATTGCAGACCTTTATGCAATTTCCGCACTTTATGCACTTTTCGTCGTTTATTTTGATAGAAATTCTTCCATCAGGTCTCAGATAAGTAATATTCGCTTCGTTTGCAGGACAAGCACGTATACATGAATTGCATCCTACACACTTGCTTTCGTCATATGTTATCATAAAATGACACCTCCTCCCTAATATATAAATAATATCACAAATCATAGTCTTTTACAAGCATATTGTAAAAAATATATTATTTTTTATAAGGTAAATTGTGCTTATTTTAAATTTAGTGATAAAAAGTAGACTATATAATACTTGAAATATGCGCTATTCTAAAAATAAAATTATGTATCCCAATGTGCAGACATTCCTTAAAGCCATGTTGTCACGTTAAAAACGGGGCAAGTTTCTTATTTAAACTATAATTAATATAATACTAGATATTTGATAAAATGTGTGATATAATAAAACAAGCAGTGTCTGTGATGAATCTCCATTCTGAATACTGCAATATTATAAAGACTAAGGATGGTGTATATGCCTGTATCTATAAAAAAGGAAAAGATTGCTCAAGGGGTGTCATTCACTACAATAACTGATAAAAAATTTAAAACTAATGTACTGAAAATAAAGCTTATAACAGAGCTTTCTGAAAATAAAGCTCCGCTCAATACCATGGTTGCTATGCTGATAGGATCGACAAACAGCAGGCTAAAAACATATTCTGAAATGTCTGACCGTCTTAATCAGCTTTACGGTTCATCACTTTTTACTGATACAACTAAAAGTGGCGACTGCCAGATAATCACATTTTCTGCAGATTGCATAGGAAATAAGTTTACATTTAAGGATGAGGATATACTAGAACAGCTTATAGATATAGCTGAAGACTGTCTGTTTTTGCCAAATGTTGAAAACGGAAAATTTGATAAAACTGAGTTTGCACTTAAAAAAAGAGATCTTATGGAAACTATTGAAGCTGAAATAAACAATAAAAGAGGATATGCGATCAGTCAGGCTCAGAAATCAATTTTCAAAGATGAGCCATGTGCTTATTCACAGTACGGAACATTAGAATTAGTAGAGAAAATAACATCTGAGGATGTTTATAATGCATACTGTGATCTTATAAATACATCAGTCGTTGAAATTTATTATGTTACACATGAAGAAAATAATACAGTCTGTAAGCGTTTTGCAAATGCATTTTCAAAACTTGAGAGAAAGCCTCAGACTTTAAGATTTCAGACAATAAGTCCGTTAAAAGAAGAAGTCTGCAGGACAGAAGAAAAAATTGACGTAAAACAGTCAAAGGTCGTTCTTGCATTTAAGAGCAGCAGTGATGACATGAATGCATGTACTATTTTAAGCGGATTATTTGGTGGTACTCCTGTTTCAAAGCTATTTACAAATGTAAGAGAAAAACTGAGCCTGTGCTATTACTGCAGCAGTGTTTATGTGTATAGCAAGGGAACAATACTTGCAGACAGTGGGGTTGAAAATGAGAATGTAGGTACACTTACTGAGGAAGTAATAAATCAGCTTGATATGATAAAAAAGGGCGATTTTACGGAAGAAGAGCTGACAAATACAAAGCTTGCACTTATAAATAACATAAAATCTGTATCTGATTCACCGTCATCGCTGATAGGCTGGTATTTTGCCGGATACTATAAGGGAAACATCATTTCTCCGGAGCAGGGAATAAAGGATATTATGAGTGTAACACGTGAGCAGCTGACTGAGGCTGCAAATTCATTCAGCCTTGATACTGTTTATGTAATGGCAGGAAATGAAAAATCCGTAAGCGATGAGGAGGAATAGCATGGATAACAGGCAGATAATAAAAAACGAACTGACAGGTGACGAATACACATTAATAAAACACGAGAGCGGTCTTGATATACTTGTATGGGAAATGGAAGGCTTTTCAACAACAGATGCACTTTTCGGAACAAAGTATGGTTCAATAAATACAAGGTTCAAAACAGGCTCTGACAAGGAATTTACATCTGTACCTGAGGGAATAGCACATTTTCTGGAGCATAAACTTTTTGAAAATGAGGATTGTGATGTATTTGAGCTTTATGCAAAAACAGGTGCGTCAGCAAATGCCTATACTTCATTTGATAAGACATGCTATCTGTTCAGCTGTTCTGAAAATTATAAAGAATCCCTTGATATTCTGGTAAGCTTTGTACAGTCACCTTATTTTACAAAGGAAACGGTTGATAAAGAACAGGGAATTATAGCACAGGAAATAAAAATGTGCAACGATAACCCTAATCTCAGGGTGTTTTACAATATGTTAAAATGTCTTTATCATAGTCACCCGGTAAAAATTGATATAGCGGGAACAGTAAACAGCATTTCAAAAATAGATGCAGATCTTTTGTACAAATGCTATAACACATTTTATAATCTGCATAACATGGTTCTTGTTGTTGCAGGTAATGTAAAAGTTGATGAAGTAATGGAGATAGCTGACAGAAGGCTTAAAAAATGCGATGATGTAAAGCTTGAAACTGAATTTCCGGATGAACCTGATACAATAGTATCAAAAGAAAATGTCTGCAAAATGTCCGTAGGAATCCCTATTTTTAATATAGGCTTCAAATCAAAGCCGTGCAAAGGGTATGCATGTCTAAAAGCAGAGCTTGAAGCATGTGTGGCACTGAACGTTATGGCTGATCCGTCATCTGTACTTTATAAGAGTATGATGGAGGACGGGCTTATAAATACTTCATTCTCAACAGAGGTTTTTAACGGAAACGGATATTTTACTGTTATTTTCGGTGGTGAATCAAAAAATCCACGTGAGGTTATGAAGCGTATAAATGATGAGATAGACAGACTTAAAATTCATGGAATTGATCGGATAATGTATGAAAATATCAAAAAATCAACATATGGTTCAGCAATAAGAGAGCTTGATAGTACTGAGTCAGTTGCTTCAGCCATGATAAACAGTTATTTTTCCGATGTTTCACCATTTGATACGATGAAAATACTGACTGAAATGACTTATGATGACGTTCAGAAATGTATATGTGAGCGTTTTAATCCTGAAAATGCAGCTATTTCTATAGTTGAAATGTAATAAAAATGAGGTGTTTGATTTGACAGAATTAAATCTTGGCGAATATGACATTGCCTTTCCGGGACTCGGAATAGATAAGCTTACAGTTAAAAGTGAAGCTTTTACTATATTCGGCGTGTCAATCATGTGGTACGGTGTAATAATTGCATTAGGTATGATACTTGCAATTATTTTCGGATTTTCACAGATGAAGAAGTATGGAATAGATCCGGACCGTGCAATTGATGTAATAATAGGCGGTGTAATAGGCGGTGTGGTAGGTGCAAGAGCATATTATGTTCTTATGAACTGGGATTCATACAAGGGTGACTGGAAATCCATAATATCAACCCGAAACGGAGGACTTGCAATTTATGGCGGAATCATAGGAGCACTTGTTGTTGGGTCGATTATCTGTAAAGTGCGGAAAGTAAAGATGCTACCTCTGTTTGATATAGCAGGTATGGGCTTCCTTATAGGACAGGGAATAGGAAGATGGGGAAATTTCTTTAATCATGAGGCTTTTGGCTACAACACAGACCTCCCATGGGGAATGACAAGCGGAAAGATACAGCAGTGGATAATAGAGAATAACAGTTCAATGTCGTCTCCGGCTGATATTATCAATATGAGTCCTGACAAAGCTGTTCACCCGTGTTTTTTATATGAATCAATATGGTGCCTGCTGGGATTTGCAATTATTTTTCTGCTTTCAAAGAAAAGAAAATACGACGGACAGATGTTCCTGATGTATATTTTATGGTATGGAGCAGGCAGAGGATTTATTGAAGGTCTCAGAACAGACAGCCTTATGCTGGGAAATATAAGAGTTTCACAGCTTCTTGCAATTGTTTCAGCATTGACAGCATTTATACTGCTTATAGTTATTGGTTCAAAAGTAAAGCGTATGGGCGATGATTATGTATTTTACAAGGATACAGAAGAATCAAAGCAGCTTATCCAGGCATCACAGGATGCATTAGAGCAGGCAAATAAAAAAAAGGCTGAAAAGAAAAATAAGTAAAGGATGTGTTTTGACATGGCAAATCTTATCAATGGTAAAGAGGTTTCTCAGAAGGTAAAAAACGAGGTAAAAGAGCAGGCTGGAAAACTCAGCAAAAAAGGTATCAAGGTAGGACTGGCTGTTGTAATAGTCGGAGATAATCCTGCATCAAGAGTATACGTAAATGCAAAGAAAAAGGCATGTGAAGAAGTAGGATTCAACTCATATGAGTATGCTTTACCTGAAGATACAACTCAGGAGGAGCTTCTTGAACTGGTTGATGTTCTTAATAAGGATGAAAAGGTAAACGGAATTCTTGTACAGCTTCCGCTTCCTGAACAGATTAATGAAAATGCAATTATAAATGCTATTTCACCTGATAAGGATGTAGATGCATTCCATCCGTCAAATGTCGGAAAGATAATGATAGGCGAATATGCATTTTTGCCGTGTACACCTGCCGGAGTTATGGAGCTCATAGACAGCACCGGAACTGAAATTGCAGGAAAATCATGTGTTATTATAGGCAGGAGCAATATCGTCGGCAAGCCAATGTCAATGCTTTTGCTACATAGAAGCGGAACAGTTACCATATGTCATTCAAAGACTAAAAATCTCAGGGAAATATGCCAGAATGCCGATATTCTTGTTGTAGCTATAGGTCGTGCAAATTTTGTTACAGCTGATATGGTAAAGGAAGGTGCTGTAGTTATTGATGTAGGTATGAACAGACTTGAAAACGGCAAGCTTTGCGGCGATGTTGATTTTGCGTCAGTATCAGAAAAGGCCGGATATATTACACCTGTTCCTGGTGGCGTAGGACCTATGACTATTGCAATGCTTATGAAAAATACACTTACATCTGCAATACAGAAAAACAACATCTGATATTTATGGACAAGAAAATAATATTTGCAGTATTTGTTGTTATAATTAATATAATTTCATTTTCACTTATGGATATTGACAAGAAAAAAGCTCAGAAGTCAAAATGGCGTATAAAGGAAAGTACGCTTCTCGGGTGGGCATTCTGCCTCGGCGGAACAGGTTCATTTCTGGGAATGCAGATTTTCAGACACAAGACAAAGCATAAGAAATTTATTATATTTGTGCCTATGTGTGTTATTATAAATATTATCGTAATTATATTGATATATAAATTTGTATTTTAACTATTAAAAAACCGCAATTTATGAATGCAAGAATTCATAAATTGCGGTTTTTAATTTAATATCATATATCTTTGAATGTAATATCAATTGCATTATCATCATTGTCATGGCTTATTTTATCCATTTCACGTGAAAAGAAAAAGTCGGTGAATAATCTTGTGAAGCCGTTAATCAGAAGAACAATTCCAATAAGTCTTATTACATTCAGGAATGATTTAAACGGGCTGATAATCAGGCAGGTACCAAGAATAAGTGACAAAATATTCAAGCACATTGGAAGAGGCCATTTTCCCGCTCCTGATCTTTTCTGATATATTGCCATGCGTATTTTTGAAATGCTCTGAAAAATAATTGCAATTCCTATAGGTATAGGAAGAAATGAAGCAAGTGCATTGTAGCAGAATATAAATATAAAGCTCAGTACAATTCCTGCAACCCCCTGAAATATGTCAAATTTAGACGTGTAACCATATTTTTTGGCAAAGTAGTGTTTATAAATGCTGAAAATCCCCCAGATAAGACTGACGATACCGAGAAGAACACAAATAACTGCTGTAGAGAATTCAGGATTTATTATTAAAATTATGCCAATTACGATGTTAGCTATAGTAAGCGGATCGAAAGACAAATGATTTTTTCTCATATTATTATAATTTCCCCTTTTTAGTTCTGCATATAAATAGTATATTCTATATTGTACGACATCAGTGCTAAAAAGTCAAATTTATTTCGTGTAAAATAAAGGGCGAATAAAAAATAAAATTAATGAAAATTAAAAGTAATATTAGTTATGGAAAAGCAATAACTATATATGTGATTTTTAATGTGTAGACTTGTACTTTCATAAATATATCTCTTTTTCTTGCAGAATGTTATTCTTCTGTTGCACTTTCCAAAAGAGTAATTTTCTTTTTATCACAGTCAAGCTCTGCCTTTATGCCGTAAGGAATAACTCCTATCGGCATAGCGTGCCCGAAATTGACATTATAGATAATGGGCAGATCTGTCAGATGTTCTTCTTCCGCTACTATCTTTAAAATCGCAGACTTATATTCCTCATAATACTGTTTTCCCTGAGGTTTTCCTACGATTATACCGTTCAGCACCTTTAAAATACCCTGTGCGGCAAAATTGCGGAGTGTCCATTTCACGAAATCGGGCGAGGGGCGCTCCTCACTCGTTTCAATAAATAGAATAGCTCCTTTCCATTGCTCAGGATCTGGAAAAATATCTGTTCCGATTACCATAGTAAATACATCAAGGCAGCCGCCGAGAAGATGTCCGGATGCCTTGCCACTTCCTTGCAGAATTTCATATCCATGATTATCGTACTTAAGCTTTTTCTCTATGCTGACATTTTTTTCATCCCATCCCACAAAATCATCTGACCATTCGGGACTTGATTTTATTTCATAGCCGGTTGTGTCACCGAACAAAACAGACTTAACAGCTTCCGATGTATAATCAAACATTTTTACATACTCGCCGAATTCACACATAACAGTAGGACCATAAAATGACACAAGTCCTGCTTTAAACATCATAAAATGATTTACGGTTGTGTCTGAATATCCCATAAATATTTTAGGATTGTTCCGGATAATATCATAGTCGATATACGGCAACAGTCTTATGGTATCATCTCCGCCAATAGCACAGAAAATTGCCGATATGGTTTTATCCTCAAACGCGTCCATAAGGTCTTTTGCACGAAGTTCAGGGTGTTTGTCAACAAATGTACTACCCTTTAAAGCATTGGGCATAGCAATAACCTCAAGCCCGAAATCATTTTCAAGACGTTTCTTTGCGATATAATATTTATGGATGAGATTTTCATCGCCGAGTCCGCCCCATGACAAACTTACAACTGCAACTTTATCACCTTTTTTTAGTTTTTTCGGTAGTACCATAAGAACCTCCAATTATAATTTATAATATATCAATCCAAGCATAACACATAATCTCTCATAATTAAATTAGGAAAAGCTGTTTTCTCAAAAATAAGAAAACAGCTTTTCCTATGTCATTTCCTATGAGAAACAAAACCATACAATATCCACATCATGTATTTGTACCAAAAGCAGAAGATTTACCTTTCGATGCAAAACTGACAGCCAATTTTCTATTTACTTCTTTATTGTAAGCGGGCTATAAACATACGTTATTTTTATATAGATAAATTACTGTAAATCAATCGGATCCATATCATTACTGATTATTTCATCCTCAATATTTACATCTGATACATCAGCATTCTCATTTTCATATGCTTGTTCGTCTTCTTCGGTTGTGTTCTGCTCAAGAAGATAATCAGGTACAAAGTATGCTTTTTCAGATTTGTCATATAAAAGTGTATAATCTTCAGAATTTTCAGCTTCTATTGATGATGCAAGCATATAATCCGGAATTATATATCCGGTATCATTATATTTGAATACAGGATTCTCTTCAGCATATCTCCTGTAGCAGTATTTGTAGCTGTCTGATTCACTGTCATAAAGCTTAACATACTCATTAATTTCTTCAGTATAAAGATAATCAACAATGCCGGAATCACCGTCAAAAATATAATATGTGTTTGTATCCTCATCATAAAGACGGTGTATACTATCGCAGTAATCATACGAATAATTATCGTCAAATGTACTTTCATAATACGAATATTTTTCGCTGCTGTTATTTGCAGATATACTGACTGCCATGCCGATAGGTATGATAACTGTAAACGGCAGCATGCAGGAAAGAATGATTCTTTTTTTAGAAATTTTTCTTTTGAAACTGCATTTTCCTGACGGCGGAACAATGTTTATATTTGAACTATTTAAATTTTTATTATAATCTGACAGGCTATTATTCTGTGATGTAATAACATCAGGTAATGCTGAAGGATAAATTCCCTTTATGGTTTTTTCTTTTTTCAGACTGATGGGTTTACGCTGAGGTTTATAAGTGTCCTTTAAAAGTTCATCAAGTGACACATTAAAACGTTCACTTATAAATATGAGCTTGTCTATTTCGGGATAGCCATGACCTCTTTCCCATTTGGAAACGGACTGTCTCGAAACGTTAAGTATTTCAGCAAGCTTTTCCTGGGACAGGTTATTGTTTTTTCGGATTTCCTGAAGTTTTGTGTTAAATGACATATATAATTTCTCCTTCCGGCTTGTTTTCCTTTTTATTTAATCATATCACATTTTTTTAAATGATACAATAAACCAGAGGTATACAAGTCATAAAATAATATAAAAAAAGCATTTTTTTAAAAATCCGGGTGCAACTTTAAGTTTACAAATGCTTTTTTATTAAAAAAGAAGCCATAATGAAACATTGTTATTTCAAGTTTCATTGTGGCCGATAGTTTAATCATGCTTTGAAATTCTCTCTTTCAGATTTCTGAGATAGATATTGATTTCAAGTCCTGCAAGAATAAGATACATGCAACTGTATAGCCAGAGCATAATACCAATAAGAACTGAAAGATTTCCGTAAGTATTATTAAATCTATTTGAAAATCTCATATATATAAGTGAAAAAGCAGATGAATAGATATGCCATCCGACTGCACTTATCGTTGCTCCCGGCAAAAGTTCAATCATTCTGATTTTCTTGTTTTTGATAATACTGCATTTTTCCCAGTCGGGTATAAGTCTGTAGCATACGGTAAACAGAAGAATGGACATGACAAGCATAATAAATTTTCGGAAATGAAAAATAAATCCACTGATATTATTAATAAATCCAATTTTCAATTTCACTATTTGTTCAATACTTCCTCCGAATACACCGAGTACAAGTGCCGTTACAATAACAAAAACAAACACAAGTGCATATAGTGCACCCATTATACGCAGGAAGAAATAATTATGCTTTTTACCTATATGAACTGCTGCGTGTAGTCCGTTCTTCAATGCCATAAAGCCTTTTCCTGCCGACCACAGTGTAAAGACCGCTGATAATGACGCAACGGCTGCAGATTTACTGTAAATCTCTTCTATTATGCTGTATATAATCTGATGAATTACAGCTGGAAATAAAGTTGACATAATGTTTACGATACTATCCTGCGTAAAACTGGTATACTGAATCAATGACATAAGCAGAATAATAAGAGGTATAAATGACAAAATAAAAAAATATGCAGAATTTGCTGCAAAAGCACCTATATTATCGTTTTTAAGCATGTTTACAAAATAGAGAATTTCTTTTATGATCAAGGCTATTTTTTTCTTCATATATATTTTCCTTTAGTTTTTTTATAAGTTTATAATAGTGCGTAAGTTTTCTGCAGGGCTTTCTGGTCACCCTGCACCTTCGGATACATATTTGTTTAGTTTATCTGTTAAAAGATATAAGGTTAAATAGTAACGTGATACAGTAAAAAATCAGTTAATATTTTATTTTTCATTGACAATCTCCGTAGATTTGATATAATAATATTGTGTGTTTTAAAAATGAATAAGATTCATAAAATTAATGATCGGAGGAATAATATAATTGAATAAATACGAAGAAAAAATGGTAGATGCTTTAAGGGAAGTTCTCGGAGGAGACCAGAAGGCATTTTCATATCAGAAGGAAGATGCACCGAATAAGCTTGATATAATGTTTGCAAAGGGAAGCCCGTCAAGAAATTATCTTACAGCTTCAACTTTGGGACTTGTTAACAGAACAACAGGTTATAAGGATAGCAATACCCAGAAGGATATCAGGGCTGAAATTATCATGTCAAGCTATGGCGGAACTGATATGATAGGAAAAGTATTATCAACTATAGGGATAGGAATATATACAAACAATCTCCAGTATGGATACGGAACTACTTTAAAAGGAGTTCTTGAGGGCTATTATCCGAATTCAGACATGAAGCATATATTTCTGATGCTTCCGCCTCCGATATGGAAGCAGTCGTTGAAAGTAATAGACTTTGATGACAGCATAATAACATTTCTCTATGCTTTACCTATTTCAGAGGCAGAATGTGATTATATGCGTGAGCACGGCGTAGATGAACTTCAGAATGTTTTTGTCAAGGAAAATATAGATATGTTTGATTTCAACAGAAAGTCTGTTTTTTAATATATTAATTTAGTTAGGAGCTATCTTTATGAAATGGCGCGGAGTAAATGAATTAAGGGAAGAATTCCTATCATTTTTTGAAGGAAAATTACATACCAGAATGGCAAGTGCACCGCTTATTCCTCAGGGTGACAACAGTTTGCTGCTTATAAACTCAGGAATGGCACCACTTAAAAAATTCTTTCTTGGACAGGCAGTACCGCCGAATACAAGAGTTACCACATGTCAGAAATGTATCAGAACACCTGATATCGAACGAGTAGGAAAGACAGCAAGGCATGGTACGTATTTTGAAATGCTCGGAAACTTTTCATTCGGAGATTATTTCAAAAATGAAGCTACCGAATGGGCATGGGAATTTTTCACAAAGGTTCTGGAAATGCCTGCTGATAAGCTGTATATTTCTGTATACGAGGATGACGATGAGGCATTTGATATATGGACAAAGAAAATAGGTGTAGATCCTTCACATATGGTTCGTCTGGGCAAAGAGGATAACTTCTGGGAGCATGGTTCAGGCCCTTGTGGTCCTTGCTCAGAAATCTATTTTGACAGAGGCAATGAAAAGGGATGCGGTTCACCGGATTGTCATGTAGGCTGCGAATGTGACAGATTTGTTGAAGTATGGAATCTTGTATTTTCACAGTTTGACAGTGACGGAAACGGCCACTATGAAAGAATGGCAAAGCCTAATATAGATACAGGTATGGGACTTGAAAGACTTGCCTGTGTAATCCAGGGTGTTGACAATCTTTTTGAAGTTGATACAGTACAGAATATTATGAATCATATAAGCCAGATTGCATGCGTCGAGTACAAAAAGGATCATAAGACAGATGTATCATTAAGAGTTATTACTGACCATATCAGAAGCACAACATTTATGGTAGGTGACGGAGTAATGCCTTCAAACGAGGGTAGGGGATATGTTCTGAGAAGACTTCTCCGCCGTGCTGCACGTCATGGAAGACTTATCGGAATAAATGAGCCATTCCTTTACAAGGTTTGTGATACTGTTATAAAGGAAAATGAATCAGCATATCCTGAGCTTCGTGAAAAGGCTGAGTATATTAAGAAAATCATTCAGGTTGAGGAAGAAAACTTCTCAAAAACAGTTGATAACGGTCTTGAGCTTTTAAATAAATTTATCAGCGAAACAAAAGATGGGGTTCTCTCAGGTGATGATGCATTCAAGCTTAGCGATACATTCGGATTCCCGATAGACCTTACAATGGAGATTGCAGAGGAAAAGGGACTTAAGATAGATACTGAAAGATTTAACGTACTCGTTGCAGAGCAGCGTGAAAAGGCAAGAGCTGACCATACGGCAAAGGCAAGTTCATCATGGGCTGACAACAGTATAAAGATAGATGCCCCAAAGACTAAGTTTACAGGATATAAAGACTGTAAGAACGACGCCATTGTACTTGCTATATACAACGGAACAGAGCAAACAGATTCAGCAAACGAAGGCGACAGTGTAGTTGTTGTACTTGATCAGACTCCGTTTTACGCTGAAAGCGGTGGACAGACAGGAGACAGCGGTATAATAACAGGAAGTGATTCTGTGTTTACTGTTGATTCTACTGTAAAGACAGAGAATGGGCATTTTCTCCATATAGGTACTGTTGACAGGGGAACACTTAAAAAGGGTGATAAGATAACTGCCGGAATCAATACTGTACAGCGTCAGGCAACAATGAAAAATCATACATCAGCTCATATTCTTCAGGCTGCATTAAGAGAAATACTTGGTGATCATGTTCATCAGGCAGGACAGCTTGTAAACAATGAAAGATGCCGTTTTGACTTTGCTCATTTCAGTGCACTTACAAGTGATGAGATTTCTGCTGTAGAAAACAGAGTAAATGAAATAATTCTTTCATCATGTGATGTAACTACACAGGAAATGCCTATAGAAGAAGCAAGAAAACTCGGAGCTATGGCTCTGTTCGGCGAAAAATACGGTGATGTAGTAAGAGTAGTAAGAGTAGGAGATTTCTCAGTAGAATTCTGCGGCGGTACACATACAGATAATACATCAAAAATAGGTCTTTTCAAAATTATATCTGAAAACTCCGTTGCTGCAGGCGTAAGACGTATAGAAGCAGTAACAGGTTCAGGAGTACTTCAGCTTCTCAATGAAAACATTTCTATTATAAACGAAGCTGCTGCTGTTCTTAAAGCACCTAATGCGTCAGAACTCGTTTCCAAGTGCACAGCTGTTATGAGTGAGTGTAAGTCGCTTGAAAAAGAACTTCAGAAGTCATGTGAAGAAAATGCAATGATGAAGGTACAGTCATTTGTTGACAATGCAACAGATTTTAACGGAGTAAGGGTTGTTGCAGCAAGAGTAGACGGAGTAAAGAATGACGTATTGAGAACAATGGGTGACAAGATACGTGATAAGGCAGACAATATGATAGCAGTTCTTGCAGGAACAAATGACGGAGCAGGAGTATTCTGCGTTTCATGTGCAAAGGGTGCAGTTGCAAAGGGTGCACATGCAGGAAAGATTGTAAAGGAAATTTCAGGTCTTACAGGCGGCAAGGGCGGCGGACGTCCTGACAGTGCAATGGCAGGTATCGGTGATATTGCAAAGACAGATGATGCACTTGCAGATCTTAAAAATATATTAAGCGGATTTATTAAATAAATACAGTCTCTTTACGGACATGTACATCTTTACACACAATATTACAAATTTATGTAAATCCGAAAGCAGGCAATCCGGTTCTCAGGAGCCGGATATGGCTTTCGGACAGATCTGTACACATGGGTATAATCATAGAAAAAACTGATTAAAGCAAATGTAAATCGGCAATATTGAAAGGAAGAAAAATATGGATTGTTTGTTCTGCAAAATTATAGCCGGAGAAATTCCAAGTAAAAAAGTTTATGAAGATGACCTGGTTTACGCATTTTACGATATAGCACCAATAGCACCCGTGCATTTTCTTGTAATTTCTAAAGAACATATTTCCGGTGCAGCAGCTTTGACTGCTGAAAATTCATCTGTTGTAGGTCATATTTTTGAAGTTATAGCAAAGCTTGCGAAGGAAATGAAGCTGGATAATGGATTCAGAGTAATAACAAATAACGGTGATGACGCAGGTCAGACTGTAAAGCATCTTCATTTTCATGTTATTTCAGGAAAACAGCTTGGCTGGAGTTCAGAGCAGGGAGATTAAGTGATTATGAATGAGACATATACTTTAAAAGTTGCGGGCCTTACAAGAAAACTTAAAAGATATCCTATCAATGATAAAATTGATATAGCGGCATTTATTATGTTTTCAGATGTGGAGCTTACTGTAAAATGCGCAGAGGAGCTTGTAAAAAAAATACCTGACTTTGATGTTATCCTTACATCAGAGGCAAAGGGAATACCTCTTGCATATGAAATGGCACGTCAGACAGGAAAGTCGTATGTTGTTGCAAGAAAATCAATAAAACTTTATATGACCAATTCAGTCTGTGCAGCAGTAAAGTCAATTACAACTGCTAAAGAACAGGTTCTGTATCTCGGAGACGAAAAGGCTGATATGCTTAAAGGCAAATCAATACTTATTGTTGACGATGTAATAAGTACAGGAGAATCTGTTGTGGCAATGGAACAGCTTATTGAAAAAGCAGGAGGAAATGTATGCGGAAGATGTGCTGTTCTTGCTGAGGGTGATGCTGCAGACAGAGACGACATTATTTTTCTTGAAAAACTTCCTTTGTTTTTTAAGTAAAACTACCAGACTTTTGTGAGAGGGACTATACATATATGAAGCGAAAAATGGTTTATATAGGGCTATCTTATATTTTTGGATTGTTTTTCGCTTCGTTTTTTAACTTCAAAGGGCAGATATTGATTATTTCTGGAATAATACTGGCATTTGTTTTTATCTGTTATATCCTCAGAATGAAAGCAGTTCATTTTATTATATGTGCAGTTGTTTTTATTTCGGGTTTTGAAATTTATAATCTGTACAATACGCGCGTATACCGGAACATTGTAAATTATAACGGACAGGATGTATTTTATAGCGGTACGGTAAGTGATATAAAAAATTATTCAAATGATAAGTCACTATATAAACTTTCTGGTAAAATAAATTCACATACTAAAGCTGATATAATTTATTATGGAGATACTTTAGACTGCAGTTATCAGGACAGACTGGAATTTTCGTGCGTAATGTCACAATTTGAAAACACATTTCTGTTTGCTCAGAAGGATTATTACGAATCATCGGGATTTTTTCTGCAGACAGACAAAGCAAATGATATAACAATAAAAGAAAATCATGGGTTTTCGTTAAGACGTACAATACTTGATTACAGAGATAAAATCAATAATAAAATAAGCTGTATTCTTCCGGACGAAAATGGGGCTGTTGTTACAGCTATGCTTTTTGGTGATAAAAGCGGACTTGGAAACGATGTAAAGACTTCTCTTTACAGATGCGGAATAGGGCATGCAATGGCTGTTTCAGGGATGCATCTTGTCCTTGTTACATCTGTGATTGCGGCACTGATAAAAAAAATCAGAATATCCGGGTGTTGTAAATTTATTCTTATTGAGATAAGTATTATACTGTTTGTGATTTTTACAGGAATGTCAATATCAGTGATAAGAGCAGCGATAATGCTTACACTTATTTATGGTGCGGCCATTTTCAACAGGCAGACGGATACCCTCAATTCACTATGTATTGCTTTTTTTGTGCTTACCCTGCCGGCACCTTATCTTATAAAAAATTCATCGTTTATATTGTCAGTTGCCGGAACATTCGGAATAGGTGTTTTTGCACCGTTTGTTACAAAGGATATGGAGGAAGACACTTTTTTACGAAGACTTAAGAAAAAGCTTGCCATAATGCTTTGCGTCTCTGTTGCAGTGTTTCCGTTATCTGTTGCATATTTTGATGAGACATCACTTATTGCTCCTCTTTCAAATATACTCGTAATACCTGTCTGTGTATTTGTTCTGTTCTGTGGATTTGCGGTAGCAATTACAGGAGGGACTGAAATTATTGCATATCCGGCATTGATGGCAGGCGGACTCGGAAGCCGTTTTATTCTTAAAATTTCTGAATATGTTTCGTCAGTTCCTTTTACACATATTCCGCTTGGTTTCAGTTATCTTCCGGTAATAGTAATCTTACTTTCAGCATTTGTAGTTTTTACATCACTGAAATTCAAAAAAGGAAATTATACTGCTATGTCCATTCTTATATCATGTGTCGTTCTTTGTATATCCTCATTTGTATACAGATATCTTAACAGAGACATAATATCAGTATACCGTACCGGAACGCAAAAAGTAGCATCAGTGATTATTGAACATAACGGTAATTCGGATATAATAGATCTCACTGGCGGAGGAAAGAGTGCTGAGTATACATCAAAAATACTTAACCGTTATGGAATACACGATATAAATTCAATTACATTTATAAAAAATCAGTATCAGAGTATGTCAGAATACAATATGCAGTTGTCATTCAATAATATAAAGCATGTATATGTTCCGTATAATACATATATATATGACAATCTGAAGGTATGCGGATGTATTCCGGAATTTACATATACAGAAAATCTTCAGTATAAGTATAATGATTATTCTGTTGTTTTTGAAAATGACGGAAGCCTTACGATTATTTACGGTAAATCACAAATAAAGTGCAGCGTTGACCAGATTACATTCAGCGGGTGTGAAAATATTTATACAGATACAAATACAGCAGTCATAGCAGACAGCAGAGGAAATGCTGATATTTACAGTCTGGAATGAAACGGAGTGATATTTGTGGGTGTTGTCACGATTTCTGATTTTGAGTCTGATATAAAAAACAAAGAAATAAAGCATATTTATTATATATACGGAAGAGATACCGGAACAGTGGAGAGGCTTGCAGCGTCCGTAAAGAAAAAAGTACTGGGGAGTTCGTTTTCTTCTTCCGATTACAACAGACTGGATGGAAAAGCATTTGATGTAAGCAAGTTTGCAGATCTTACAGAAATGTATCCTATGTTTACAGATTACAATTTTATAGAGATAAATGATCTTAATGCCGATGATCTTAATGCGGATGATTTAAAAAGCCTTATAAAAATATTTGAAAATATAGCTGAAAAAACAGTTATACTCATAACTATAACAGGGTTTGATGTAAAAAATGGTAAAAAGGTACCGGGAGCAAAGAACAAAAAAGTAATAGATGCTTCGCAGAAATGTGGAATTGTTGTTGAAGCGGAACTCAGAAAACCTACAGAGCTTTATAAATATATTAATCAGAGGGTTCTTGGAAACGGTTCATCAATAAGCCGTGATGACGCAGAATACATAGCTCAGATGTGTCTTGGGAATACTCTTGCTATTGATAATGAAACGGATAAGCTCTGTTCATATGCCAATGGTGAACAGATCACAAGGGATATGATAGATAAAATGGTAACTGTACAACTTGATACAAATGCCTTTGCACTTGCATCTGCTGTTGTATCATTCAATGCATCTGCTGCTTTTCGAATGCTTGATGAGCTTGTACAGGAGCGGACAGAGGGTGTTGTGATTCTCTCAGCAATTTCTTCAGCATTTATTGACCTGTACAGAGCAAGAACTGCAATAGATGCTTCACTCAGGGAATCTGATGTGATATCAGATTTTTTGTACAGAGGAAGAGAATTTGTAGTAAGAAATGCTTTCAGGGATGCAAGAAAAATATCAACAGGGCACCTTAGAAAATGTCTGAATATATTATGTACGGCAGATCTTGAATGCAAATCGACAAGGCTTGACCAGAAAATTATAATAGAAAAGGCTATTGCTCAGATGCTTATGCAGAGAAATGGGGGCAGGTGACTTGCTTAAAATAGATCAGGCAATAATAGTAGAAGGAAAATATGATAAGATAAAGCTTTCGTCAATTATTGACGGTATAATAATCACTACAAATGGTTATGGTATATTCAAGGATAAGGAAAAGCTTGAGCTTATACGTTGTTATGCAAGGAATAAGGGGATAATTATTCTGACTGATTCAGACAGTGCGGGATTTAAAATAAGGGGATATCTTAAAGGTTCAGTTCCATCTGATAAGATAACAAATGTATATATTCCCGATATTTTCGGTAAGGAAAAAAGAAAAGAAAAGCCATCATGTGAAGGTAAACTTGGGGTGGAGGGAATAAATAAAAACATAATTATTGAGGCATTCAAAAAAGCAGGAGTAATATGTGGCAGTTCTGATATTTCAGAAAAAAGAGAGCCAATAACCCGGACTGATATATATGAGCTTGGTCTGACCGGATCACCCGACAGCTCATCACTCAGAAAAAAACTTCTTCATAAGTTAAAACTTCCGGAAAAGCTTTCTACTACCGGAATGCTTGAAATTATTAATACTATGATTTCAAGAAGTGAACTTGAAAATGTGATGGAAAAATTAAGAAAGGAAAATGTGTGAACAAATGGTATTTTCGAGTCTTACATTCATGTATTATTTTCTACCTATTGTATTGATCACTTATATGATTTCACCTCCCAAATTGAAAAATCTTATTTTGCTTGTTTCAGGTCTTATATTTTATGCATGGGGAGAACCTGTATATATTATTATAATGATAATCTCCTCTTTTGTTGATTATTATGCAGGCATAATCATAGGAAAAACCAAGAGCAAAAAAAGACAAAAAAGGACACTTATTTTTTCTATGGTTGTAGACCTGGGATTTCTTTTCTTTTTCAAATACAGCGGATTCCTTATACGCATAGTCAATACATGCCTGAAAACAGATTTTACTGAGCCTGACCTTCCTTTACCGATAGGAATTTCATTCTATACTTTTCAGAGTATGTCATATACAATTGATGTTTATCTGAAAAAGGTAAATGTTCAGAAGAATTTCCTGAATTACGTTACATATGTTTCACTTTTCCCACAGCTTGTAGCAGGCCCTATTGTAAGATATGAGGATGTAGAAAATGAAATAAATACACGTAAGGTCAATGCTGATATTGTAGGAGAAGGTGTAGGATATTTTGTAAAAGGATTATCAAAGAAAGTTCTTCTTGCAAATAATATCGGAATGCTTTGGACTGAAATAAAAGCCATGGATTATTCACAAATCTCTGTTGTTACAGCATGGCTTGGAATACTTGCATTTACGTTTCAGATTTATTTTGACTTTTCCGGATATTCTGATATGGCAGTTGGTTTAGGTAAAATGTTCGGATTTAATTTTCCTGGTAACTTTAATCATCCGTATCAGTCAAAGAGTATATCGGAGTTCTGGAGAAGATGGCATATCACCCTTGGTTCATGGTTCAGATCATATGTATATATACCTTTGGGAGGAAACAGAAACGGAAAATACAAGACATACAGAAATCTTGTAATAGTGTGGTTTCTGACCGGATTGTGGCATGGTGCAAGTATTAATTTCATCTTCTGGGGACTTTTTTACGGAGCACTGATAATAATAGAGCGTCTTGGGTTCCGCAAAATTCTTGAAAAGCTGCCGCCATTTGTAAGCACTACATATACATTTATTCTCGTTGTCATCGGATGGGTATTTTTTGATATTGCGACAATGCCTGAAGCAATCAGTTATTTGAAAGCAATGTTTGCAGGTCGTGATTTTTGTGATAGTTACTCTCTGTATCAGATTAAATCATATGCAATAATATTTATACTCTGTATATTTGCATCAACTGATATGTGGAGTAAATTCACACACAAATTAGAAAACGTAAAGAAAATGAGAAATCCTTATTACTATTCAATAGTGATTACACAGATAATCCTTATTCTTATGTGTACATGCTATCTTGTTGACGCAACATATAATCCGTTTCTGTATTTCAGATTTTAAGGGAGGAGAAAATGAAAAATAAACAAAAAAGAATATCAACCCTAATATTCTTTATAATTATAATTATATTGCCACTCATTACAACTTTTTCCAAGAAAAAATCATTTTCTGAAACGGAAAACAGGCCTCTTCAGGAAAAGCCGTCACTTTCCATTGAGAGTTGGTTTGATAAGTCATTTATGAATCAGTCGGAAAGCTATGTGGCAGATCATTTTACTGGAAGGATAAAATGGATATCATCAAAGATAAATATGGAGCTTATGCTTGGAAAAACAAATCTCAATGACGTATATATAACTGACAGCCGCATGCTTGAGAAAATTACCCAGCCTGATTATTCCGTAATTGACAAATCCATTAGTGCAATAAATGATTTTGCAAATTCAAATAATGTTCCTGTATTTGTTATGATGTCTCCTACATCTGCCGGAATATACTCAGAAACACTTCCTGAAAATACGCCGCAGATTAATCAGCGTGAAATAATAAATTATATATACAAAAACCTTGATACAAAAGTGTCAGCAGTAGATGTGTATGATTTGCTGTATGCAATGAAGGATGATTATATTTATTACAGGACAGACCACCACTGGACATCACTCGGTGCTTATTATGCTTACAGCGTTGCTATTCAGAAGCTGGGATTTACTTCGATTGCATACAGTAAATATAATATTGAGCATGCGAGCAACAATTTTTTAGGAACATATTACTCCAAAACATTATATGATAAAATTCAGTCTGATACAATCGATATCTATTCATATAATGACGGTGATACAGTCGTGTCATGTACTGTAGACAATGGAATTGAGAAAAAGGAGTATAATGATATATACTTCAGGGATTTTCTCAAAGGAAAAGATAAATACTCAACATATCTAGGAACCAATCAGCCTGAAGTAGTTATAAAGACTAATCTTGAAAGTGACAAAAAAATACTGATATTCAAGGACTCATACGGCAATTCATTTATTCCGTTCCTTACTCAGCACTATAATCAGATTACTGTTCTCGATATGAGATATGTAAAGGATTATAAAGAATATGTAAATGTGAGTGATTATTCACAGGTACTGTTTTTATATAATTCTACAACATTTTGTGAGGATGAAAATATAAAAAAAATTGCATATTAAAAAATGTGATATCAGCTTAATATTAAGATGATATCACATTTTTATTGCAACATTTAATATTATATGTTAAAATAATAAAAAAAGAAAAAGGGGTAAAATAATGGATAAAATAATAGAAATACAAAATGCAACAAAAGAATTTAAGGTTTTAAACAGACGTGAAGGATTAAGGGGGAGCATAAAGGATCTGTTTTCAAGAAATTACAATATTGTAAGGGCTGTAAATGACATATCCATAGAAATAGGCAGTGGTGAGATAGTCGGTTATCTGGGACCGAACGGTGCCGGAAAATCAACGACAATAAAAATGATGACTGGTGTGCTTGAACCAACATCCGGAAAAATACTTGTAAACGGTAACGTTCCATATAAGAACCGTACAAAAAATGCCCAGGAAATAGGTGTTGTATTCGGTCAGCGTTCTCAGCTGTGGTGGTCACTGCCTCTTATAGAATCATTTAAGATCCTTAAAGATATTTATCAGATAGAGGATTCTGACTACAATAAAATGATGGAATTTTACAGATCCCTTGTTGATATTGAGCCGCTTCTTCATAAGCCGGTCCGTCAGATGTCACTTGGTCAGAGAACATTAAGCGATATTCTTGCAGCATTTCTTCACAATCCGAAAGTAGTTTTCCTCGATGAACCGACTATTGGTCTGGATGTGTCAATGAAAAGCAAGATAAGGGTTCTTATTCAGGCACTTAATTGTGAAAAGAATACTACAGTTATTCTTACAACTCATGATATGGGTGATGTAGATGCACTCTGCAGACGTGTTGTTATTATTGATAAGGGAAAAATGCTGTATGATAATGATATAGATCATCTCAAGAATTTCTTCGGTTCTTACAGGACTCTGAAAATAAGACTTGATGAGATCTGTGATCGTGATGAAAAAACGCTGAAAGAAATTTCACAGAAGCTTTCAGAAGAGATGTCAGAAGAATTTTCGGGAGATAAAAATCCTGCGGTGTCCACTGATAACGAATGGATAAATGTTCTTGTTAACGAAGATAAGCTTGCAGTGATGGATGCTCTTAATTTTATTCAGACTAAACATACTATAAAAGATATGAAACTTGAGGAGATATCAACAGAGGATGTAATAAAGAAGATTTATGAAGGTGGTGTGTGAAATGAATGTAAAAAAACATCTTACTCTTACACGTGCAGGAATTATTGAATCTCTGCAGTTCCGTTTAAGCTCACTTGTAATTATTGCAGGAAACTTTATTTATCTTATTATTGTATACTATCTCTGGAAAGCAATATATGCTTCAGTTGATACAGAGTCAGTAAATGGTATGACATTTTCTGATACACTTATATATCTTGTTCTTGCTACATCACTTTTCGGTTTTATGGAAATGTATCTTGTGTGGCAGATGGGGCGTGATATTCAGTCGGGTAAAATAATTCTGGATATTTCAAAGCCTATGAAATATATGCCGTTTATGTTCTGGTCACTTTCCGGAAGTGTTGTAATGTCATTTATAATGACATTTATTCCTACATTTGTTGCAGTCTATTTTCTTACCAACGGAGCAATTCATTTAGGTATAAATATTCTGTTTTTCCTGATTTCTGTTGTATTTGCTATAATAATAAACTTCAGTATAGATTTTTTTATAGGTACGGTATGTCTTTATACAGAATCAATATGGGGTATAAATATTATGAAGGAGGTAATAGTTCTACTCCTTTCAGGTGCAACTATTCCTATTGCATTTTTCCCTGAGCCTCTTAAAACAATAGTATTATATCTGCCGTTTCAGTCAATTTATAATGTTCCTCTTACAATTCTTACAAAGAGTGAAATGCCTGTCGAAGAGGTATTTAAAATGATGCTTACACAGGTTTTCTGGGCAGCTGCAGCTATGCTTATAAGCAGTCTGTTCTGGAAAAAGTCACTCAAAGTAATTACAGTCAATGGAGGTTAACATGAAAAAGAAGACTATAGGATTTTATTTGAAAATCTATGGAAAAATATTATCTCAGGATTTAAAAAGTAAAATGAGTTATCGTGCTGATTTTATAATATCCACTATAGGAATGATCTTTACCAATATATCAGGTTTTATTTCATTCTGGATACTTTTTAAGAATTTCCCTTCAATAATGGGATGGACCTATAATGAAATGTTGTTTTTATACGGATTTTCACTGATCGCTCTTACTCCTGTACAATGCCTTTTTGACAATAACTGGAATTTAAGAATGCATGTTTATTCGGGTGATTTTATAAAGTACTGTTTCAGGCCTATAAATCTTTTCTTTTATTATATGTCCGAGGTTTTTGATATAAAAGGACTGGGTCAGCTTGCCTTTGGAATTGGTACACTGATATATTCATGGAACAGAATAGGAATTCATACAACTCCTCTGGTCATTTTAAAAACAGTAATTTTTCTGATTACAGCATCACTGTTTATGATAGCTATTATGAATCTGGCTGCTTCAACATGCTTCCGGATAATAAATTCGGGATACATTATGGTTATGTCATCCAGATTCAGAGACTATGCAAAATATCCTATTTCAATATTCAGCCCTGTTTTCAGATTTATTTTTACTTTTATTATTCCTATTGCTTTTATAGCATATTATCCGGGTCTTGTTGTTCTGAGACCTGACGAGGTTCCGCTGCTTTCATGGCTTTCACCGTTAATAGGCTGTATTTTCTTTTACATAAGCTATAAGGTATGGATGAAGGGCGCAACTTCATATAACGGAACAGGTTCATAAAAATATCGCCGGAAAATGAAAATTCATTTTCCGGCGATAATGTTTTTTAATAATCAAACTCCGTATGTGCTGCGGTATTCCAGCATTTTGTCAAGATATTCTCTGCCGTCTATTACACCGTTTCTGATTGCATCAATAATATCATTTATTGTTACTATAGGATATACATCTATATTGAATTCTTTTTTTACTTCTTCAACGGCTGAAAGCTCACCTTTTCCTTTTTCCATTCTGTCTACGGAAATAACCATAGCAGTAATGTTTACGTCTGCATTCTGTTTGAGAACAGGAATAACCTGTCTTATTGCAGTTCCGGCGGTTATAACATCTTCAATAATAACAACCTTTTCCCCGTCTGTAAGCTGTTTGCCGACAATTACTCCGCCCTCACCGTGATCTTTTGCTTCTTTACGGTCAAAACAGTAGCTTACATCTATTCCATATTTGTTGAACAGTGCAACGCTACATGATACTGCCAGGGGAATTCCCTTGTATGCAGGTCCGAATAAGGTAGCAGCTTGTATATTGTTTTCCTTTATGCATTCTGCATAAAATTCACCTAACTTTGCAAGCTGCTTGCCGGTTTTATAATTCCCGGTGTTTACAAAATACGGAGCCTTTCTTCCGCTTTTTAATGTAAAATCTCCGAATGTAAGAACTCCGCACTCAGTCATAAAGCGGATAAAATTTTCTTTGTAATTCATTATACAGACATCCTCCAGTTTTATTAAAAATAAATAATTGACATAGATAAATTATAGCATATAAAATCTTTCTTATCAACTGATAAATCAGGTGAATTATAAAATTCAATAAT
>CALMUA010000072.1 GCA_937872775.1 uncultured Ruminococcus sp.
ACACGTAAATATGTGGCCTTTGAGAGTTCTCTTATGCCACGATGAATAATTCAGGATAATCTTAAAAACAATTAAACATTTTACTAAAAATATAGTTGAAACTTCAAATTAAATGTGCTATAATTATACTATAAATAATTAACTAAATTTAATTAAATGTAATGAATATTTAAGGAGGAATTTTAGTGATTTCAAAAAAGGCAAGAAGAATATGCAGTATGGCAGCTGCGCTGACATTTACATGTTCGACATTCGGAGCTTTTCCAGCATCACATTCTGATAAGAATGATATTGTTGCGGTGGCTGCAGCAAGGTTTGAATTTGAAGACGGAACTTATGGCGACAAGAGTGCATTGGGAGACACGATTAAAGGATATTCAGGTACTGGTTATGTGGATTCACAGGAAGGTGACATTTCAGTTACAGTTACTGTAGATTCAACTGATGTATATGATCTTACTATCGGATATTGTCTTCCTGAGGACAGAGGAGGAAAGGTTCAGGATCTTTATGTAAACGGAACAGCACAGGCACAGATAAGCTTTTCACCTTCAGATTTATTTATCGAACTTAAAGTAAAAAATATAAAGCTCAATAAAGGTGAAAATACCGTTACCATGAAAAAAAGCTGGGGATGGATAATTTTTGACTATCTTACAGTTGATAAAGCTGTTCTTCCAGAGATAAAGGCAGATAAAACTCTTAGTGACCCGGATGCAACAGAAAGTGCGAAAAGCCTTATGAGTTATCTTGTAGATACATATGGCAGTCATATAATATCAGGTCAGCAGGAGTTTTATGGAACGTCAAGAGAAGACGAATTTGAATATATTTACAAACTTTCCGGAGAATATCCGGCAATAAGAGGATTCGATTTTGGTGAGACATGTCCTCTGTATGCATGGGATGCCGGCACATCAAATCGTATTATTTCATGGGCAAAAGAAAAAGGCGGTATTGCTACTGCAAGCTGGCATATCAATGTTCCTGCTGTAATGAATGATTATACTCTGGGACAAACTATGGCATTTGAAAAGACTACGTATTCTGAAAAAACAGATTTTGTTACAGCAAATGTTCTTGAAGAGGGAACTGTGGAGCATGATTATTTCCTGCTTGCTGTAGATAATCTTGCAGCTAATCTTAAAAAAGTTCAGGATGCGGGTGTACCATTATTATTCAGACCATTCCATGAAGCTGAAGGCGGCGGTGGTACTGACGGTAAAAAAGCATGGTTCTGGTGGGGCAAGGAAGGCTCCGAGGTATACAAAAAGCTTTATGCATACCTTTATGATCTTCTGACACAGAAATATGGTCTGCATAATCTGATCTGGGAATTCAACAGTTATACATATGAGAACTCAAAAGATTGGTATCCTGGTGATGAATATATTGATCTTGTAGGATACGACAAATACAATGCAAAGAACTGGACAACAGGTTCTATAAATCCTAATGAAAGTGCTATTGCAAGTACATTCTATTCACTGGCAGAATGGTATGGCGAAGACGGAAAGCCGATAGCCATGATGGAAAACGATACGATTCCGAGTCTTGATAATCTTCAGAGTGAAAAGTCAGCTTGGCTGTATTTCTGCCCATGGTACGGCGATCATCTTATGAGTACAAACTTTAATAATCCTGATACTGTAAAGGAAATGTATCAGAGCGATTATTGTATTACACTTGATGAGCTACCTGAGGATCTTTATACAGTTTCAGGTTCAGATATTCCATCAGGTGAAATAATATACGGAGATTTTGACGGCAATGGCAAAGTAGATATAACAGATCTTACACTCTTATCACTTTATCTTCTTAATGATATGACATTCAATAGTTCACAGAAGAAAGCAGCAGATGTTAACGGCAATGGCGATCTTAATTTAGCTGATCTTGCTCATTTAAAACAGTATATAATGAAAGATGCTGTACATCTGGGACCTGAAGCCTGAATAACTAACTATATTTGTTTTATATATTAACCTTTGCTAAATCAAGAACTGCAGCAGATATCAGAATTTTCTGATAGTCTGCTGTGTTTTTTGTATTTAATGTAAGTATTAACATTAATTTTAATAGTTTTAAAAAAAATAACAACATATTCTGGTTTACAATATTCTGCCTTAGTGTTATAATTAAAATAAAAGAGTAAAGGAATGTATAAATAATGATAAAATCAGAAATAAAAATAGCAATAACCGCAACAATACTCTCTGTAATTGCTGCTTCATCTGTTTCATGCAGCAATAGTAATTCAGTGGATAAAAAGAATGCCTCAGAGTCATCATCTGCAGTTAATACGGAAAAGCTGCCAAACGATTTTTCCGGACTTGCAAGCCAGAAATATGCTGATGCCTTTGCACAAAAGAATAATAATATAAAATATACTCTCAAATGGTCGTACAAGGGAGAAGATACTGATAAGGAGACCAATTATATCTGTTATGACGGTACCACAGAAAGCTATTCTATCAATATGACAAGACCGCTTTTTAATGATGCAAAGTTTATTATAAAGGACCATAAAATGTATGATATTTATGATGAAAGCAGTACATATGTAATTACTGATATGTCAAAAACAGCAATGGAATATGGGTATCTTAATGTGCAAGATTTTGAAAGCTATGCTGCAGATATTTTTGCAGGACTTTCATACCTTGGAAGCGGTACTGATGAAATTGATGGTGTAAGCTATAATTATGATGCATTTTCTACTGACAAATCAGTAGAATTGAAATTTTTTATGTCAGATAATTACGAACTTTATGCAATTGAAGCTAAATACGATAATAATGAGGATACATATATGTTTATTGATGAATTTTCTGAGCAGTGTCCCGAAAATATATTTGAAATTCCATCCGAATATACTGAAGATAAATAGTTTTTGACTAAAAACGCTGAATAATATATACATATATAAACAAATTGAAATATTTTCTGAAAAATGCCGATAATCAACAAAATGAGTATCGGTATTTTTTTATTTCATTTATTTTGAAATAATAAATAACAGGATAATACAGCTTTTCAAAAATTATTTAATCATATATATTCGTAAAATCCATAAAATATATATTTTTTATATTATGTATAAAACTATTGTCCGTCCGCCCAAATCAATATCCGCAATGCGTCAATCGCGCAGGAATGAAG
>CALMUA010000073.1 GCA_937872775.1 uncultured Ruminococcus sp.
AAATTTTTTATATATCTAAGATAACGCAGACTTATTTTGGACCATGTGAAATTTAATTTCTTGAGTTCTCCTACTGTAAAGTCATTGTAAGTTCTGATGTTGGATGAGCCTGATGCAATAGAAGTGTAGAATGAAAGAACTGCTATATCCTTGTCATAAATCTTATCACGCATAAGTTTATCAAATGAATCTTTTTTTACATGACGGCAGCGCAAAAAGAATTTCTTTATCATTGTGTTAATATACAGAACGTTAGGATTATAAAGATTATATATTCTGTTTGCCATAGGGTAAAGTGCAAGAAGAACATATGCTTCTGCACATTCATCAACTGCTGTAAAATCTATAGGATATACATTCAGCTCGCTGCTGAATGCACCAAGCTTGAACAGGCCTCTGCATCTTCCAAGAAATCCGTTGTCAGAGGCATTTTTCTGAAACTTTCCATCAGATGTGCGCCATGTCAGATTTCCTATTCTGTAGATATTGGCTTTAAGTCCTTCTTGCCTTGCAATGAGGATCTTTTCTTCAGCCTTATATTTTGAATGGATATATACGTTCTGTGAATATGACTGACCTATATCGAGTACAAATTCGTTAAATATAGCATCAGGATTGCTTTGATTTACAGTTCCTGAACCATTTACGCTTGCGGTAGAAGCATGATGAAGAACTGCGGATGCATCCATACAGAAATCAATTATATTTTGGGTTCCGCTTACATTTGTTTTTTCAAAGTCCTTGTAATGACCGGCATGCATAACATTTGCAGCTGTGTGAATTACTGCATCTGTTCTGTCTGTAAGTTCCTTGTAAAGCTCATCAGATAACCCGAAGTGAGGAAATTCAATATTTCCGATTATGATTTCAAATGAATACTTTTCAATACAATTTCCAAAATAATATCTGAAAACAGATTCAAGTTTTTCAGCATTTCTGACAAGACATGTTACATTGCAATCTCTGTCAAGAAGATTTTTTAAAATGTGTGAACCAAGAAATCCTGTAGCACCTGTAAGAAGAATGTTTTCAGGCTTTGATTTTAACGGAATGTTGGCATTCTGATTAATCAGTGCATTTACATCAACTTTTTCTTCGTTTTCACTGGTGTCAGCGTGGAGATGTTTAAGGACCTTTTCAAGTAAAACAACAGTAGGGCGTTCATATATATCCTGGACTGTAACTCCTAATATTGATGCAAGCTCCATAGCTGAAAGACTGTCACCGCCTATATAGAAGAAATCATCATTTACACTTATCTTGCTCTTTCCAAGAACACGCTCCATTGCAAGGCATATACGTTTCTGCTCCTCAGTTTTAGGTGCAACATATTCTTCTGCCTTTATTCTTTCAAATTCGTGAAGTGATTTTAACACATCATTCCGTTTTATTTTATGGGTAGTGGTTTTTGGAAATTCTGTTTTTCTGAATTTAATGCTCATTATTTTTTTGTACGAAGGTAATGTTTCATTAAGCTCTCTGATCTCATTCTTAATAACATTTATAACATCTGCAGTACATTTTTCAGGATATACAAGGGCTGTAATCCTGCCGTTATCATCATATACCATAACATCCTTTATATATCTGATTTCGTACAGATATCCTTCAAGTTCCTCAGGATAAATGTTTTTGCCGTTATCAAGTATAATAAGATTCTTTGAACGGCCTGTAATATAAAGATATCCGTCATCATCCGTATATCCAAGATCTCCGGTTCTGAACCAATCGTCACACATTACCTTTTCGGTTGCTTTTTTATTTTTATAATAGCCCATCATAACTCCCGGGCCTTTTACGAGTATTTCCCCGCTTACAATTTTAACTGATGTTCTGGAGACAGGCTTTCCAACAGAACCCAGTCTGTTGGCGCCAGGACAGTTTGAACATACAACAGGAGAACATTCAGTCAGACCATAGCCCTGATATACGGTTATTCCGTATTCGGCAAGCTCTGATATGGTTTCTTTACGTATAGCTGCACCGCCTGTGACTATTGTTTTTAGGTTTCCTCCGAACTTGTCCAGAATACTTTTATATATTTTCCGCCTCAGATCAATATTTACTGCAGACGTTATTTTGTTTATCTTTTTAGCAGCAGCTATTCTTTTTTCCTTTCCCTGTGCTGTAATGCCTTCTTTTATTTTTTTGCATATCATATCGGCAATAAGCGGTACAATCAGGATCATATCAGGTTTGAATTTCTGGAGATTAGGAATCAGATTTTCAAGTCTGTCATTGATGTTTACAGTACCTCCGTTATAAAGTACAGAAAGATTATCTACTGTAAGTTCATAGGTATGGTGTATCGGCAATACTGACATTACATTGACTGTGAGATTTTCTTCGTTGAACTTCATCTTCTTTACAGCTAATACATTGCTTGCAATGTTTGAATGTGAAAGCATAACGCCCTTACTGCTTCCTGTAGTACCTGAGGTAAAAAGAATTTCTGCCATATCTGACGGTTCAACAGATACATTACTCTGTGAAAGAATGGCTAAAATATCATTATACTCGTCACTATCAAAGCATATAATCTTCTCAAGCTCAGGACATTCAGATAAAAATTGATCTTTTAAATTTTTAAATTCTTCCGAAATAAAAATCATACTTACATTTCCGAGTTTAAGAAGATTTATCATTTCATTTGCAGGAAGCATTTTGTCTATAGGTACAATGGTATTGCCGCTGTTGCATACACCCAGATATGTGCATATCCAACAGTAGCTTGTGTCTCCGAGAACAGCAATGTGCTTTTTCTTCACACCTGATTTTGTCAGAAAATATGAAATGGATGAACTGTTTTCATAAAGATCCGAATATGTTTTTTCGATTAATGTTTTATCTTCATAGTATCTGTATGCAATTCTTTCAGTGTAACGTTCATTGATAACCCTTACAAAATCCTTAAGATTATCGAGAGTTTTTTTTATTATTTTTTCATTGTCTGACATTATATATTTCCCCTCTGTCTTTTAATATTACTTTAACTTTATAAGTATTTTTTTTAGTTCCGATGAAGAAAAGCGAACAGGTCTTCCCTGAAGCCTCGCTTCAGCATTGGAACGCCTGATGATAAGATCGAAATCTTTTTCATCAAGACAAGTAAGTTTATCCGGAATATTAAGTTGTTTATTAAGCTGTTTTATTTTATTAATAAATACATATGAGCTTTTGTTATCTGATGTATTATAGTTTGAAAACTCACAGTATTCAGAAAGTTCTGCAAGATTATGCTCAATTGCAGGCATATATTCTTCAAGAATGTATGGAAGAAGTATAGCATTGGCACATCCGTGCGGAACATGATAAAGCTCGCCTATTCTGTGTGCAATTGCGTGTACATAACCTGTACTTATTCTTCTGAATGCAATTGCTGCACAATATGATGCTTCAGACATTTTGAGCCTGGCATCTTTATCATCAGGTGATATAAATGCTGTATGAAGATTTTCAAATATAAGCTTACATGCATATGGTGATTTTTTCTTATCTTCAGGAAATTCATCTGCAAATGTACTTATATATGCTTCAATTGCATGTGTAAGTGCATCCATTCCCGTATAAGCAGTAATTTTCTGTGGAAGATTTACAGACATATCCGGATCAAGAACAACTGCACGGGGCATAAATTTTGAAGTAAGTACAGGACATTTACGTTCCTCTGCTGTATTTGTAATAACAGAGAACATAGTTGCCTCAGAGCCTGAGCCTGACGTGGTAGGTATAACATAAACAGGTACGGATTTTTTTAACGGTGTGAAGTAATTTGTCATCTGTATAACGCTTTTATTCGGATTGGATGCGCGCAGTGCAATTATTTTAGCACAGTCAATAACAGAACCTCCTCCTGCCGCTAAAACACAGTCACATTTATTTCCGTTGAAGATTTTAAGGCCGTATTCAATATTTTCTATTGTAGGATCTGACTGAATATCAGTAAATACCGTATATTTTATTGAATGTGACTGAATTTTTTCAATAAAAACAGAAAGCAGCTCAAGGCGCATCACAGAGCGACTTGCTGCAATAAATACGTGTTTTACATTATCCTTTATAAGTCTGTCTGCAAGTTCCTTTACAGAGCCCTCACCTGAATATTTATCCGGTTCATCAAAATGCTTTGATTTAATCCAGTTATATGAAATAAATTGCAGGGGAGTAATAGCACATTTTTTAGTTTTCAATAAAAAAGTCCTCCATATTAATGTTTTATACAATTTATTATACCCTTAATAATGCATAATGTCAAAACTATTTTAAAAATAAATACAAATTATAGTCAGGAAGCATTGTTGTTCAGTTATATGCGATAAACTAAGGAAATACTTAAGTAAAGGTGCAGGGAAAATTCAAAACTCACAAAAAGAATTGCACAAATCCGTAAAAAATTACGGAAGATATTGAATATATTATAACTGTGCGCTATAATTAGATATGAGAAAAATAAAAAAGGAGAATTTTTATTCTTTGTAATAAAAAGTCAGCAAAAAATTACACTTAAAAATATATCAGTGATGAAAGGCAATAATAATAATATGAAAGAATTTATAATAAATCAGAATGATGCAGACCAGCGTGTGGACAAGTTTATCTTAAAGGCATTTCCTAAGCTTTCTAAAAGCGTTATGTATAAAGCAATAAGGACTAAAAATATAAAGCTTAACGGTAAACGCTGTGAAATTTCCACATATCTGAGCCAGGGAGATATATTAAGGATATTTATAAATGATGAATATCTGGGAAGTGAGAAGAAAACCAAAAATATTAAAAATGATTTTATGTCTGCATCTGATATTTCAGAAAATGACATTGTCTATGAGGATGAAAATATTATCCTTATCAATAAAAAAATCGGAGTTGTAATTCACAGTGATATAAATATTTCTGAAAATACGCTCATTGATCAGATCAAAAAATATCTTTACTTAAAGCATGAATATATCCCGGAAAATGAAAGTTCATTTGCTCCGTCTGTATGCAACAGACTTGACAGAAATACGTCCGGAATCGTAATTGCAGCAAAAAATGCTCACGCACTCCGTGAGATAAATGAAAAAAACAAGTCCGGTGAAATTTCTAAAAAATATCTTTGTCTGAGCGCTTCGGCTCCGCCGAAACAGTCTGATACAGCATACGCATATCATAAAAAGGATGCTTCAACAAACACAGTTACAATAAGTGCGACTCCTCAGGACGGATACAAACAGATTATTACAAAGTATGATGTTATAAAGAAAAACAGCAGTGTTACACTTATAGAAATTGAACTTATTACAGGCCGTACCCATCAGATACGTGCACATATGGCATTTCTGGGATGCCCGATAATAGGTGATATAAAGTATGGCGACAAAGAAGTAAATCAGAAGCACCATCTGAAATACCAGGCACTTTGTGCTTATAAGCTGAAATTTAATATCAGTGCGAATTCTGAGAGCATGCTTTCATATCTGGATGGTAAAGAGTATAAGATTGATGATGTGTGTTTTTTAAAGAAGTATTTTTGATTATTACTATAGATATTGTTTTAACATTTTATAATAACAGAAGGGAAAGACTTATGAGATTATCAGAAATTGAAGAATACTTTAATGTGGAATTTCCGGAAAAGTTTCAGCAGATATATGCATCTGGCACTATGGACTGGATGAAGTGTGACATTGCGGAATTTAACGAAAATAAAGAGAAATATATAAGTGATCCTGCCTCTTTTCTTATGATGGACAGTGATTGTGCGCCATTATTTTTTAGCGAGGTTATGGAAAGCTATGACAGACTCAGACAGTGGATAACATGGAAAGAAGACGATGAAAAAGTCAGGTTAAAGGATGACATTAAATTAGTTCCTTTTGCTCAGAACGGGGCAGGGGATCTGTATTGCTTTTTGTATGAAGATGATAATGAACCGAAGGTTATTATATATGCGCATGATGATGATGATACTCCGGGTATTGCTGCAGACTCATTTGATGAATTTCTGTATCTTGTTATGCTCAGTGCAGCAGCGTTTGATGAAGACATTGAGGGTGACAGCTGGAAAGCACACTTTGGATTTCTCAGCAATGAATATGCAGATAAAATCAGCAACAGAACTGTTGCTGACCTTACAGATGAATACGATTCAATCTGCTTTAAACCTGCAGATGTTTGGGAATAATTTTTCATCAGATTAAACTATTGGTTTTGAACTTATTTTTGTGGGTGATAAACCAATTGTAACAATATTAGTTTAAAAAATAACGAATGATATCGGAGGACAATATGAGAATAAGACAATTAATCTGCACCATTACAGCAATCTGTGTGCTTTCTATGTTAAGCTCATGCTCACAGGATGGATCTACATATACTATCATCAGTACTGATCAGACATCATCTTCAGATATTACTCAGGGATCCCAAACTTCATATTCAGAAACAACAGATGGGACAACAGCTGAAAATACAGACAAGTTGCCGGTATCAGTTTCAGAAGTTAAAACAATTATAGATTTCAGCGGATGTTTTGATGAAAATATAGATGATAAAGTCCATGCCCTGGCTGATCCTGTAATGATTGACGATAATACGCTTTGTATGGCTTATAAGGTTAATGATAATGCCTCGGACCAGGAATTTGATTGTAATAATATGCATGTGGAACTTTGCATAGCTGATATTCACACCGGTGAGTTAAAACAGCATATTATTCTGCCGACTGCTAATTATGACAGGATAAGTAATGTTCTTCCCGAAGGAGAAGAGGGTGTATGCTGTTTGTTCAGTGAAGATTTTTATTACAATGATGATAATATTACTGCAACACACCATAATTATGTAACTATCACAAGTGATTACAGCTTTAAGACAAATGATAGTATTACAAGTGATGACATTGCCATGATATCAGGAAATCATCGTATTAGTCGGGATCCAAAAGGGGATATTATTGATTGTCAGAGCGGAGAGACTATTGTTCAGGGAATTTATTCAGGACTGGATGAAATGACTAACCAGTATAAGATTTTTGATTATGCAATAGATGAAGACAGATTTGTTTATTCAACTTCACAGTGGGAGACAATTAACGGAATAGGTATTTATGATTATCTGCAAAAAAAATGTATTGATGTTCCGGAATCTGAAAATTTTCACCCTATAGGCGTTTGCAATAAAAAAATATACTCACGCAAATCATTCATGAGTCCGCCTGATCCTGAATTTTATGTTACTGACCCTGATACACTGGAAACAACAGTTATATTTGACAGCAGTAAATATGATCAGAAATATGCCTTAAGTAATGGATTTGTAGCTGCAGGAGGTAAGTATATTGTTCTGAATAGTGAAACTGATGATAATGTACTTTTGATAAAACCTGATAATGGAGACGTTGTATCAGAATTCAGCTTTGGTCTGGAAAAATCATGGGATGTTTTTTTACTTGGTGAAAATGTTATCGGTATGTACGAATCAATTAATAAAAAGCTTCATCTTCTTAATATAAATGATGTTATTAAGTAAATTAATTTAAGTATGTTTTTGCATCAGATAATATTTTTATAATCCAGAGAATAAATTGTATCACATAATACAATTTAAATAATATGAAAACCCATCAGCATAAATCACAAATATGCTGATGGGTTTTTGAATTCAGAGCAAGATCTTATTTATTAAAGAAAAATAGTTGTATCTTTCTTAAAAGTTATGCTATAACCAATTTGCCTTTATTTAATATGTTCATCTGTTCATCTGTCAGGCTGATTGAAAGTGCTTCTACATTTTCTTTATACTGAGATATTTTGCTGAAGCCCAGTATCGGGATAACTGATGGTTTTTTATGCAGCAGCCATGCAAGCACAAGCTGATTTCCGGATATGCCTGATTCCTCAGACATCTTTTCAATAACCTGAAGTCTTTCAATGGATTCGCCGTTGTTAAACGAATTCCAGTCGTAATATTTTTTTCTTCTTTCTTCGCCTGCATAGATGCCTTTAAGAAGCGGTGAATAAGCAACAAGAGTCATATCTTCATTGGATTTCATATAATCGAATAGCTCGTCATCTGCACTGAATGTAATTCCTCTGTCTGCGCTTATATTCTGTCTTATATATGAATATTCCTGCTGCACTGCCTTAAAGAGAGGGAAACCGTTCCTTCTGCTTATTTCTCTTGCATTTGCAATTCTCCATGTTCTCATGTTACTGCAGCCGATGTTTTTAACTTTTCCTTCCTTAACCAAGTCAGAAAGAGCACTGAGCGTTTCCTCAAGAGGAGTCTTTCTGTCATCAACGTGGACATAATAAAGGTCAATGTAATCTGTTTTAAGACGCTTTAAGCTTCCTTCAATATCTGCTTTTATAACCTTTGCGCTTGCACCTTCATATTCTCCGACAACATTTTCCCAGATAATATCTCCGTTTGCTGATCTTACTTTTTTTGGATCGGTAAGTCTTCCGCCGAATTTTGTTGCAAGAAAAATCTTATCGCGGTTTTTATTCTGTGTTATCCAATCGCCAAGCAATGTTTCGCTTTCGTCACCATAGGAGTTTGAATCACCGAGCCACCAGCAATAGCAGTTTGCAGTATCAATAAAATTACCGCCTCTGTCGATATAATCATCAAGTATAGTAAATGAATCTGTTTTATTAATTGCAGTACCCATCAGCATTGTACCAAGACAGGCACAGCTGACTTCCTGATTTGTCCCCATAAATTTCACTTTTTTCATGTAATATCCACCTTTCCGAGCTTTGTATATTCAGAATAACCACAACGTAAAAGAAATCTTTGCGAAAGCCTGAAATAAAAATCAATATCTTATTTTTAAAATTATAATATGTAAAATAGAGTATAATTAATTTTTCCGGAAAATTATTATGTATTTAGAATAACATAGTTATATAAATCTTGCAAGTACGCACTTTTATGTGCTATACTTACATTTAAGTAAGTATTAAAGGAGAATTATGTATGGCAGATCAAAATAATGAAGTATTGACTGACGAAGAAGAATGTCCGCTTCTTCTTACGCAGAAGATTATGTTCGGCAAATGGAAGATGTCTATAATATGGTTTCTTGCACGAAATGACACAATGAGATTCGGAGAGCTGATGAAAGCGTTTGAGGACCCTTCACTTACACAGAAAATGCTGACGCAGCACTTGCGTGCTCTTGAAAACGATCATATTATTTCAAGAACAGTTTTTAACGAGGTGCCTTTAAGAGTTGAATACAGCCTGACCGAAATAGGAAAGAAGTTTATACCGATAATTGACAGTATGGAGACGTGGGCTGAGGAGTATATGCTGTTGTTCAGGTAAATAAAATCTTTATTATTTACTTCAAATCCTATTTGTTTAAAAAAATCTTCATAAAATGTATCTATATTATTGCTTTGGGATGAAATATAAAGTATATAGGTGGCATACTGATATATATTAATCTTTTGAATATTTGACAATGCTTCCCTCTTGCTCCTTTTTATAATGTACCATAAAATATAAATATTGTAAAACTGGGTTTATGGTGGTATAACAAATTTGCCTTCATAAATTCTTTTAATAAGTCGCAGATAGGCAACAAGAGTCATATCTTGATTGGATTTCATATACTGGCACCTTAATATTCTATGACAATATTATTTAAAATAATATCTCCGTTTACTGTTCTTACTTTCTTTGTACCGGTAAATCTGCCACCGGATTCTGCTTCAAGAAAAGTTTACGCATTATTACTTTTTCGTATATCAAAGAACATATCCACGTTATCATTGGATTTATAAATATCCCTGGAAGAGATAGTAAAACCATTGCCATTTTAGTACTTTGTTTATCTGATTTTAAAATATTTATTACTGATGCAACTACAAAAGGAACAAATATCCCAAACAATAAAACTGACCATACAAGAGGGGGATATGATAAAATACTGATAGGCAGGGACGTAAGGCTGAATGTTATTCCCAACAGCCCCATAATTATAGCGCAGGTACGCATTGGTCTTTTTATCATGAACAGGGGAATAAGAAAACTGCGCCACAATGAACTTGTCTGGGCTCCGCCAAATAATACACCTATCGTGTTTCTGATTGCCACTGTGATGAATGATTGGTTAATATCAATTTCTTGCTTTTGTTCGCCGTCCTGATAGCTGTTTTCCTGTAACACCTGAATTGATACTGTATCTATTGTCCATAGGAATATTACAAAAAAAGCAAATGGCAATGTTATAAGTATTGTCTTTAAATCTAATCCATATCCTATTCCCCACAACTCATTCCACCAATATGAAGGACTTAATTTCAATTCAGATCCAGCATAGGAAATATCAGAATCTAACCTGAAAACAGCAGGAATTATAATCGATATCACCGCTGCAATCGGAATAATAAGATATGTTTTTTTGAGCTTGAATAGTATTATGTATACAATGGAAAGAAGAATCACTAATGTGATAAAAGATGGAGACTTCTGTTGAAAAAACGAATGGAGTTTTTCAACTGCTAAAATTATTCCTGATACTCCAAAAGCAAGTGTGAGGCTGTTTCTGCTGACAGAGCCTGAAATGGTTGTTAATTTAGCAAGCACTCCCGTTTTAACTGCAATAATACCCATGATGCCTATAGAAACACCTAAAATTAGTGGGTGAACACCAAACTGAGCCATAATAGGAACAAGCACTATAAGCGGTGCAAGTGTTCCCGGCGGTGATGCTTTCGGGAACACAAACGCTGCTATTAAAGTAACAAGACTTCCTATTAATATCTCAATTCTTACATTTTCAAAAACAAAGTTTTTATTTGTAATGCCAAGCTCCAGCGCCCATACAAATGCAAAAGAAGAAGCTAGCGCAATTTTACCAATAAGTCCTGAAATAGCAGGAATAAAGTCTATCAGCTTAATATTAATTAATTTTTTCTCATTCATATTAAATGTTCCTATCAATATCTCATTGGAATAAGAGTAATATAATCTCTGACAGAAGCACCTTTTAAAAACATTTCTATTATCTGTCTGCCAAGAGGGTCAAGCTCGTCGGTATTGAATTTTTCCAGCTCCTGCTTAAAGAAATCGGTAAGAATTTTTGCTCCGGCATCATACCCTTCATTTCCAACCTCCTGCTGTTTTTCAGGCTGTAGAAAGGCTTTTCTTATATATTGTCCATCGATCTTCAGCGAATCCAGGCAGAATCCCATAAGTGAACAACGTGCTTCAATTAAATGCTCCTGCTTAAACTTTGCACTGCCACGGCGGGCTACATATTCTCTGGAAATCCACTGTGGCATAAAGCTTACTTCATATGCACCGATATGCTGATTAGGAATGAGTAAATATCTTGTATTTGATGAATTAACAATCTGTTCTAATAGCAGATTAGCTTGCTTGACAAATTTTCCGGTTGCAAAAGGCCAATATGAACCAACGCCCTCACTTGTCATTCCGGCTGATGATGTTATACTTGGATTATTATGTCCTCTTGGTGCAACCAGACGCCACAACCATGCAAGTGCAGGAGGCAGAACATGGAGAAGACCCATTATGCCGTATGTTGGATTTTCTTTTGTGCATGGAGGAGTTCTCACACCAAAGCTTCTTACATCCACTTCAACAGGCTCATCAATTACAGATGGAACAAGGCGTCTTGGAAGTATTGCTCTCGGATTAGGACATGGTTTTCCATCTGAATCCAGAGTATGCTCCCATACAAGACAAGTAGCATCAGGAACCCCCTGAATATTCATAAAAATTAATGGTTCTGAAGGATGTGTAAATATTTTTTCATACTGAGGTGCAGTGCCATAGCTTTTAATATTATCAAGCCTTAAAAACCAACCGCATTCAGCATCTTTAACTACAAGTTTTTTGCTTTCATTCTGCATTTTTGGGTGACATAAAGCCATATCATCAGTAACAGGACGAAGCTCGCAAGTCTCATTCAGTTCAATATAATTTTTCTCTCCTGTAACAATATTTTTTCCCAGAAGAATTCTGCCGTCCATTTCCTTATGTATTTGTTCAATCATTTCACTTTTACCACCACCGGATGCACCCTCATGCATTATAACAATTTCGTTATCATATGGTGTGATTACCTTTACAGTGGAAGCGTGAGCTGTTACCCAATTTTCCTGTTCACCAATATTTAAAAGAACACCGTAAATACCTTTTTTTGCACTTGGCCCTGGATACAGATTATAGGAATAGACCTCATGAATTTCATCAAGTCTGTTATGAATTACAATTTGTTTTCCATCAAAATGTGTATGTCTGAATGGTGGTGCTAAGAAAATTATTGCCTTTGGATTAAAGTCATCTGAAATTTCATCAATATTTATAAATCCCTGCAGATCAGCAAGCCCACCCGCAAAGAATCCGGCATTTGATGGTGCAATAAGTACAGCATCATAACCATAATCATAACCGCCTGCTTTAAATGGGAAAACAATCAGATTTTGATTTTCAAGCCACCTGAATGTATCATTTCTTAATGGCTCAAAATCCTTACCATAAATTTTATCATATAACGGCTTGTCAGAAGGCTTTTTATCAGCAACAACAAGACAATCAGGATCACGTCTTCTCATATAGTCATCAAGATAATTTACAACCGCACCGTTTTTACATCTTGTAACAGTAGCTTCAAC
>CALMUA010000074.1 GCA_937872775.1 uncultured Ruminococcus sp.
GTGGTTATGCACAGTCCACAGGGCCATTGATGGGTGTGGATGACAGTAACACTTTTTCGGGATCAATACATTCAAAAAAATAAATATTATTGCATTACGATTAATTTAATAGTATAATATAATAGTATGCGTACATGCAAAATATTAACTCTGTGGAGGAAATTATGAACATAACAGTTTTAGCCGGCGGTTTAAGCGCCGAAAGAGATGTAAGTCTTAATTCAGGTCTTATGTGTGCAAAGTCATTAAAAGCAAAAGGACATAATGTATTTTTACTTGATGTATATATGGGAACGGATGTAAAAGCAGATGAAGCATTTACAACACATATAGATTTTGAAAAAATTTCTGCGTCTATAGCATCATCTGAACCTGATTTAAATAAAATAAAAGAACAGAGAGGAAAAAGTGATGACGGATTTTTCGGTAAAAATGTTCTTGATATATGTAAAAAATCTGATATTGTTTTTATGGCCCTCCATGGTGCAAACGGTGAAGATGGAAAGATACAGGCGACATTTGATCTTCTTGGTATAAAATATACTGGATCTGATTATATCGGAAGTGCAAATTCAATGAATAAGGGTATTACAAGGCAGCTGCTTATTGGAAATGGTATTCAGATGGCAAACGGACTTACATGCACAATAAATGAATATAAAAACGGTACGCTTAACCAATGGTCAATATTTCCTTGTGTAGTAAAACCATGCAGTGGCGGATCAAGTATAGGTGTATCAATAGCAGATACAAAAGAAGATTTTGAAGCTGCCATTCAAGAAAGCTTCAGATATGAAGATGAAGTTGTTGTTGAAGAATTTATAAAAGGTCGTGAATTTTCAGTAGGAATATTTGATGGGAAGGCCCTTCCAGTTATAGAGATAATTTCTGACGGATTTTATGATTACAAAAACAAATATTCAGGCAAAACAATAGAAGTATGTCCGGCTGAACTTGATAATGATACAACCTTGAAAATGCAGCAGGCTGCAGAAAAAGCATTTGCATGTCTGAAATTAAATATTTATTCAAGATTTGATTTTCTTCTTCGTGAGGACGGTGAAGTATTTTGCTTAGAATCAAATACTCTTCCTGGTATGACACCTACATCACTTATTCCGCAGGAAGCAGCTGTTAACGGAATCAATCATGCTGACTTGTGTGATCTTATTATCAAAAAATCTCTTGAAAGATTTTAGACAGTTAAAAAGGAGAAATGATTTTGAATACTCAGACACCGATGAAGCCAATGACGCTTCAAGAGGCAGCAAACTCATGTGGGGGCAGATTAATTTGCTCAACCCATAAAGAAAACTCAATTATTAAAAATATTTCTATAGACAGCAGGAAAATTAAGGGCGGATTTTTATATATTCCTATAAAGGGTGAGCGCTTTGACGGCCATGATTTTATCACTTCCGCTTTTGAAAATGGTGCTATATGTACGCTTACTGAAAATCAGCTTGACAATTCCGACAAACCACAGATTGTAGTAAAATCTACATTTCAGGCTCTTAAGGATATAGCAGAATACTACCGAAGTCTTTTTTCTGTTCCTATTATCGGAATATCCGGCAGTTCAGGAAAAACATCTACAAAAGAACTTATTTATTCAGTGCTGTCGGAGCATTTTAATGTACTTAAAACAGAAGGAAATCTGAATAATGAAATAGGAGTTCCTCAAACAATATTTCAACTTAGAGATGAACATGAAGCAGCAGTTATAGAAATGGGTATAAGTCACTTTGGAGAAATGACAAATATCGCAAAGATGGTTCGCCCTGACATAGCGGTAATAACTAATATTGGCTGTGCACATCTTGAATTTCTTGGCTCAAGAGACGGTATATTAAAGGCAAAAACTGAAATGTTTAAATTTCTTTCAAAAGACGGAATTGCAATATTAAACGGTGATGACGATAAGCTTCGTACAGTTAATTATGTTGATGCATGCTTTTTCGGATTTGATACAAAAAATGACTGCTATGCATCTGACATAAAGCCATGTGGCCTCGACGGAACGGAATTTAAAATAGTTCACAACAAATACTCGGTTAATGCGTTTATTCCCGCACTGGGAAAGCACATGATTCTTAACGCCCTTGCAGCTTACGCAATCGCCAGAAAGCTTTCGATGCCTGAAGATAAAATCATCTCCGGTATCAGAAATTTTAAAAATATTGACGGGAGATTTAACATTATCAAAACAGATCATATAACAATAATAAATGACTGTTATAATGCAAATCCTGAATCCGTAAAAGCTTCTCTGGAGGTAATGGGAACTCTTTCAGGAAGAAAGGCTGCAATATTAGCTGATATGGGTGAGCTAGGTGATACTTCTTCTCAGATGCATACTGATGTAGGAATTTTTGCAGCGCAGAAAGTTGATGTACTTATATGTATTGGTAAACAATCACAGTTTATTATGGATGGAGCAAAAAAAACAAATAGTAGTATCATTTGCTATCACTTTGATACAAATAATCAAGCTATAGAAAAATTAAATAGTATTCTTAACAAACATGATACTGTTTTAGTCAAGGGATCACATGCGATGAAGCTTGAAGAAATAACAGAATCACTTAAAAAAATAGAATTATGATATATTATTAATTCTACACTCATAACTCATATTAATAATATAAAAAAATTGCGTGATTAATAAAAATCACGCAATCTTTTTTGATCGCAAAAAAAGATTTTCTGCGATCTCCTCTTTCAATAAAAATGAAATCGGATGAAAGTTTTTGAAGTATATAATTTTGAAAATATCATATTAATGAGCTACCATGTTCATAATAAATATTCTGATTTATTATATAAGAAGGTTGATATTGCTTTTGATTATAAGCTAACATCAGTTTCATGTATGCAGCTTCACATGAAATATTAATCATAGGTACAGCGCCTGAATCTACTATACATTTAGCAGTATCGTACATAGTTGATGTTATATCTTTATATGATGCGGTATATACATCAATACCATACATATGACATCTATCTATAAACTCTGTAAGAGAATACTTACCATTTTCATTACTTCCTGTTGCTGAATGATACAAATAATGCAAAACAGCTGCAGGTTTATTACTAAGATCAATATTTTTATAATTCATACCCGGATACGGTCTTATTAATAAAATATCATTCTGAAATATTACAGGACTTTCAAAAGAAATTTTTTTCGGAATCTTATTGTTAAAATCCGAATTATTAACCGTAATTTTATTTTCGCTTATATAACCATATAAGCCATTACCAAATGCTGAAAACTGATCAAAATACGGATCTGCTTCCTGTACTCGTGTCGATATATATATATTATTTCTTTTGTTACTATCTTGATATATAACAAATATACCTGCTATGTCACTATTATTTATAAAAGTTATACAACTTCTGAAATTTTCTAATCCATTGCTTCTTTTATCAGTTAATGTGTAATTACTTGCTGTAATTAAAATAGGAATATCTGTAAAATTATATATCATTCCTATCAGAGCAGATGTATACGAAAGAGTATCTGAACCATGTGTAATAATAATACCTTTATACATTTTAAGATCAATGTCTGATATTGCTTTACAAAAAACACTAAGATTTTTTAAATTCATATTTTCACTGAGGATATTTAAGGGCTGTATAACCTCAAATAAATTTTCTGTGCCATATTTACTATAATATAATTTAATCAGATTGTAAGCAGAAGCTTTATCGGTATTTATAGAAGTATCATCATTTTTGCTTCCGATTGTACCACCTGTGAGTATTACGAGTATTTTTTTCATAGAATATATCTCCGCTTCAAAGTATTATTTCCTGAAGTTCACAACATAGATACCTATGCATACGAGAAACAAGGAAATAATTCCTTTAAATCCGAATGCCTGCTGTCCTTCGTTGAGCAACAGAGCTGAGAGAATCACACCGATGACAGGATTCATAAAGCCATATACAGCAACCTTTGATACCGGATTATATTTTAGAAGAACTGCCCAAAGGCTGTATGCAACAGCTGATATAAATGCTAAATAGAAAAGCATGTTCCACTCAGGTGCTGAATCAATAATAACTTTACCACCTGATATTATACCCATAAGTGACATAACAATGCCGCCAAAAAGGAATTGCCATCCACTCATCATAACCGGATTAACGGATTTTGAATATTTCTTCATCAGTACTGATGAAAATGCATACGAAAACGTAGAAATAAACATAAATCCTTCTCCCGTCAGACGTATATTCATATCAAACTCTCCACCGCTGATATTAATAATAATAATTCCCGCAAATCCGATAATACATCCTATTGCCTTGTTCAGACTTAATTTTTCAAGATGAAAAATTAAACTTGAAACAATAACCGCAATAAATACATTTGAGCCTATAATAACAGATGCCTTAACTCCTGTAGTGTTTGCAAGGCCGATATAGAAAAGTAAATATTGTATTATAGTCTGAAATGCACTTAATGCCATAACTTTAGGTATTTCATTTACCTTTGGAACAAGTATTTTTTTCTGTGCAATGCTTCCTGCAATTATTACTAACAATCCGGCTAATGAAAATCGATATCCGGCAAACAATATCTGACTTGCAGTATTGTCTGCCGCAATACCGAGCATTTTATAGCCAATCTTAACACATGGAAATGCACTGCCCCATAGCATGCAGCAAATCAATGCAAGCAAACACACTATGATATTTTTTGAAAGCAGTTTCTCTTTTTTCATAATTATCTGATATAAACCTCCTCAATTTATCACTGAAGATAATTATATCATGATTATTAACATTATACAAATTATTTATTTAAAGTTATGTACAAATTATTTTGCCTTGAAATAAGTCAGATCTCATCATTCCTATATAGAGAACTTCTCGTCCACCCATAGAGAATCCGGTGATCGCAGTATTGTCACGACCGGTTTTTATTGACTAGTTATAATCTGGCAAGCTTATTGCAATTCTCTTTAACAGAATCGTAAAGCTTCGTATAGAACTCATAATACTTATGATACTCTTTTACATTTGCTTCAACAGGAAGCTGTGTTTTATTTATTTTTATAATTTTTTCGCATGCATCAGCTACACTGCTATAAATACCTGATCCGACAAGAGCAAGAATTGCAACGCCGAGTGCAGGTCCTTCTTTACATGTAACTGTTTTTACAGGACAATTATACAGATCTGACAGCATACTACGCCATAATGCTGAAGTTCCACCGCCTCCACAAGCCATCATGTCATCGATTTTAATACCCATATCACTGCAAATTTTTTTACAGTCACATAATGAATATGCAACACCTTCCATTACTGATCTTAGCAAATGCTTTTTTGTATGAATGGCTGAAAGGCCGAAAAACATACCACGGGCATCAGGATCAAGATGCGGTGTTCTTTCTCCCATCAGATACGGAAGATAAAATAACTTATCCGAACCTATCGGAACAGTTTCGGCTTCCTTATCCATAAGATAGTATTCACTTATATCCATAAGCTGTGCTGTCTGCATTTCTTCCGAGCAGAAATTATCTCTGAACCATTTTAATGATAATCCGGCTGCCTGAGTAACGCCCATGATATGCCAGCAACCCGGAACTGCACAACAAAACGTATGTACACGGCCCTTAGGGTCTATCTGAATTTCGGAAGTATGAGCAAATACTACACCACTTGTTCCTATTGTAGTAAATGCTTTTCCATCAGAAACAATTCCTGTTCCCACGGCCGCAGCGGCATTATCACCAGCTCCACCAACGACCGGTGTACCTTCTTTAAGGCCAGTAAGTGCAGCAGCTTCTTTTGTTATATATCCGGTTATTTCAGGTGATTCATAAACCTTTGCAAGCAAAGCTTTGTCTATATCAAGTTTTTCCAATACTTCGTCTGACCAACACCTGCCAGGGATATCAAGGAGCTGCATACCAGATGCATCTGATACATCTGTAGCATATTCACCGGTAAGCATAAAGCGTACATAATCCTTCGGTAAAAGTATATGACAACATTTTTTATAATTTTCAGGCTCATTATTACGTACCCAAAGTATTTTTGAGGCCGTAAACCCTGTTAACGCAGGATTTGCAGTGATTTCAATTAACCTTTTCTCGCCTACTCTTTCTGTAATTTCTTTGCATTCTTTAGCTGTACGCTGATCACACCAAATTATAGACTTCCTGATAACACTATTGTCTTTATCAAGCATTACAAGACCATGCATTTGCCCGGAAAGTCCAATACCGGCAATGTTTTCTGCTCCAATACCGCTTTCATTTAAAAGTGTTTTTATTGTATTAATGCTTGCTTTATACCAGTCTGTCGGTTCCTGTTCGGCATATCCGTTTTTCTCCTGATAAAGAGGATACTCTTCTGAAGCAGAAGAAATAACTTCTCCTGCCTCATCAAATAGTACAGATTTTGTACCACTTGTACCGATATCAACACCTATAACGTATTTCATTAATTATCCTCCGGAATATTATAAACTAAAAAGAATGTTGTTTACGATAGCTTCAAGCTTTTCCTGACTACCACTTGTAATTGAGCTTATAACATCTCCCTTTTCAAGTGCATATTTTTCAAGATCAGCCATGCTTGCTTTTCCGGATATTACAGCTTCACCAATACCACTGTTCCATGATGAATAGCGTTCATTCATAAAGTTATCAATTCTGCCGTCTTTAATTATTTTATCAGCAGCTTTATAACCGAGAGCAAATGTATCCATACCTGCAATATAGCAGTTAAATATATCTTCCAAAGTAAATGAACCTCTTCTTGCCTTTGAGTCAAAGTTAAGTCCGCCGTTTGTAAATCCACCTGCTTTTATTACCTCATACATGCAGAATGTAGCATCATAAATATTTGTTGGGAACTGATCTGTATCCCATCCAAGAAGCGGGTCACCCTGATTGGCATCAATAGAACCAAAAACTCCGTTTTCTCTTGCAACGCGAAGCTCATGCTGGAATGTATGCTGAGCAAGTGTTGCATGATTAGCCTCAATATTCATTTTGAAATCCTTATCAAGGCCATAATTACGAAGAAAACCAAGTACAGTTGCAGTATCGAAATCATACTGATGCTTTGTTGGTTCCTTTGGCTTAGGTTCAATATAGAAATCTCCCTTAAATCCTATAGAACGAGCATAATCAACAGCCATTCTCATTAGACGGGCCATATTGTCCTGTTCAAGCTTCATATTTGTATTAAGAAGAGTTTCATATCCTTCTCTTCCACCCCAGAATACATAGCCGTTTCCGCCAAGCTTTACTGTTATTTCAAGAGCTTTTTTTATCTGTGCTGCTGCAAATGCAAATACATCTGCATATGGTGAAGTACCTGCACCATGCATATATCTAGGATTATTAAAGCAGTTTGCAGTTCCCCATAAAAGTTTTCTTCCACCTATATTTTCCTTGATATAATCTGTAATTATATCAAGTCTTTTATTTGTTTCTGCAAGTGTTTCTGCTTCAGGTGCAATATCTCTGTCATGAAAACAGAAATAATCAATTGAAAGCTTATCCATAATTTCAAAAGCAGCATCTACTTTTGATTTAGCTATTTCCATCGGATCTGTTTGATTCCACTTTTTATCTGTTGTGCCAACGCCGAACATATCTGTACCGTCGCCGCACATTGTATGCCACCATGAAAGAGCAAATTTAAGATTTTCACGCATCGGCTTACCATTTACAACCTCATCAGGATTGTAATACTTGAATGCAAGTGGATTTTGGCTTTCTTTTCCCTCATACTGGATTTTTCCTATACCTTTAAAATATTCTTTCATAATAAAATACTCCTTAAAATTATTTATTTTATGTTTATGGTTTAATAGATATTGAAACTGTTTTTGACCCTGTAAGCTCTTCGCTTAATTTATCAGGCTGTGATATTCCAGCAAACAGAGTGAATTCTCCGTCTGACATTTTTCTGCTTCCGTCATCATATACGACCTCAAATGCAGATTGGTTTATCTTAACGGATACTGCTTTTGATTCCCCGCTTTTAAGGAATACTCGCTTGAATCCACAAAGACTATGATTTAAAACAGCATGCTCAGAACTATCCTTTACATAAAATTGCACAACCTCTGAAGTATCTTTATCCCCTATGTTTTCTGTTATAACACATGCTGTAAAATTTTCATAGACCAAATTTGAAAATTTCATTTTTGAATATGTGAGGCCATATCCAAAAGGATAAAGAATATTATCAGTTGCATATCTGTATGTGCGGTTTTTCATGCTGTAATCAGTAAAATCAGGAAGTTTTTTAGCTGACTGATAAAATGTTACCGGAAGTTTTCCGGATGGAGAAATATCTCCGAATAATATTGATGCAAGAGCGGCACCGCCATATTGTCCCGGATACCACGCATGTATCAAAGCATCACATTCAGCTTCTGTATTAATTGCACTGCCCGTAGCATTAACAATTACCACTGGTTTTCCTGAGGTGATTACCTTGCTGATAAGTTTTCTTTGTGACTCAGGAAGCCTTAAATCAATTTTGTCACCGGATGCAAACTCGTTTCCTGTATCCCCTTCTTCTCCTTCAACAGTAGCGTTTAATCCTACGCAAAGAATAACTACGTCTGAGTTTTCAGCTACTATCTCTGCTTCAGAAATTCTGTCATCAGGAAGGCCGAGATTAGATACTCTGTCATTAAATAAATGACATCCCTCAGAATATAATACACGTCCTTCAAATCTGTCCTGTATTCCCTCAAGAAACGTAATGTATCTGTCCGCTCTTCCACAATAATTTCCTTCCAGTGCTTCACGGCTGTCAGCATTAGGTCCGATTACTCCTATTGTTTTTATTTTATTTTCATCAAGTGGAAGTATTCCATTGTTTTTAAGAAGAACCATTGATTTTTCAGCACATTCAAGTGATACATCCTTATGCTCTTTACATGAAACAACACTGTAAGGTATTCTGTCAAATTCAGTTGAATCATTAAACATTCCTAGTCTTGCACGTGTTCTCATAAGATGGATACATGCATTTCGTATATCGCTTTCATCTATAAGCTTTTCTTTTAATGCAATAAGAAGCTGAATATAAGTATTTCCGCAATTCAGGTCACAGCCTGCCTTTAATGCAAGTGCTGCTGATTCAGGGGCAGTCTTTGTAACTCCATGATGTGTATGAAAGTCTCTTATTGCCCAGCAGTCAGAAACAAAGTATCCGTCAAATCCCCATTCTTTAAGTTTATTCATCAGAAATGAACTTGCACATGCAGGTTCCGAATTTACCCTGTTATATGCTCCCATTACGCCTTCAACATCAGATTCCATTACAAGTGCCTTAAAAGCCGGAAGATAAGTTTCTTCCATATCTTTAGGTGAAACAACAGCGTTGAATTCATGCCTTGATGCTTCCGGTCCGCTGTGTACTGCAAAATGCTTTGCACATGCAGCCGTTTTAAGAATATCTGTATTTCCCTGAAGGCCCTTTACAAATGCTATTCCAAGTCGTGAAGTAAGAAACGGATCTTCTCCGTATGTTTCCTGCCCTCTTCCCCATCTTGGGTCGCGGAAAATGTTTATGTTAGGTGACCATAACGTAAGTCCTTTATATATGTCATAATCATTATATGCTGAATATCTGTTATATTTTGCACGTGCCTCTGTAGAAATAATATCTGCAACCCTATACAGAAGCTCATCATCAAACATTGCTGCCAGTCCTATTGCCTGCGGAAACATGGTTGCAGTACCGGCTCTTGCTACACCGTGCAGTCCTTCACTCCACCAGTTATATGCACTTAATCCCACTTTTTCATTTGCAGGTGCGTCATATTTCAATTGTTCAGCCTGATCTTCAACCGTCATTTTATCGGTGATATCCTCTGCTTTTTTCTGCATGGAAAAAGATCTATACATTGTACGTACTCCCCTCATTTATAAAAATATCAATCCTATCAAGATCGTCACTACAAGTCTGATTTACAGACCATTTCTCTGAAATAACTGCTGTCTGACAAGGCTGATATTCACGTTCATCCCCAATAAGCTCACATTCAAGAAAATATTTATTTGTATATGTTTCAAAATTACACATAAAATCAGGATAATTAAGAGTCTGATCATATTTGTCAAAATATTTTGTAAATGTCTGATCTCCAATAATATATCTGACTTCCCCACAAGTAATATTGAATCCTGCTTTAAATGCCCTCTCAGACGATGACTCATGTTTTAAAAAGGCAATGTTGTTACAGATTTTAAATCGGCTGTCATATATATCTGAATACGGCCACAAAGCAATTGTCCTGTTAGGAAGAAATCCTGTATTATCGTTGCACATAGGGATAATCTCTATTCCCCCCGGTGCAAGTCCCGTAACAGACCATGGTGCAAATTTCTGTGGTTTGTCAAGGCAATTTGTAATCCTGTTTTCTACATTTACCGTATTGTCATCATTAAATGTGCATACAATACTGAACTTCTTGCCAAATGGTGTTTGTTTCTGAGTTAATTCAAGAACATTATTGTTAAACGTATAATCAACATTTTCATTATCAGGATAATATGTTTCAGGCATAACTTCAGGTGCACGCCAGATTCTATGTCCACCATATGCATACCATGTTCCGTATTTGCCAGTGTCTTCTGCAAAATTTCTCTGGATATCCTCAAAGAGAATATTTTCTCCATTACTTAATCCGAAGTAAATAATTCTCGGTCCAACATCAAGTGTTGCCATCAGTTTAATAATATGATTATCAATGCAGACACATTTTCCGAAATTTTTGTAATTCAATTCATAGCAATCAACAATCATTTCCGACCTCCCCATTTTCATTTTCATGTTTACAAGATGTATTATATTATATTATGTCATAAAAAGCTTATCAAAAATTGCGGTCATATATTCAATATTTGCTTTACTTTCAGCAAAATCGTTAATAATATTTACAAATAACACTTAAATATGCTATAATATCATTAATGACAAGCAATTTTTGATTATTTGATTCAATCATTTTTATGTGGAGGTAATAACATTGATAAAACATCTTAACGGAGATTTTGAAACTGTAGAGTATTCTGAAAACCATTTTATAATTCTTTACGATAATGATGATGACGAAGATTATCCGGTTCATTGGCACAATGCTGTAGAAATAATAATGCCTCTTCAAAACGGATTTACAGTATGTGCAAATGAAACAGTATATGAACTTAAAGAACGTGATATTATTATTATACCACCGGGAGAGCTGCACTCACTTAAATCACCACATGAGGGAAGACGTATTATATTTCAGTGTGATGATTCTGTCCTTGGAAAAATTACTGCACTCAGCTCTGTTACAACTGTTCTTTCAAGCATTTCATTTATTCATTCAGGGTCAGATGAAGATATACAGAATTTCTCCAAAAAAATAATGTTCAGAATATATGATGAGTACTTTAAAAAATCAGAACTTTCAGAAGTAAAAATATATCTTTCACTTCTTTCACTATTGGTAAAAATACGTGAAAATCAGATATCACAGCACAAAAATATGCTAAACTGTACTCCTGAAAAACTTATTGAATATGATACACGATTCGGAACAATACTCAAGTATATAGACAAAAATTATATGTATGATATTACACTTGATAAGCTTGCAGATATTGCAGGATACAGTAAGTATCATTTTTCAAGAATATTTAAACGATACAATGAAATGTCATATATTCAGTATATCAATAAAATACGTACAAATGCAGCTCAGACGCTCCTCCTTGACCCGAATATATCAATAACCGAAGTAGCTATGCGTTCAGGATTTTCAAGCATAACATCATTTAACCGTGCTTTTAAAGAAGTAAAGCATTGTACTCCTACAGAATTTAAAAAATTCTATAAATAAAAAATTACGTGATTTCTTCTTTCATTTTTTCTGTGTAAGCTTTTCCTGTATATTTTTTGAAACATTTGCTGAAATAATTAGGATCTGGTATTCCAACTTCCCTGGCGGTAATATACATTGCTGTTTTTTGATGAAGATACTCCAGAGCTTTTTCCATCCGGCATTTTGTTACATAGTCTACAAAGCTTACACCGGTATCTTCCTTGAATCTTCTGCTCAGATAACTTGCATTAAACCCAAATTTATTTGCAACAGATGTAAGATTTATTTCAGAATCCTTATAATTTTTGTTTATGTAATCACATATTTTATTCATTCCTCCAACTAAATTTTTGTTATTTATCTCTTCCTTTGAAGGAGCTTGTCTTGAAAGGTCATCAACAATTTTCTTTAATGTTGCTTTAACGTCAGCTCTGACTATAGGTTTGGTAAGGTATTCACACACGCCTATACCAACACATTTACGTGCGTATTCAAAATCATTAAAAGCGGTAAGAATAACTATCTTAAGATTAGGGTACTGTTTAATAGCAATTTTTGAAAATTCTATCCCATCCATAAATGGCATTCGTATATCTACAAAAACTATATCCGGTCTTACTTCATCAATAATATTAATTGCCTCTATTCCACTTTCAGCTTCACCTGCCATTTCAAGCCCAAGTTCTTCCCACGCAATAGTGAGCTTCAAAAGATTTCTAAGTGATTTTTCATCATCAATTATCATTACCTTATACATAAATCTACATCTCCTGTCTTGATTATTTTTGAAGAGGAATTGTGATTTCTATTTCACAATATTCACCTTCAACACTTCTTATTTTAACAACATCATCAACTTGATAAAAGTTCTTTATTCTATCAATTGTTCCTTTAAATCCGAAACTTGTTTTATTTTTACCATCAAGCAACTGAGCAATCTGGAATTGGTTCATACCTATGCCACTGTCAAATACTATTATGTGCATTATATTTCCCCGTGAAAATACACTTATTTTTATTATACCTTTTTCACCTTTCGGACGTATTCCATGATATATTGAATTTTCAACAAGAGGCTGAAGAAGAAGCTTAAGTATCATAACTGAATTCAGATTTTCCTGTATATCATATTCATCTTCAAACATATCGTTATATCGCAGCCTTTGAAGTTTAATATAGTCCTTTACTATTGAAATTTCTTCTGAAAGAGTAATATTTTCACTTCCTTTGCTCAGAAACTTACGATAAAAATTACCCAGGGTTTCTATTACATCATAAACTTCTTCTCTTGAGTTCTGCAATGACATATATCCTATTGTATCAAGTGTATTATATAAAAAATGTGGCTTTATCTGTTCCTGAATAACATTCATCTCAGCTTTCTGACGCTGCTTTTCCTGCTCTACAACCTCTCTTATAAGCCGGTCAATCTGAACAAGCATTTCGTTGTAGCAATCTTTAAGTCTTCCGATTTCATCATCGTTTGAATCTATATTTACACGCACAAGCTCACCTGTCTCTGCCTGATTCATACTATATGCCAGTTTGCTTATCGGGTATATTACATACTTGTTTATATACGCATTTATTATGAACATGATCAAAATGGCAATTAACATTACGCTCAGTATGCTTATTGCTATTTCTATTGTAATTTCTTCAATTATATGTACTCTTGATTTATAGACAACACTGATTCCCGTATCTGTAATCTGCCTCTGCATAACCACATACTTATTGATTATTTCTGAAGAATATGATTGAACATTATCTGTGTTATTATCTGCATAAATAAAATTAAAATCATCTTCGTTCATATTTGAACAGATAATGTTTTTATCTTTATCTACATATGCAAACTTGCTGTCTTTTCCTGCAAAATTATCATAAGTATACTCAAGTTCATTTACAGGAATATTAATTACAAGCATTCCAAGCGGAGTCTGGGTATCAATATCATTTATTATTCTTGTAAATGAAACAATATTTGTTTGTGTATTAAATATAAATGCTTTCTTAGTATTTGGAATTATAGTATATTTTCCTTTAAGACTGCTGACATAATCAAACCAGTCACTTTGAAAAATAATATAGTTATCCGGACGGATAATTCCTATTCCGGTGTGAATATACCGTTTATCATTTTTAAATATAAAAACAGAATAGTTTCCTGAAAATGAATTAATCATATTGTAAATAGTGCTTCGTGCAAGATTGGCATTTATAACAGCTTCTTTATCGCTCTTAAGATAGTCAATAACAATGTCATTTACCATTATTAGTTTGCTTATATTATTTACATTTGAAATAACTGATTCAAAATTCTGTTCAATAGAATTAAGTCTGTCATTATTTTTTTCATAAATTGATTCTGTCATTTTAACACGCATAAATGAATAAAATAATATAAAACATAACAGCACACATATTCCCATGGCAAAAATAAAAATATACTGTACTTTTTTCTTTATGCTTAATTTCGAGAAACTACTGGTTTTTTTGTTCATAAAATCATCCTTAATCTGTATTAAACTTAAATATCCTTATTATAATAATTATATCATATACAGACTAACTTATCAAAAAAGATTTTATACTATTTTCCATAAATTTTCTTTTCAGATAAGAGTTTGCCCGTTTTTAACGTAGCAATGTGCAGAGTAGCTACACATTTTCATTGAAGTAGGAGACTCAGCTTCTGCTTCAATGAAAATATAGACCCACCGCCTTAGATGTGAAACATATTGCCTAAGCTATAAAATGTTCATATAAAGCTATTATTTGAAATAGCCTGCGAAGAATTTACTTCGCAGGCTATTTTTAACCTTTGATTGCTCCGGCAATAAGACTTGCCTGTATTTTTTTACTGATTAAAGCGTATATAATCAATGTCGGGAATGTTGCTATTACAAGTGCTGCACCTATCGGACCCCAAGCTGTTGTATATGAACCTGAAAGTTCCTGTATTCCAACCGGAAGTGTACGATATTCGGCTTTACTGTTGAATATTACTGCAAACATAAGTTCATTCCATGCCTGAAGAAATGTAAATATTGCAACAGTAGATATTGCCGGCAGCATAAGAGGAACTATTATTTTAAAAAATATTCCGAATGTACCGCATCCGTCTATACACGCAGATTCTTCAAGCTCAGTCGGTATGTTTGTCATAAAGCTTCCAAAAATCATTATTGCCATAGCCAGTGCAAATGCTGTATATGGAATAATTAATGCCTGATATGAGTTAGTCATTTTAAAAAATCTCAATACAATAAATACCGGAAGAAGTGCCGCATGAATAGGTACTGTGAGACCAAGCATAAAAATATTATTCATAAGATTTCTGCCGCGCCATTTCATACGGGTCAATGCATAGCATGCCATTAAAGCAATTATTACAGTCAATAATATTGTAAATCCGGTAACAATCAAGCTGTTACGAAAATTACGTCCTATATCTCCCACTATAATTGCATCCTTATAATTTGAAAACAACCATTCTTTAGGTAATCCTATTACATTCTCACCAAATATTTCATCATTACTTTTTAATGAAAACGTAAACATCCAATAAAGTGGAAAAACACATATAAATGTCCAGAATATTAAAATTATATAAGAAACTGCCGGAACTCTCTGCTTTAAAACTGGCCGATTTACCTGCTTAAATTTCTCAATTCTGTCACTATACTTATATTTAGCCATTTTAATCCTCCTCCGTTTTTATGCATTTCTTGATAAGTATTGCAAAGAAGAAACAAAGGAAAATTATAAATACAGCAATAGTACTTCCAAAGCCGTATCGACTCTGATCAAAGATCATTGAAACCATAAGAGTACTCGGAACTTCACTTGCATGAGCCGGGCCACCCCTGGTAAGAACATAAATCATATCAAAAGCCTTAAGGGAACCGGTAACAGCAAAAATAACACATATTTTTATTACCGGCTTAAGCAATGGGATAATAATTCTGGTTGAAACCTGCCAATTGCTTGCTCCGTCGATTTTAGCGGCCTCTATTACATCAGGAGAAACACTTTTTATTCCTGCATACAGAAGCAACATATGATATCCTACATATTGCCAGAGATTCGGGATAAAAACAGCCATAAGTGCTGTTTCTTTTTCTCCGAGCCATGTATGGCACAATGAATCAAGTCCCAATGTTTTTAGTGCTACATTCAATATACCATAATTCGGATTATATATTTTCAACCATAGCTGTCCGATAACTACAGTAGAAATAAGAACCGGAATAAAAAATACCGTTATAAAAAATCTTTCACCCTTTATGCCTCTTGAAATTCGTAAAGCTAAACAAAGAGAAATAGGCAGCTGTATGAAAACAGATAAAACAGCCAGAAGCATTGCATTGGTCAGTGTTTTAGGAAAACTTACTGATTTGCTCGTAAATAAATCAACATAATTTTTAAAACCGATAAATTCGCCCTTGGTTATTCCGTTCCACTCCTGGAAACTATAAATCAACGACATAAATATCGGGATAATAATAATACCAAAAAATAATATAACTGCAGGAAGTAAAAAAACTACTAACGCCAGTTTATTTTTCCGAATCTTGTCCATATAAATCCTACCTTTTCACAAGATTTTTATAGCATTACACAACTGACTGGCTTTTTATGACCAGTCAGTGTATACTATAATGCTAATTAAGAGGTTTAGAAGAAAATTAAGATGTGGTCTTAAGATAATTTCTGATTTATATTGAACTATTTCTCAAGCTGATCTGCCATTGCCTGCTGGAATTCTTCAGGGCTTAGCTCATCCATATATAGTTTCTGAAGAAGTTCAAGATATTGTCCGGCATCTTCTGATTCCATAAGTGTATCAAACCAGAGAGTAAATGAAGTTGCATTATTTGCATAATCAGCTACAGCCTTAGTAAGCTTTGGAACTGATGAATCATCATATGTTATTTTCCATGCTGGAATTCCGGCTCCTGAAAGATAACCATACTTTGAAACTCCCTTTGTTATTTCAAATGCAAGCTGAGCTGAAAGATCAGGTGTCTTTGTTGAAGCAGCAACCATAAGTGAATCTGATCCACCACCCATAAAGTCTGTAATTTTTGCGTCTGAAGAATTAATTACAGGAATAGGAGCAACTGAAAAATCATCAGGATTCTTAGCATCTGTCATAATTGATCCGCCCATCCAGCTTCCTGTAAAGTACATTGCTGCATTTCCTTTGTAGAATTCTGCACTTGCCTCATCGTTAGATAATCCTGCAGCACCTTCAATAAAGTATCCGTCTTTTACAAGGTCATGAATTTTTTGAGCTGATGTAAGGAAATCAGGTTCTGAATATGAAACTCCGTCTTTTTTAAGAGCACTGTAAAGTTTATCAGGTCCTACAGATTTAAGAGTCAAGGCATCATGAAGCATAGCTAATACCCATTTATCTTTTGCACTTGTTGCTATTGGTGTAACACCTTTATCTTTTAATGTACTGCAGACATTTTCAAATTCATCCCATGTCTTAGGAACTTCAAGATTATTCTTGTCAAATATGGACTTGTTGTACCACATTACTGATACAGGTGTGCATATTACAGAACCATACAGTTTGTCGTCATAAATTAAGTTTGACAAAACAGTCTCAGGCAATTCGTCTTTATAATCACCATAGTATTCATCAAGTTGAAGTACCTTTCCTGAGTCAACAAATGCCTGTGAAAATCCTCCTGCCCATGTAAAGAATACATCCGGAAGTTCATTAGCTGCAACTGCAGATTTAATCTTTGTCTTATATGATTCATTTTCAAAGGTTTCATGTGTAACCTTTACACCTTCATGAGCTTTTTCAAAATCCTCAATTGCTTTTTCATATGCAGAGTGGAATGAGTCACTTTTTGTAGAAATACTCCATAATGTAAGATTGGTTTCCCCGCCTTTATCTTCCCCTTTGCTAGCAGCACCTGAACCGCTGCTGTTTCCTTTACCACATCCGGCAAAACATCCTGATACTAAAACTGTAGCAGCAATACAACTAAGAATTCTTTTTAATTTCATAAGTAAAATTTCCTCCTGTTATGTGTAATGTTTTTGTGTGTTTTTCACATTTATTATATTATTTATTATAAACCTTATATACTGATTTTAAAACGGAGATATTTTACTCAGGTAGGTAATTTTTTTACTTGTTGCTTCTTAAAGCATCAAAATGACGTGAAACTACTAATTTTATCGTTATTTTATTCAAAAAAAAGCATCCTATAGCATAATTTCTGCTTTAGAAACAGCTTCTTGCAATGTCATCCCTGCAAACATCTGTGCAGGAAAAAGTCTTCCGCTTTTTTTATCATCAATAAAGGCACCTACACACATTCCTGGAATAGTGCTTTCTACCGAATTAGGTGCGTTTGGTCCGCCTAAATCAGTTCGACACCATCCTGGATCAACCAAATTCATAATTACATCACTGTTTTCAATTATCGGACACAGATCAAGTGTGATTTTATCGAGCGCTGCTTTGCTTGCAGAATATCCTGCCTGCTCAGGTTCATTTTTTATTCCGCTTGTTACATTTATTATTCTTCCAAAACCATTTTCAATCATTTTTGGCAAAAGGTGATAACATATCAAAGCTGGTGCTATTGTGTTTATATTAAAGCTTTCCACAAAATCATTAACCGGAGTTTTAAAATATTCATTTCTATATGCAATCTGTACAGCAGCATTGTTAAAAACAATTTCCACATTTGTTCCTTTCTGATCAATATTTTCAAGCATTTTATTTACTGATACAGATGATGAAAGTTCCGCTTCAACTATATATGCCTCAACTCCTAATGCTTTTACCTCTGAAAGTACCTTTTCAGTATGCATACTATTTCTGCTCTGCAATATAAGATTAGCTCCGTGTTCAGCCATAAATAAAGCTATTTTATATCCAATGCCTCTGCTTGCGCCTGTAATCAGACACCATTTGCCTTTAACGTTAACCATATCAGGTTGTCCTCCATTTTAATTAAATAAAAATATATACTTTACAACTATATGTTTATATTATATAATATAAACATTAATTATTCTATCAGATTTTAACTAATTATATCAAAATGTTATTATAAGGAGTATTAAATGATCAATATAAGTGAATTTGAAAATCTGCTTTTCATACAGCGTGAAAATGAGACACATCATTCTGATTATAATGATGAATATACTATATACGACATGATTATTCATGGAGACACTGAAAAATTAAAACAACAAAAATTTAATCTTGATTCTAAAGACAAAGGACAACTTTCAGATAACTCTGTGCGTAATATCCGTTATCATTTTATTATAGCTGTTTCTATTATAACCCGTATGTGCATTGAAAATAGAATGGATAAAGAAATTGCATTCTCTTTAAGTGACATGTACATAAGAAAATGTGATAACTGCAATGAAATTTCAGGCATAAAACAGCTTCATAATGATATGATTATAGATTTTGCATCCCGTATGCATAAACTCGCTAAAAATGGTCTGTATTCCCATTATATTATTAAGGCATTTGAATTTATAAATACACATCTCAACACTAAAATAACTATAAATTCTATAGCTCAGGCAACAAATATATCACCGAATTATATTTCTGCAATTTTCAAGAAAGAAACCGGAGTTTTACTATCGGAATATATAAAAACGGCAAAAATACACGAGGCAAAAAGAATGCTAAGGTTTACTGAATATACAGAATCTGATATCTCACAATATCTTGCTTTTTCTTCATGCAGTCATTTTATCACCGTGTTCAAAGATAAGACAGGTGTGACGCCAAAAGTGTACCGTAAGAATAATTTTCGTAAAAATTTTAAAGGAGAATAATTATTTTATCTTTACATATATCTTAAAAAAGGGTGATAAGCTGTAAATACTGATGACCTTATACTGATCTCATAATATTACGTTTCAGATTAAATACAAAATAAATTAAAGCAGAGTCACACATTCATAAATACGTGACTCTGCTTTAATTTATTTAATAATTTTCTGCTTTTACCTGAAAATATGACTGAGGATGTGAACACACCGGACATACATCAGGAGCTTTTTTCCCAATTACTATATGACCACAGTTTGCACATTGCCATATTACATCATTTTCTTTTGAAAATACAAGCTGATTTTCTATATTTGAAAGCAATTTTCTGTATCTCTCCTCATGCTCCTTTTCTATTTTACCAACCGATTCAAAAAGAAATGCTATATTATCTAAGCCCTCTTCCCTTGCTTCCTTTGCAAATTTATCATACATATCGGTCCACTCATAGTTTTCACCGTCTGCAGCATCATTCAAATTAGTAATAGTATCAGGAACGGCACCGTCGTGAAGAAGTTTGAACCAGATCTTAGCGTGTTCTTTTTCATTATGAGCTGTTTCCTCAAACAGGGATGCTATTTGTTCATATCCGTCCTTTCTGGCCTTTGATGCATAATAGGTATATTTGTTTCTTGCCTGTGATTCACCTGCAAAAGCAGCCTCAAGATTTTTTTGTGTTTTTGTTCCTTTGATGTCCATATTTTTGTACCTCCAATATTATAGTTTTATATTTTTTCAAAGTCAGATGCTCCGTGCTTACATAGCGGACATATAAAATCTTCAGGCAAAGGGTCACCCTCATAGATATATCCACATATTTTGCAACGATAGCCTGACTTTTTTTCATCGTTCGGACGAGGCTTGATAAACTTATGATAATATGAATATGTTACTGATTCTTTTTCATTAAGTACTTCTGAATCTGTAACATCAGCTATAAACAATGTGTGTGTACCAAGATCAGTCATTGAAATTACCTTTCCTGAAATAAAAGCATTTGAGCATTCTGAAAGATAACTAAGACCGTTTGCGGAATTTAATATTCCCGGATAATTTTTCAGCTTTTCTTTTTCTCTTCCGCTTTGAAATCCAAAATGCTTAAATATTTCAAAATCTGCATCAGTCGATAAAACGGAAATATTAAACAAACCAGTTTTTTTTATAATATCATGTGTTAAATTTTCTTTGTTTACTGTGACAGATATTCTGAGCGGTGAATCTGTGACTTGTGAAACTGTATTTATTATACAGCCGTTATCATTATCTCCGTCCTTTGTTGTAATCACATACAATCCATATTCTATATTAAACATCGCATTTTTATTCAATATATTCACTTCCCTTTATAAATTTAGACATTTAGATAATATTTAATAGATCGGAAGAGCAC
>CALMUA010000075.1 GCA_937872775.1 uncultured Ruminococcus sp.
TCTGGAAAAAAGCGAGATAATATCAAAGGAACAATACGAGAACTTAAATGCAGAGAAATACAGCTTTAAGCCTTAATAAATATAAGGTTCAGATAAACTAACTGTGTAATTGTTTTTGATTATTAAAATTAGATCCAGTACTTTTATGTGTCAAATAAGGCAACGCAGAGGAGTGACCTGACGCAGGCTGAGATATATTACGATGAAAACAGCGGTGAATAAAGCCGCTGTTTTTATTTCATCCGCTATCTCCGGGCGTATAAACCTCAGGGGTTTGGGAAAGTAGGTCCTAATATTACGCTGAAAATATATCTTCAAAATATATTTCAAACTGTGAGTATCCAAATCCCCAATAAAAAAATAAATTTCTTATTGACATTAATATATTAAAAATGATATAATAATTTTGTTAAATAATAATGTAATCGTTATCATTGGTTTAAAACATTAATTAGTAATTGAAAGGAAGTGTCATAATGACAAAATTATCTACAAGGATAAAGTCATTAGCAGTTGCCGGAGCAGTAATGCTTTCAGTGTTTACAGTTATGCCGGCTGGCAGCAGTAAAAACTGTAATGTTGATGCCGCACAGCAAAGTGAGAGCTATAAGCTTGATAATGTTGAGATTGGCGGCGGAGGCGGTTTTGTCTGCGGAATCGTTTACAATCCGACAGAGGAAGGACTTGTATATGCACGTACCGATATGGGTGGAGCGTATATAAGAGATAAGAAAACACTTGAATGGATTCCTATTACAGACTGGGTATCACCTGACGAATGGAATCTCCTTGGTGTAGAGAGTATTGCAACAGATCCTGTTGAACCTAATAAGGTTTATATAGCGGCAGGTACATATACAAACAGCTGGACTACAATGAACGGATATATTATTCGTTCTGACGATTACGGAAAGACATGGGAGAGAACCGAGCTTCCGTTTAAATTCGGTGGAAATATGCCGGGACGTTCTGTCGGAGAACGACTTATGATAGATCCGAACAGCAATAATATTTTATATTTCTGTGCACGAAGCGGAAACGGACTCTGGAAAAGTACAGACTACGGTGTAACATGGAATCAGGTAGAGAGCTTTACCAATGTAGGAAATTATGTTGAAGATCCTGACTTTGAGTATTCTTCAGATAATCTGGGACTTTGCTTTGTAACATTTGATTCTGTAAAAACAGAAAAAGGAAAGCCAACAAAGGATATTTATGTTGGTGTAGCAGATAAGGAAAATCCTTTATATGTAAGCCATGACGCAGGTGAGACATGGGCACCGGTTAAGGGACAGCCTACACAGGACACATTTAAAAATCATAATACTAATGACGGTACACTGAAAATAGGTATACCTCACCATGCAGTAATAAGTGATGACGGAATGATGTACGTAACATATGGTGACAGAGGCGGCCCGTATCAGTGTGGTGACGGAGCAGTATACAAATACAATACCAAAACAGGTGAGTGGAAAGACATTACACCGCCTTCCGGAAAGGAATGGGACGGTTCACCTAAATATGAGAACTACTATGGATTTGCCGGACTTACAATGGATGCAAAGGATCAGGATACACTGCTTGTAACATCACTTCAGTCATGGTGGCCTGATAACTTTATCTACCGTACAAAAGACGGCGGCGAAACATGGGATGCTATCTGGGAATTCGGAGATTCATGGCCATCAAGAAATCTTAAATACACAATGGACATTTCAAAGGCTCCATGGCTTTCATTCGGTAAAAAGCTCAATGCAGACCAGGGTGGACTTGTTACAGGAAATGATATAGTTGACTTTCCTGCACCGAAGCTTGGCTGGATGATGGGTGATATTGAAATAAATCCGTTTGATTCAGATGAAATGATGTATGGCACAGGTGCTACAATTTACGGAACTCATAATCTGAAAGACTGGGATAAAGGCGAGCTTGTAAATATTGAAGTTATGGGTATGGGTATTGAAGAAACAGCTGTACTTGACCTTATATGTCCTCCTGTAGACGGAGTAGAGCTTATAAGCGGTGTTGGTGATATATGCGGATTTGTACATAATGATGTTACAAAAGGTCCTGAACTAATGATGTCAGATCCTATTTTCACAAGTACAACAGGTCTTGACTATGCAGAGCTCGATCCTGATACTATTATAAGAGTCGGAAATGTTGACAAAGAAAAATACGAAATGCTGAAAAAGAGCATAGCAATGTCAAAGGATGGCGGTAAGACATGGTCTGAAGTTCAGCCTAATGTAAGCTATACATTCCCGGCAGACAGTGAAGACGACATTGTCCAGGGTGGTACAGTTGCAATTTCAGCAGACGGAGCAACATTCGTATGGTCAACAAGTACTAGTCAGGGTGTACTATGCAATGTAAACAGTTCATGGAAAGCAGTTGATACATTACCTGGAAACGCAAATATCTGTTCAGACAGAGTAAATCCTGATGTATTTTATGCGTATGCTGAAAATACACTTTATAAGAGTACAGACGGAGGCCAGACATTTGAAGTAATTCAGAAGGGACTTGAAGCACAGTCTTCAAAAATAAAGGCTGTACCGGGTAAAGAAGGACACTTATGGATTCCTGGTTCAACTACAGGTCTTTGCTACACAACAGACGGAGGAAAGACAATAAATAAAGTTGATAATGTCAAGAGATGTGACGTTATAGGATTCGGAAAAGCCAAAGAGGGCGAAGATTATCTTGCAATATATATGTGCGGCGAAACAGATGGAAAATATGCAGTTTACCGTTCAGATGATATGACAGAGAACTGGATAAGAATAAATGATGATGAACATCAGTATGCTTCAATAAATTATGCAATAACAGGTGACCTGAGAGTTTACGGAAGAGTATTTTTCGGAACTAACGGACGAGGCGTTATATATGGTGATCTGACAGGCAAAGAGCAGACAAAACCATCAGAGCCTGTAGTAACAACAACTTCAGCTAGGGTGACAACTCCTTCGGTAACAACGATTAAGCAGACTGTAACATCTCAGGCAGCAACTACATCATCTGTATCAGATGAAAAAATAATATACGGTGATATCAATGGTGACACAAAAGTTGATATTACAGATCTGACACTTATGAGTCTTTACCTTCTTGGTGACGTAAAACTTAATCAGTCACAGCTTAAAGCTGCCAATGTCCTTAATGAAAGTAAAATAAGCATTGCTGCACTTGCGCATTTCAAGCAGTATATTATGCATGATCCTGTTAAACTGGGACCACAATAAGATATCCTCATAAAATAATATATACAAACTAAATCACAAAAACAAAATTTCCTGTGTAATATAATTATACACAGGAAATTTTGTTTTTGTGGATATCTGAATAAAAGTCTTCTGTTTTAGATCCAAATGAACGTCTATATCCGGCAGTATGTTGTGTTTATGCTGAATGTAAAGCTATACTGAGATTTACATTATTAAATTAATATTGTCTGAGTTATAAATATCCATATAATGGTTTTGCTGGCCGTGAATATATTGAATTAATCGGTTTGTTTGAACGCATCAGGATGAACATATCTGCCGTTTTTTAAAGTTATTTTACCGTATTGAATTGCTGATTTCGGGCATCTGTTAAGACAGCCCAGACATTGCTGACATTCTCCGTTCCAGACAGGTTTATTATCCTTTATTTTTATTACTCCTGACGGGCAGATTTTTTCACATAATCCGCAACCGGTGCAGTTTTCTTTTACATTGAATTTATCCGTTCTTCTGTTTAAAAAATAGTATTTGTGTACTGCCAGACTTAATGGCAGCACGATTGTTTCTTTTACGTCAGGGTGTGAGTTCTGAGCTTTTATGTTTATCTGTTTTATAATATCATCAATCAATGAATATGCTTTAGTGAGGCGGGAAGTAATTTTATCATTTGACGGAGCTTTAAATGTAATCATATAGTTTTCAGGCATTTTTACATAAAAGCCGGAGTTTATTTCTATATTATTTGATTTGAAAGCTTTATATGCACTGCCCAGTGTATTGCCCGGAGATCCGCCGTATGTGTTTATCAGATAGATGTAGTGACCTTTGAAGTCATCAGCGTTGAGATGCCGGATAAAATCATCAAAGATCAGTGGTGTTCCCCAGAAATAGCATGGAAATATAAATCCGATTTTTTCATTATCGGTAAAGGAGAAGCGATACTGGTTATTTTTAATGCATTCAGTTATTGATTTTATAGTGTCATCTGTTTTTTTGCTTATTCTTTTGGCAGCCGAAAGACAGTTTCCTGTTGATGTAAAATAAAAAATCATAGTGTTATTCCTTTCATAGTTGTAAAAATATCGAAATGAGTTTATCGTCTTTAGCAAAACGAGCAGGGTTTTCCGGCCGTCCTGCACCTTCGGGTATCAAAGGTTAAATTCTTTCTGGATTTCTGCAAGTGTATTTTTGTTTATATGTGCAATTAAATATTTTCCCTGTTTTTCAGTTGTGATAAGGCCTGCATCGGACAGTTCTTTTAAGTGATGAGAGATGGTAGGTGCACCTATATGAAATTTATCCATAATGTTGCATATAAGACATCCTCCGTCATAATTAAATCTTTGTTTTTCGCATTGTATAATGCTCATGAAAATTTCAAGTCTGTTCTCGTTTGAAAGTGCTTTGTATATTCGTGCCATTTGCTTTATGGTCATATTATTCCTCCACTTTATCACAATTCGATATATATCGAATTGTATTAATATTAGCATAGTAATAATCAGATGTCAATCATATTTTAGAATATTGATAAAATAAGTTTATAACTAGAGGAAAATACCTTGATAATAATTCGTAACTCGTGTATAATTATTATTATATGCAATAAAAAAATATGGAGGCAGAATATATGAAAAATGTTGGATTTCTGGGTGCCGGAAATATGGGATATGCAATTATGAAAGGTATTTCCGGAAGTAATTTAAAGGATATCAAACTGTTTGCATTTGATTTAAGTGATGCAGCAAAGGAAAAGTTAAAGAAAATAGGTGTTACTGTATGCAGCTGTGAAAAAGAGCTTACAGAAAAATGTGATTATATTTTTCTTGCTGTAAAACCACAGGTTCTTGCAGGAGTTCTTGAAACAATAAAGGATTCTCTTACACCTGAAAAGGTAGTTGTTTCAATAGCTGCAGGAATAACTGGTGAATACTTGAAGTCAAGTACATCTGAAGAATTAAAGGCAGTTCTTGTTATGCCTAATACTCCGCTTCTTCTCGGTGAGGGTGCAACAGCACTTGCAAAGGTTGAGCCTGTTACAGATGAAGAATTTGCTCTTGTATGTGATATTTTCAGTGCATGCGGAGATACAGCAATACTTTCACCTGATAAAATGAAAGAAATAATTGCAGTAAACAGCAGCAGTCCGGCATTTATTTACCTGTTTGCAAAGGGATTTATCGAATACGCACAGTCTCAGGATATTTCAGAGGATGTGGCAAAGAAGTTATTTGCAAAAACCCTTATCGGATCAGCTAAAATGATAACAGATTCAGGCAGCTCTATTGATGAACTTATAAAAATGGTTTCATCACCTGGGGGAACTACTCTTGCAGGGCTTGACAGATTATACGAAGGAAATCTTGTAGGGACTGTCAAAAATGCATGTGAAAGCTGTACAAAACGTGCTTATGAGCTTTCAAAGAAATAATACACAATGTAATGATCTGTGTTTTTGAAATTAAAAAATAAAATAACAGTCGTCATAATTTAAAATCATCAGTCATACTTATTTATTAAAGGATAAAAAAATAAGTAAGGATGATTGTTATGAAAAATAAAGAACGAAAGTATTCTGACGAAGATATTAAAAGGACAAGAGTAATATTTCTTTTGTTTGGGGCCATAGTAATCGGTGTAATACTGGGAACGCTGATCTACTGTATGAAGGATGACAAAAGCATATTCCTGTCGGACAGACTTAATCATGGGTTTATTAAGCTTTCAGAACGTCAGTCCATATTAAGCGTATTTTACAGGGCTATTTCAGGTACATCACTTCTTGTTATTCTACTGTTTCTTTCCGGGTTTTGTTCAATATCTCAGCCTGCTGAAATATTTATTCTGTTTTACCGCGGAACAGCATTGGGAATATCAATATCATATATTTACGGAGTATATGGTGCAAAGGGAATCCTGGTATCAGCAGCAATGATACTGCCGCATGCACTCATAACTTCTGTTGTTCTTGTACTTGCAGCAAGGGAAGCACTCAGATTCTCAAATCTATATATGTTTTATCTGACAGGACAAACACCTGATGAGAGTCTCAGGCCACAGCTGAAACTTTATTTAATAAGATTTGTTGTGCTTATGGCATTTGTACTTGTTTCGTCTTTAATTGACTGTGTTATTACATATCTTCTGACGGATGTTTTAATTGTATAAATAAAAAAATTAGGAGCGTGAAAATTTGGCTGGCTTTTTTGGATTGGGAAATTATCAGAATTCAGGGGTTGGTATTGCAAAGAACAGATCAAGTAAAGGCAGATTAGGATTGTTTTTTGAAATACTAAGTACGAGAATATGGAAGCTGTTTTCCTTGAACTTCTTATATGTGATCTTTTGCATACCTATAATAACTATTGGCCCTGCTACAGCAGGAATTACAAAGGTTCTTAAAAATTATTCAATAGACAAAAATGCATATGTCTGGTCTGATTTTATAAGTACCTTCAAGAAAAATTTTTTAAAGACATTTATCCTTGGACTTTTTGATTTAATAGCATATGCTGGAGTAGCAACAGGGTGTTATATATATCCCAAAATGTCGGAAGCATCGGGAAATAATTTGTTTTATGTACTTTTTGTACTGACACTGAGTGTGGCAGTCACATTTACAATAATGAATTTTTATATGTATCTTATGATTGTATCAACTGATTTATCAATGAAAAACATTATTAAAAATTCGCTTGTACTGACATTTCTGGCACCAAAGCAGAATCTTCTGTCATTGTTTCTTATGGTAATAATTTCTGCGATTTTTCTTCTTCTTCCTTTGTGGAATCTGCAGTTTTTATTTTTGATGCTTTTTGTTCCTGCAACGTTTATTGTATTTATTATCTGCTATAACTGCTATCCGGTTATACAGAAGTATGTAATAAATCCTTATTACGAAAAGACTGGTAAGGTTAATCCTGAAAGCCCTGAAGCATATGAAGAATCATTATTTGAGGATATGGGTGGAAAAGAAACACCTATTGAATTGAAAAAGAGTAAAAAGGGCAGAACTATTTCATAAAATAATCTTTAAAATATCTTTACAAATATTATTAATTATGATATAATGATAAACGTACCGTGTACTTGGAATATGGATATTGCCCGACAGGGAAGCTAACCTTCCTTATTCTATGTCATCGGAATTAAATTTAAAGAGGTGGAAACAATGTTATTAAAAGAGGAAAAGACAGCTGTCATCGAAGCTAACAAGACTCATGAAAAGGATACAGGTTCTCCTGAAGTACAGATTGCAATTCTTTCAAAGAGAATTAATGATCTTACAGAACATCTTAAAGTTCATAAGAAGGACTTCCATTCAAAGAGAGGTCTTCTCAAGATGATTGGTCATAGACGTAACCTGCTTAACTACCTTATGAAAAAGGATGTTAACAGATATCGTGCTATTATAAGCAAGCTCGGTTTACGTAAGTAATTATAAAAAAGGCAGTTTGGAGAAATCCTTTCTGCCTTTTAAGTATTTACAATCGGCAGTGCAGTATTGATTTTAGCATTAAACTGAGAACTTAAAATATTGAATTTTCAGTTTATTGCTAAATATACTGCCTGAGAATTAAAAAATATTTATTTGGAGGCGGTTATAAAATGTTCGAAAATTACAGAAAATTTGAAACAACATTTGCCGGAAGGCCATTAGTTGTAGAAACAGGAAAAGTATGTGGTCTGTCAAACGGTTCATGCTGGGTAAGATACGGCGAAACAGTAGTTATGGCAAACGTTACAGCAAGTGTAAAGCCAAGGGAAGGTGTTGACTTTTTCCCTCTTTCAGTTGATTATGAAGAAAGATTATATTCTGTAGGAAAAATTCCTGGCTCATTTATGAAAAGAGAAGGAAAGCCAACAGAAAAGGCAATCCTTACTTCAAGAGTTGTAGATCGTCCTATCAGACCTTTGTTCCCGAAGGACATGAGAAATGATGTTTCAGTAGTAATGACAGTACTTGCTGTAGATCCTGACAACTCACCTGAAATTACAGGTATGGTTGCTACATCTATTGCAATTTCAATATCAGATATTCCTTGGAACGGACCTATCGCAGGCATAAGCGTTGGTCTTGTAGACGGTGAGCTTGTGCTCAACCCGAATCTTGCTCAGAGGGCAAATAACGATCTTAACCTTACAGTTGCAGGTTCTATGGAAAAGATAGTTATGATTGAAGCCGGTGCAAATGAAGTTCCTGACGACAAGATGCTTGAGGCTATTGAATTTGGTCATGCCGAAATCAAAAATATAGTTACATTTATCAGCGATATTCAGAAGCAGATAGGCAAAAAGAAATTTGAATTTGAGTCACAGGAAGTTGACCATGATATGTTTGATGCAATTGAAGAATTTGCTGCAGAACGTGTTAAGGTTGCTCTTGATACAGACGATAAGACAGTAAGAGAAGACAGACTGCATCCAATTAAGGATGACATTCATGAAAAATTTGATGAGTTATATCCTGAAAAGGTATTAATGATAGACGAATGCATTTACAAGCTTCAGAAGAAAATAGTAAGAAACTGGCTTTATGAAGGCAAGCGTGTTGACGGCAGAGGAATAGATGAAATAAGACCACTTAATGCCGAAGTAGGACTTATTCCTAGAGTTCATGGTTCAGGTATGTTTACAAGAGGACAGACACAGGTTCTTACAATAGCTACTCTTGGCCCTGTAAGTGATTCACAGAGGATAGATGGCCTTGACGAAGAAGAAACAAAGCGTTATATGCATCAGTATAATTTCCCTTCATATTCTGTTGGTGAGACAAAGCCAAGCAGAGGACCGGGAAGACGTGAGATAGGTCATGGTGCACTTGCAGAAAGAGCACTTGAGCCGGTTATTCCTCCGATTGAACAATTCCCATATGCATTAAGACTTGTTTCTGAAGTTCTTTCATCAAACGGTTCAACATCACAGGGTTCTATTTGTGGTTCAACTCTTGCACTTATGGATGCAGGTGTTCCGATAAAAGAACCAGTTGCGGGTATTTCATGCGGACTTATCACAAAGCCTGACAGTGATGATTTCATGACTATGGTTGATATTCAGGGACTTGAAGATTTCTTCGGAGACATGGACTTCAAGGTTGGCGGTACACGTAATGGTATCACAGCTATTCAGGTTGATATCAAGGTTGACGGACTTACAACCCCTATTATAAAAGAAGCTTTTGAAAAGACAAGAAAAGCACGTATGTATATTCTTGATGAAGTAATGCTTAAGGCTATTCCACAGCCAAGAGATCATGTAAACCAATATGCTCCTAAGATGCTTCAGACAAAGATTCCTGTTGACAAAATACGTGATGTAATAGGACAGGGTGGAAAGGTTATTCAGAAAATTTCTGCTGAATGCGGAGTTAAGATTGATATTTCGGAAGACGGTTCAGTATTCATTTCAGGAATTGATCTCGAAAAGACAAACAAGGCTCTTCAGGTAATCAATACTATTGTACATGATCCTGAAGTAGGTGCAATATACAAGGGCAAGGTTGTCCGCATTATGCAGTTCGGTGCATTTGTTGAAATAGCACCTGGTAAGGACGGTCTGGTTCACATTTCAAAGCTTGACAAGTCAAGAGTTGAAAAGGTAGAGGATATAGTTTCTATCGGTGATGAGATCGTTGTAAAGGTAATGGAAATTGACAGTCAGGGCAGAATAAATCTTTCAAGGAAAGATGCACTTGCTGATATAGAAGCTAAGAAATCATAATAAAATAATTACAAATGCCATACATGAATTCATTTACATGCATGGCATTTGTTGTAAGATATGTATGCATTGCAACATTAAAAACAGACAAGCCTTTATTTTAATTAAAAGGAGAAAAAGATAATGAGAGTATTAAAAAAGATATCATCATTAATTCTGGCAACTGTAATGTCAATAACATTAATTCTATTAACTACTGCATCAGCATTAAGTGCTGAATCAATGTCAGATGCCGGGTCAGTACAAAGCAATAATTATAATGTTTTAGTCTTGAATTTTGATCCTGTATTCAGTATGGCAGGAAATAAAAATCAACACGAACTCATGTCCTGGTGGAACGACCCTCATTGGCTTGCAGACGAGTTCAGATCTGATATGTCAGAAATAAGCTATGGTTATGCCAACTATACTATGGTGGACTGGATTGATATAGAAGAGATGCCCAGAAGTACTGATGGTAAGTCATACACACTTGAATATTATTACGAAACGCTTATGACTGCCAATAAAGAAACAGGGGGAGCATACTGGTCATATAGCGGTTGGGATGAGTATGGATTAACTTTTGACTATGAACACTATCTTAATGAATACAATGTTTTTGATCGTGTAAACAAAGGAGAGATAGATGAAGTCTGGATATTTACAGGACCTATGGTTGGTGTAACATTATATGAAACAAGAATGGTAGGTAAAGATACATACTGGTGTAACAGCCCTGAGCTAGAATCTGATTGCAAACCATTTGTAGTATACGGATTTAATTATGAGCGTGGTGTAGGTGAAATGCTTGAAGATGCAGGGCACCGTGCAGAATCCATTATGAAGCATGTTATGGGATCACCTGACTACACCAAGGATTACACTGATTATACAGACTGGGAAAAGTTCACGGCATATGATTCTGTAGCACCGGGAAAATCAGGTGTTGGAAACGTACACTTTGCACCGAACAGCACCAAAGATTACGAGTGGGGCAATACAAAATATGTTTATTCTAATTGTGAAGACTGGCTGAATTATCCTGATATAAATACTGCTCCTGAACAGGTAAACTGCGAAACCTGGGGTAACGGAGATATCCGTGAACATCATAAATGGTGGTTCAGCCGTTTTCCGCACATTGAAGGAGTTAATTCAAAAACAGGTTTCTATAATAACTGGTGGATTTATTTTACTCTGGACTATATAAATAACCCGCCTGCGTCCTCTGATACGATAGTTTACGGGGATGTAAACAATGATGGTGTTTTTAATGTTTCCGATGTTCTGGAACTTTTAAGATGGTTGTTAAATTACAGTACAAAGCCAGAGAACTGGAAAGCTGCTGATTTATGTAAGGACGAAAAACTTGATGTATTGGATCTATGTATGATGAAGTATAAGCTCATCAATAAATAAATGTAAAAACAGACCTGACGTAATTCATTCAGGTCTGCTTTTTTTACATTTGGCGCATTGTAAATTAACCGTTCAAAAATACTGCTAATATCCGATTGTAGGCAAATTCTAAAAGATTACCGGTAATGAATCTGTCAATGATAAATTTCCAAATATCGATGACAACAATAATTCTGCATGATATTTTATATATCGATAAAATATCATTGCAAAATTCCTGAAAAGGTGATAAAATAATAACAGGATTAATATATGAAAGGTAGTTTTATTATGAAATATCTTGTACTTTTATGTGATGGTATGGCAGATTACCCTGTAGAAGAATTAGGCATAAAAACGCCGTTGCAGGCTGCATATTCACCTAATATGGATTCGCTCGCAAAGGATGGTATTGTAGGTCTCGTAAAAACAGTATCAGATGATATGAAACCTGGAAGCGATGTTGCAAATTTATCTGTTCTTGGCTACGATCCAAATAAATATTACACGGGAAGATCACCTCTGGAGGCCGGAAGTATCGGTATTGACATGAAAGATACAGATGTATCGTTAAGATGTAATATCGTTACACTGACAGATGAGGCAGATTATGAAGATAAAACAATTGTTGATTATTGTGCAGGAGATATTTCATCTGAGGATGCAAATGTTCTTATAGAATATCTTGCAGAAAATCTTGACAATGATGAATTTAAATTTTACAGCGGCGTAAGTTACAGACATTGTCTGATATGGAATAATGGTACACTTGATATAGGAACACTTACACCTCCTCATGACATAACAGGAAAGCCGATAAAACAATATGTCCCGATGCACAAAAATGCTGCAAAATTATATGAGCTTATGAAGAAATCAAATGATTTATTAAAGGATCATCCGCTTAACAAGCAAAGAGAAAAGAATGGACTCAGACCGGCTAACAGCATATGGCTCTGGGGTGAGGGTGTAAAGGCACAGCTTGATCCGTTCAAGGAAAAGTTCGGACTGGATGCTTCAATGATTTCTGCAGTTGATCTTTTAAAGGGAATAGGTAAATTCTCTGATATGGATGTTGTAAATGTAAACGGTGCAACAGGATACATTGATACAAATTTTGAAGGAAAAGCACAGGCTGCGATAAATGAGTTTAAAAATGGCAAGGATTTTGTATATATTCATGTTGAAGCTCCTGATGAATGTGGTCACAGACATGAAATAGAAAACAAGAAGAAATCAATTGAGCTTATCGACAAGCTGATACTCGGACCTGTTGTTGCAGCACTAAAGGAAATGGGTGACTTTAAGGTTCTTGTTACTCCTGATCATGCAACACCACTTTCGTTAAAGACACATACAAATGACCCTATACCGTTTATTATGTATAATAGTACAAAGAAACAGAATGGTCCTTCTGAGTTTAATGAGGATACTGCAAAGAAAGCCGGATATTTTATTGAAACAGGATTTACAATAATGGACGAGTTTATTAATTGCTGATAAAAGAATTTCGACTCTGCAGAGTCCTGCAAGGATTTCCGATCATTCTGGCGCCTTCGGGTACATGTCTGATTTGTTTTTTCATAGTGTAATAGCAACGGAAAATTACTCCGTAAAGTGTTGGGTACTTTACGGAGTAATTTTATATTTTTTTATTATGAATGGAATATTCACTAATAGAGTGAATAGTAAGTGTGGTTAATATCAAGTGAGGATAAGTCAGCATTTTCAGTAACGATATTAGGAATTGCTATTGCAAACTGATATTGTATAAGATCACATTGAACTATTCTAGGTAGAACTGACAGTATTTCTATAGAAATATTATTATTTTTATTTGTAGTGATATTGTAAATTTTGTTTTTGACACTGCCGGATGGTTCAGGAATATATACTAACACAAGAGTATTTTCTTTGAAAAACTGGTCAGATATATTTAAGTTTGTAAAGTCCATATGAAGATTTTCAATTGTGGTGTCATCAAACTGTTCCTTATATTTATTAAGTTCATCCACAGAGCGGATAATTGCTGATGAGCTTTTATTCTGCATTTTACTGTCACAATTTCCGCATGTGTTTGTTATAACTTTGCATTTATAATAATAAGTTTTTGGATTATAGTAACGAACATCAAATTCATTTATATTATTATTAGTAAGATATTTGTTAGGAATAGTGAAAGCAAGAAGATTGCCTGTTGCATCACTTTTAATATTGTCTGAATCAAAACAGATTAGCTGTAAATTTAATACACCGTTTTCATCAACAGTTATATCTGAAATTTGTTCACCCATAAAATCTGAACGTTTAGGACATGGAAGTATACAAAGAGAATTTTCTTTATAAAAATCATCTTCCTGAATATTATCACTGATATTAAGAGCACTGCAGATTTCATCAAACTCCTTACCGAATTCTAACTTCATATCATCAAGTCTTTCATAATTAGTTGAGTTTATTACAGTAAGCATTCTTGACTGAGTACTAAAATCAGCATGGCTCATTATACTTACACAACTATAATCATAAGAATTAAGATTGTCTCTATGTTCACTCGTATCAGGAACGGCTAAATGCTTATCAACGAAGTTAGTATCGATTTTTGATATGTCAACATTTTCAAGATATTTATTAGGAATAGAAGCAGCCAGATGCCAGTTTGTTATATCATCTGTTCTTATATCAGGGATAACTGATGTAATTTCTAAAGACAACTGTTTATCTGTGTTTATTTTAATATTTGAGATTTCACACTTTATGCTTCCTGAAACAAATGTAATAGGTACGATAATCACGGTATTATCCTTAAAAAATTCATCGGATAATTTTAGTTTGGAAGCAATTTCATCAATATCGCATGGGTAGTTATTGAAATCATCCAAAGATTTTACGATGATAGGTGTCTTATCCTGCAGATTTTCTATAACACCACGTGTTCTGTATTTTGTAATATTACATTCAGAAATATCAAATTTTACATCCTTTTGTGAGTCAGGATCTTCTCCCGGTGTTGTATTTGTAATATCTATATTTGTTATATTTATTTTTGAAGTCGTATCAATGCCTTCAAGATATTTGTTAGGAACAATAACGCCCATATGCCATTCTGCCATCACGCAGGTGCCGACTTCAGGCGAGTGTGTTGAAATTTCTACAGAGATACCGGTTTCTTTATCAATGCTGACATTGGTAATACTGTTGGTAATACTTCCTGATCCTTCAGTTTTTGCAACAACAATAAGAGTATTATCCTTAAAGAAATCATCTGAAATGATAAAGTCAGTAAATACATCTGTAAGCTTACTATCAAATAAATCATTGTACTCATTAAAATCTTTCAGAGATGTAATAGTTCTTGCCGTCTGATGATTATCATAATTGTACATGAAATCATGGTACATGGTTGTCTGTTCATTGATTGCCTTGCAGTCTTTGAAATCAAAGGTTTCATTTGAACCTGATAAATCAGAAACCGGCTTTCCGAGCTTTATATCATCATGCATAATGTATTGCTTCATTGTAGCAAGATCTGCAATATTGAATTTGCCGTCGGCATTTACATCAGCAGCTTTTTTCTGATTTTCGTTGAATGTAATGTCCTGTAGAAGGTAAAGAGACATTTTTGTAAGATCATTTATCTGTGGAATGCCGTCACCATCTACATCACCGTAAATAACAGGTGCTGAATCTTCAGCACTGATATAATTTATGCCAGGTGATAAAAACATTACGAATGCGGATATGCCTGCTATAAATTTTTTTGTCTTCATAATAATTCCTCCTTAAAGTGTATAGCATCAAAATTTGATTACTTTTGATATCTTCTATTTTTTACAATTATATAGAAAGTCATTATATACGTCAATACTCTGTCCAAAATACTCACAGTCAATATCAAGATAATCTTTTTTATTGCTTAATAAGTCTTAATATCGTGTTTAATTACTTCAAGTGTAGGTTTAGCTGATGATTTATTAAGATATTTACGTGGCACTAAAAGACAAATATGTGTTTTTCGATAATCAGCAGTAAGTGTAGCGCTAGGAGTGTTTGAAGTAAAATCAACTGTAATATTATTATTTTTATCAACACTTATTGCTGAAATATACTTGTTTATAGTCCCGGAATGTCCTATATCGTCAATTGCAACTATAACATTGTCATTTAAAAGGTCTTCATAATTATCGCGCTTTGGTCTTACAAGATCAGTTATGAGCTTCATCCATGGATTGTATTTGTATAGTTCTTCCGTGGATGTGATGAGTGATGAATGGAAACCAGCGTACTTAGAATTATCACCATAATAAGGGTCCGGAAGATCAACAGTATCACAGTCTGTTAAATCAAGAACGTCATCATCAGCAATATATTTTTGACGATTTACAGTACGGGTAATTTTAACATCTGATGTATCAGCATTTTTAATTAACTTATTAGGAACTGCAACGGAAAGATGCCATGTTGACATAGCACATTCACCGGTAGCCGGAACAGATGATGTAATGTCTATATAGATTGGTGAATCTTGATGTATTGTGATACCTGTAATTTCATCTTTAATGCTGCCTGAGTTTTCACTTATCGGAATAATAAATAACGTGTTGTCTTTGAAAAATTCTTCTGATATGCCATAATAAGAGCTGAGTTTATTAGCTGTATTGTTAAACTTTTTATTATAGTTATTAAAATCTTCTTCAGACTTAATAACAGCTGAAGATTTGAATTCTTTATCATCAGCCGGCAGAAAATCAAAATAATCGGATATTTTATAATTAAATACATCGCAGGCCGCAATATTTAAATAATTCAACATACCATCATTTTCTGCCACGGCCCCCTTATTAGTTATTCTTATTTCTGATTTATCAATGTCTTTAAGATACTCATTTGGAATAACTACAGCATGCAGCCATGTACGTATGCCCAGGCTGTTATTGTCGGCTGGAATATCTGAAGTAATTTCAAATGAGATTCCTCTCTCTTTTGAGAGCTTTATATCAGAAATTTCAGCTTTAATATCACCGTTACTTTCTCTTCTGGCTATAACAAAAAGAGTATTTTCTTTAAAGAAATCTTCAGATAAATCAAGCTCAGAATCAATCTTTTCAACTGTTCCCTTGGCGTTTTCTTCAAACATCTGTTTTAACTCTGCAAATTTGTTTTCAGAGTCAATGACCATTGAAAACTGGCCTCTGTTGTCTAATGTAAAAAGATTATAATTAAGTAATGATATTGCACTTTCACTTATGATCTTACATTTTAAAATGTCAAAATCATTTTGATTTTTAACATCGGATAGTGATTTCCCAAACTCAACATTATCATGCATAACGTATTGCTTCATTGTAGCAAGATCTGCAATATTGACGTTGCCGTCTGCATTTACGTCAGCAGCTTTTTTCTGACTTTCGTTAAATGTAATGTCCTGGAGAAGATAAAGAGACATTTTTGTAAGGTCATTTATCTGCGGAATACAGTCACCATCTACATCACCGTAAACAAAAGTGGTTGCTCCATCAGTACTTATATAATTTGTGCTGAGTCCGAAAATCATAGCAAATGCGGATATGCTTGCTATAAATCTTTTTGTCTTCATAATAAATTCCTCCTTAAATTTAAATAATATTCTGGTTTCTTATTGGATAAAGCAAGTACAAATGTATAATTACAAATAGTTATTTTTCTATTTTTGTTGCATTAAGACCAGCCTCAATCAGATCGTCAATAGTAAGCTTAGTTTTCTTTAATACTTCATCTATAGAATGAGTTTCAGAATGTCTGCTGTAATTTAATTGTACATTGTATAAATCATAGTCAGTAACTATGTAATTATAATCCTTTCCCTCATATATTTTAGATTTTGAATTACCGGAATGATCATCTTGTGAAGCAGCAAATATTAAATTTACTGATAGAAGTTGCTCAGAGATACATTCTTTTGTTGTACATTCCGTATGATAACCTGTAAATGAAACCGGCACAGTACATTCCTTTGTTGTGTCTGTCTTAGGAAGTGTTTGCGGCACAGAGCATGGTTGTGTTCCTTGTGCTGCAGAAGTTGTTTCATATGGACAGTGCTCTGTTATACATTGGGATGTATGATTATCACTAATTTCCTGATTGGTTGTTAAAATTGTATGACATGGGGATTCAATTTCTGATGAAACCACGGGTTTTGTTGTATGAGAAGGTTTACGTGTGCTGCTTGTATGTGGCTTATCTGAAATATCAGGATGAACTTTTTTTGTAGTTGTTGGTATTATTTCAGTTGATGGGATATTATGTGACGATTCTTTCTGTGTTTGATTTTTTGTTATAGACTGTGATTGGGGCGGTAATTCTGTTTTCAGACCATTTTCTGTTTTATGTGCCATTTGGCTTTCAACATGGGGAACAGTTACTGTTGATTCTTCTGTTTCTTTTTCAGATACAGGTTTTGTGGTGTTTGAATTATCATCTGTTTCCTCGGTATATTCTGATGTATCAGCTGTTACCTCAGCAAGCTTTATATCTTCAGGACCCATTGGCTTAAATTTTTGTGAAGCAATAACTGACAAAAACGGAACAGCTATTACTGCGGCGGCAGCTGATATTTTAAGAATAATATTACGACGATTTTTTTTTGATGTTTTTATCTGATTTTCTATTTCTGAAAAATTGTCAGGTGCAGAAGCGTTGCATTCAGCTTTTATTTTATCAAGAATATTTTTCTCAGTCATTGTTTTCACCTCCTGATATTTTAATAAGCTTTTTTATTGCATTGCTGTATTTCCAACGTACTGTTGCATATGGCTTTAATGTAATTTTTGAAATTTCAGAATGTGAAAATCCGTATGAATATAATATAACTATTTCACGTTCAGTTTCTTCAAGTGTTGACAGGAGCGTGTTCAGCATATCAGTATCTGTTATTTTTGAATAACAGTCATCCGTACGTATGTTTTCATCAAGTTCCGTAAATCTTTTTCCCTGATTGATATTGTCAATAGAAAGATTTCTTGCTATTGTCATTATCCACGCTTTTGGATTATCTTTTTTATATGTATCAGCTTTGCTCCACACACGTAAAAATGTGTTCTGAACTATATCTTCAGAGTCACTGTGTGATTTTGTATACACATATGCAAGGCCATAAACACAGCCTTTCATATCATTGTATATTTTTTCGAGGGCTTTTGTGTCTTTTTTTTGTATTCGCAGGATAATATCGTTTAGTTCTTCTTTTTCCATGGAACATTACCTCATTTTGAAACGTTTCATTAGTATAACGTATGAAACAGACAATATGTTTGAGATGCATTTTAAGTTTGTAAGATATACCAAATTAAATTAATTATTATTGTAAATAAAGTATATAAAAATGTGAATGATATGTGATTTAGGCAAATTTATCTGTCATGATAATTATAATTATTGCAGGTTAATCTGAAATTTTGCATTTTTTTAATATTACGTATTAAAAAAAGCGGTGAAAGAGTCATCGCTTTTTTATATTGATATATTTACCTGGATATAAACTGCCACGTGATGCCGAACCATTCTCTTACCCAGTATGTAGGCAGAAGGTAGAATGGGGTGTGCGCTGATACATTCCAGGTTTTGAGATCAAGATTTTTCGCTATCATAGAAGCACGTAGCTGATGGAACGAGTCAGTGATAATTACAACTTCGTTTCTGAGTCCATATTCTTCAAGCAGTTTCTTAGAAAATTCAAGATTTTCAAGTGTACTTGAAGACTTGTCCTCCATAATTACACGTGAAGAGGATATTCCTTTAGAAACAAGGAACTCCTTCATGCATTCAGCTTCCGAAATATCTTCATTTTCACCTTTTCCACCCGAAACAATTATTATGGCATCTTTGTTTTCAGTCAGATATTCATATGCTGTATCAAGTCTTCTTTTAAGCATAAGACTAGGAGATAAACCATTTACCTTGCATCCAAGCAAAATCGCTGTTTTGGGTGAATCAGGCCTGTTAAAAGCCGTTTTCACCATAAATGCTGATATAACAGCTGCAAGAATGAAGCCTGCTATTAAAAATGAAACAACGGCTGAAATTATTATTTTACCGACTGTATGCTGCCATAAATGATATGCAGCTGATGAAATCTGTCTGTTGAATATGAAGAATATCAGAAACAACTGACTGATAAATATACCGAATAAATTCCCTATGTTTTTGATTCCGAACTGAAACGGAAAACAGAAAAAAATCATTGCAGCCAGACTTATGGCAAGGCCTGTAAATCTGACTGCGTTATTCTCAATATAAAACATAAACTATATATTTTCCTTTATAGCATGAGCAAGCTGATCAGGACACGAAGTAAACTTTGCACCGCATCTGATATCCTGAAGCTTTTCAATAATCTTGTCAGCAGGCATACCTTCGACAAGCTTTGATATTCCCTGAAGATTGCCATTGCATCCTCCGACAAATTTTACATTTGTAACAATGTTATCCTCAATGTCAAACGATATCTGGCGTGAGCAGACACCCTTAGGAATATATGTAATAGTCATTTTAAATATCCTTTCTTATTTAAGTCTTATATTCTATTTTAAATGTTAAACAGAACCCCTTTTGTTTGATAGCTTGATTATTTTATCGAGATTTTCCTTTGTAGTCAGGCGACTTCCCAGATGTGTAGGTTTTGAATTATATAATCCATGAAAGTCTGATCCGCCTGTAATAATAAGATCATATTTTTTTGCTATTTCAAGTAATCTCTGCTGATCTTCTTCTGTTGCAGTGTGGTGATATACCTCAACTCCATCAATTTTACCCTGTTCTGCAAGTCTTTCAAGAAGTTCTATACTGTTGTACTGAACAGGATGAGCCATAACAGCAACACCTCTTGCAGAATGAATAAGGTCAAGTACAAATTTTACATCAGGATACTCACGTTCAACGAGACATGTACCATTTTTTAGATTAAAAAGCTCGTCATTTAAATCTCCGTAAAATTCGAGTGCATAGCCATAATCAATGAGTGCTCTCATTATGTGCTGTTTAAAAATACTTTTACTTCCGGTTGAGTGCTTAAGAATATTTTCAGCTGTTATCGGGTATAGCTGCATAACCTTTTCAATCATTTCCTTTGAACATGATTTTCGTATTTCGCATGATTTAAGACAGAGACCTTCTAATCTGTCAGGCTTTTTCGCTGCGTAGCACAGAATATGTACCTTTTGATTACGCTCCTTATCCCATGCTGACATTTCAACTCCTTGTATAATTTTAACTCCATATCTTTCTCCGAGTATAGAAGCTCTTGAAAAAGAAGCAAGAGTGTCATGATCTGTTATTGACAAAAAGTCAATACCGGTTCGTTTTGCCTGAATAATAACATCCTCTATTCCGAGCGATCCGTCAGAAAGTGTTGTATGGCAATGTAAGTCAATCTTCATAAAATTCATTCCTTTCAGCACACTATTGTGATAATACAGTATCTAGTATATTATTTGATCGGTGATATAGTTTTAATTACATATGTTAGATAGATATTAATATTATAATTATACTATATTTGCAATTGTATTGCAAGTTTTTTGTGCACAATAGAAAAAAGTTTTTTTGTCTGATGCAATTATATTTAAAATATGTCACGGAGATTATTTTGTTTTTTGTAAATAAGATTACTTTAAATAATATTATTAATGTATATATAATATTATACATTCTGTTACAAACAGCACCATTAAGTACAG
>CALMUA010000076.1 GCA_937872775.1 uncultured Ruminococcus sp.
TTTTAAATCATAATTGAATAAGCTGTTTGGAATTTTAATATATTCGATTTTCATAGTTACTCATATACTCCTTTGTATTATTTTTTATCTGCTACTGGGACGCCTGGGAGATGCGATTTCATCTGTAATTTCTTTTTTATTTTTGATATACTCTAATAAATCGTCATTATAGTCTTTTGAATGTGAAAAGCGTTCTTTAACAATAAAGCCTAGCTGTTCATATTTTTCTTTTATCTCTGCTGATGCAGCTCTACCGGCTTCATCGTTATCAAGACAAAGATCTATTTCTTTAATATCTGGATGAGTATTTATATAATGTTCAAGTGCCACATCAGATGTCCCACAAAGGGCAAGCCGGTTATATACCTTCCATACATCATCCCTGTTTATTACTTTGTTTGTAAGCGTAGCATGGCTCATAGCATCAATCGGGGATTCAAACACAAACACTTTCGATTTAAGTGTTCCGGGCATAAAAAAGCAGTATCGTTTATCACTGCCACAGCAGTCTCTTCGATACTGTTTATCTGTCATTGTTCCTCTTACGCATCCGAATTTTGCATTTTTATTATCATCAAACCCTACAAATACAACATTATTGCTTTCATCCTGATAAACCATATTATTTTTCATAAGCTCACTTATGATATGTGCATCTATGCCTCTTGTTTTGTTTAAATATGCAAACACTCTCGAATATTTGCCATCAAAACGTTCTGGAAACTCAAGCTCTTTTTCGGTATTATCATATGATATTGGCGGAACAGCTGAAGCCGATACTGAAAATGCCCTTTTATGAGTGTGTAATATTTCTTCCACAGCCTCCTGATAAGACATATTCTCAACCTTTTGTAAAAATGATATCACATCAGAACCGGAAACTCCATTACTCCAACGTTTCCACCCTTTACGATCCGGGAAGATTGAAAGGCTAGATAGATCGCCCGGATATCTTCTTGAAATCTCAAGCTTGTATGTATCACCTGTTTTCTTTACCTTCATTCCACGACTTTCAAGATAGTCCACAAGATCAATATTTCTGCATTGCTGTTTCATTTCATCTGTTATTTTTGTGTACATATATCCACCCCTTTGTTAACAAAAAAACAGCAATGATATATAAACCATTACTGTTTTAATTTATTTTATTTGATCAGAGAATTATTCCTTTCACATTATACCATACTGAAACATTAAATAAATAATGTTTCGATAAATGTATCAGAAGAACCGTTGAAACTTTCATAGAATAGTTTTTTCATTTTTTCAGAAGCAAGCTTACCATCTTTTAAATTTCCAAACCAGTGAACTATACGTTTAGGAGGACATGCGAATTTTTTCTCCGGAAGTGATGAGTGTCTGAAAAAAAGTGTATTTTCATCAGTACTTACAGCATTAAAAAGCAACTCAGACTCTTCATCCAGCTTTTTGCAATTAATACTGCAATCATACAAACCATATTTTCGGCACACTAAAGGTCTCACTTCATATATACTACACGAGCCATTTGTACAATCGATAAATATGCAATTTGATGCTGAATGTGAAGCTATCGCTTTTTTTGAGCATTGTTCCAGATAATCTTGTCCATATCTTATTCCAAGATAGTTCAAAATCATAAAATATTCTGTAATGCTAATCTCAAAGTCATTGGAACAACAATCGCTGCACCCTTTATGACAAGTTATATTAGGAGAATGCTTATTGTCATTTTCAATTGTATCGTAATAATTTATTAATGTATGTATAATACTTTCTGGGTTTATGTTCACGAAATAACCTACCTTTTTTATTCTAACCCTGGTTTTTGCATCAGTTTCAGGATCTATAATTATTAGTTCATAGTTTTTGTTTAAATCAAACTGCAAGTCATTAGATATCTGGTCACCAGTAAATGTAGTCATAAAACAAAGTCCTTTCTGATTATACATTTTTCTTCTGTGTTTGTAAATATGATAATTTATATAAATTCTTTATCAACAGCTCTTGTTTTTAAACGTGCTATAATAGCACGTTTTATCTTAGTGTTGTTCGCCAAATTATTTTATGGAGCATCAGTCACATTAAATGAAGTAGAAAAAGCAGCATAGAAAGAGACTGACAAATTAAAAAGTCAAATTCTATTCAAATTCAAAACTAATCTTCCCTGTCGTTCTATCAAGCTTCAATGCTGCATCAAATGATTTTCCCGATTTACCGGTAAATCCTTTTATTATATTTGTTTTCCCCTTTGTTATGAGTGAAACAGCTTGATTTTCGGTTATTTTCTTACCGCAGATTTCATTGTTTATTGAAAATTTGCATCCGTCAGCATAGCCTGTACAGCCATATCCCCATTTCAAATGGTTTATTTTTTTTCCACACAAAGGACAAATCATTTTTTCGTCTTTGTCTGAAACAAATTGTTTCGAGGAACTTTCCGCAATTATTCCATACCATTGTTTCGTCGTTTCTTTTATCTTTACAATAAACTCATCGAAGTTCGCTTTACCAAGTGAAATATCATTGAGTCTTTTTTCCCATTCACCGGTTAAGTTCGCTGATTTTATTTCGTCTACCGGAAGTGTATTTATCAGATAAATTCCTTTTTCCGTCGGAATAATTGATTTTCCTTTCCTTGAAAGATAATCCTTTGTAAACAGTCCTTTCAGAATAGCTACTCTTGTAGCATCTGTTCCGAGTCCTTTTTTCTGTAGCTTCATCATTGTCCGGATTTCCTCATCTTCAATGTTTGTCCCGGCAAGCTCCATAGCAGCAAGCAACGTTGCCTCGGTAAAACGTTTAGGAGGTTCAGTCTCTCCTTTTCTTACTGAATATGTTCCCGGATATTTAATACCCTTTTCAACGTTCGGCAATGTTTTTTTGCTTTCCGGCATGGCATCGACAGCATACCATCCGGGGTTGGTTATTACACTGCCTAAAGCTTTAAACTTATTGTTATTCACGTCAATGATTACCGATGTTTCATCAAGCTCTGACTTTGGATAAATTATTCTCAGTATTGATTTTACAAGTAAATCATATAATAGCTTTTCATCATCAGATATACCGGATAAGTTTCCTGGAACATTAACAGTTGGAATAATAGCCGGATGACTGCCAACTTTTTTATCATCAAAGTGTCTGGAAGAAAAAGCACTCCACTGTTCTTCAGGGAGTGCATACTTGCTATATTCGGGCATTGTCAGTATTTTTGACAATGTTGTTTTTACTTCGGGCATCATAGCTTCTGTCAGATGTTCTGATGAAGTCCTTGGATAAGTCATTAATTTATGCTCATATAAATTCTGCATGACACTCATTGTTTTATCAGATTCCCAATTGAGTATTTTAGCAGCTGCAATCTGAAGCTGTGTGGCGTTATACAGCAGTGGTGCTGATACAGTCTTATGTTTTATCTGTTTATCAACTACTACCCCATCCTTGCCGTTACAGGTAGCTTTTACGCTATTTGCTTCTGCTTCATTTTCAAAATTACCATGTTCATGATCAGCTTCAAAGTGCTGTCCATTTACATTAAAATCAGCAATTACTTTCCAAAATGGTGTTTTGACATGAGATTGTATTTGTTTTTCTCTGTTAACGACCATTGCCAGAGTTGGCGTTTGAACTCTGCCTACAGAAATCAAGTTATCAAAACCTCCGAATTTCTTTGTAGCTGCTACGGTAAGATTATTACCTACTAGCCAATCTGCAATATCTCTTGCCCTACCGGCAAGCTGTAAATCAGCAGCACAACCGCTTAGTTGCTCTGAAATCTGTTCATGCTGCTCTTTAAGATTTTTAAAAGCCTTTATTATCTTTTCATTTGTCAGATCTTCAATCCAAACTCTTTTTATCGGTTTTGAATATTTACATACATCACAAACATATGCAAATATGAGCTCACCCTCTCGATCAGGATCCGTTGCATTTATCGCCCAATCTGCTTTGTAAAGAAAACTCTTGACAAGCTTCAAGCATTTAATAGTCTGTGCTTTTGCTGCACTTCTGAATTCATCCGGAACACATGGAAATATGCTTAAATCCCATTTTGTATATTTTTCATCATATGACTTTGCCGGTACTAACTGTGCTAAGTGACCAACACCGTGACACAATACAGCATCTTCACCGTTAAACTTAAACTGATAATATCCCACTGTAGGTTCATCCGCAAGCGAGATTCTTTTGCCAGCTCCCAATGCTCCGGCTATTACCTTAGCAAGACTTGATTTTTCTGCATATATTACAACCATCAGTTGCTCCTTTCTCTTTTACATTATTATCATTGAAACATCTTATTCTGAAATATTCTTTTAAAATGTGCTATTATAGCACATTTTTATTTAAGTTTCATCAGCTTACGCTTTTTCTGTTTGTTTGAATTACTTAATTCATATCTTTTTAAAATAAGTCCATAAACCTTTTTATTGTATCCCTCATCACTAAAATCAATTCTATTTGATATGTAGTCTCCTTTTAGCAGCAGTTTATTGAGTTGTATATATCTCTGTTTTGATGATATAAAAAGATAATTAATGTCTACTGTATAATCATATTTAGGGTAGTTAAACCATCTATCCATATGTATCAAATCCCATTCTGCGGAGGAACACATCATTATTTTAATATCAGATTTTTTATATTCCAACTCATGCTCAGGTCTGAAGTATCCCATATCAAGTATTACATGTGTATACGTTTTTTTAGCTTCCTCAAGTTCACTTTTAGGCAATATATGTATATTATTTAAACTAAAACCCTCTGATGCTGCCGATGTTTTATATCTATAAAATTTGAGCATATTTTTATACGTTTCATCATCTTCCATAACTATACATGGATTTTTCATTTGACTGTATAATAATTTAGCAATATCAAATGATGTCCTTGTACATCCAAGATGATGTTGAATTTGCATAATAGCTATTACTATACAACTCTTTTTATTTGTCTGACTGTCATCAATTATTTCAGTTATATTCTCAATGTCAAAATTTCGATTTCCCGATAAAACAAAAAAATTAAGTTCAACAGGCTTACCTTTTGTCTCTTTTTCTTTAACATCATCAATCCCTGTATCTTGCTTATAAACTGCTCTTTGCTTCTCGTTTTCTTTAATTATTTCATCTATCTTCTCGTTAATATCCCCGAATTTCAAGGGGTTTTCTATTATCTCTTTTATATCAGCATCATTAATTATAATATCATTTACCTTTTGTTGAATCATAAATTTTAGGGTTTTATTAAATTGTTCATCTTTAACATCATCTATGGTGCCAAAATTATATATCACTCTTATATCCGGAGTCTTTAATCTAAGAAGACATATAAACCCTTCAAGATCGATATCTTTAAATTTAACTGAAGCATCAATTATAACACAATGAGGATTGATGGACTCAATTTGTGTAACTGATACGCTTTTTATTACTGGCATAAATGATATTATTTTAAAATCCATCATAGTTTTGATTGCATCATCATAAACTTTTTTTCTTGCTTTCGAAGTAAGCAACACAGCATTCATAGTATATTACCTTCCTTCACCAATTTAATAATATCGTCAATAATATTTTTTGCTGTACTGCCTTTAAAGGCCTCCATCTGACAACTTGACATTACGATTAAATATACTGCATCACATATTTTGATTTGTGTTATCAATCTTGATTTATATATGTTATCATCATTCTGTAATCCTGCAGGAGCACATAATAAAACCGTATTGCTGTATGATATATATTTTTCTAATGATATGGTATCTATCTCTTTACCAATAAGAATACTTCCATTTAAATCATCCTCACTAAATACGTATACTGCTACATCATTAACCGAAAATTCAGACATTACTTTTGCTTTAAATTTTTCAAATATCTTATTATTTTTTTCTCTTTTTTCATCAATTTTTTTCTTCATTAAAATCACTTTCCTTTATGGCAGCAGGAAACAATGTAATTACTAAGATCCATACCACTCATCAACGCTGCATCATTAAGATTTTCTAAATCACCAGAATTAAATTTAAGTGTTATTTCTGAATACTGTTTTTTCATAAGTTCTTGTTTTTCCTTAAAATCAGTTGACATTATATCGTATAATCTACATTTAGGTATCTTTTTAGAAAACGGAATAACTTTTTTTCCGCAAATCATTAATCCGGTACCTTTTTCACCTGTTTTTAAATATACTTCCTGTGATGGTGAAAGTTCAAATAAATCAACAATTTGTTTTATTTCACTATTCTTCTGTTGAAGCAGAACAACAAATTCTGCATTACCAAGCATAAGTGAGGCCTGATTTGAAGCAAGAACCTCTTTAATATTCTGTGTCGCACCAGTAATAACACCACCATGTTTTCTAATACGTTTATATACTTGCGCAAAAAATTCTCCGGATTTTGTTGTTGATCGGCCAGCACCATCAGTAAACATGATTGAAAATTCATCAATCCAAACCCATGTTCTTATACCCTTCTTTTTATTTTGGATAACACGTTGCCATAAATACTCCAGAATAATTTGTAGACCAACTGCCCTCAGCTGTTCGCCCATTTCAAACAGATCAAACACTAAAAAACGTTTATTCATTTTTAAATTTGTTTTACCGGCAAAACAATGAAATGAACCTTTTGCATAAATTTCAAGGGCCAATGCTATTCCTTTTGCTTCTTTTTCTTCTTGCTTATTAATAATTTCGTAAAAATCTGTAAGAGTAGGCAGATCGTCATTATTAAGTGTTTTTGAATATTTTTCATACGCAAACCTTACACATCTATCTACAATAGACCTTTCCTCAGCTAATAAGGCTTGTCCCTTTGCGGTCTCTACAACTGTTATTAAAAATGATGACTTCAGTGCTATTGCATTCATACCTTCTTCAGAATATTCCATATCAATGTCAAAAATATTCATTGTTGTTTCTGAATCAGCTGATAATTTAAATGCTTCACCATCAAAATTTTTAGACTTAATCAATTCTAAATATTCACGTTCCGGATCGATAACAATAATCTCATCTTTAGGATATCTGAAAAGTACATCTTCTATTTCTGCTTTTGTAAACATTGATTTTCCGGATCCGGAAGTTCCAAGTACAAATCCATTACTATTCATCTCATCTGTCCTGTCCAGAATTATGGTTGAATTTGTAATTTGATTCTTTCCATAACTCACGCCACTCTGACTAAAATATGATCGATATGAAAATGGAATTAATATACTTATTGCATCTGATAATAAGTATGAACTTATTGCATTACCAAGTTTACTTCTAAATTTGTTATTTGCAAAAGGCAAAACAGAATCCAGGGCTTTATCCTGTTGCCTTATTAAAACGTCCAGTTTCACTTGATGTCTTCTTGCCTTATTCATCAGACTCTGGGTTACCTCATCCAATTCTTCCTTTGTTTGAGCAGAAACAGCAATCAAAACGCAAAGTTCAAACAACTCCATGTTTGATCCTGATAATTGATTTTGTATTCCTTCAAGTTCTTTTAATTTTTCTTCTAATCTGAAAGGAATAAAGTTTGTTCCCTCCTTTTTATTTTTGGCCATTCTATTTTGTACAGAACTTTGTACATTTAAAATTTCTTTTCGAACCTTTTCAGCAGCCTCCCCCTTATCTACACGTTTAACATGCTTTGAAAGAGTAACTTTAAAATTATTATCAACAATGTCCTTAATAAATTCATCATCAAGATCACGGTCATAATGCTTCATATACAAAACTCTTGTAAATGCTGTACCGACTTCGACTTCTTTTGCTTTAAAAGCAAACATTGATGGTGCAATATAGTCCTTTATCTTTCCTCCGGACTTAAAAATATTTAATGGGAGTCTGAATTCTGTTGTATCAAATGGATGGTAAAATTGATATAAGATTGAAAAAACATCTTCAGGCATAAGCTGTCTTGTATTTACTTTTAACAGATCAAAAAATACCTGCAATTCACGATAGTACTTAAACAAAATATTTACATCATCAACCTTAGTTTCAGGTTTATAGCTCATAGCAATAACCATTATTTTTTCTGCTGCTGCTGTTGCAGATTCTTTAATGAGATTTTCCTGCATTCCACAATAATCATCATACAAATCACCATACTGTCGATTTTTTGGGATTAATATTTCTCGAAGTTTTTCAGGATCAATCTTACAGTTCATAATAAACTCCTGATACTCAATATCTGACGGCAATGCATTCATAAGTTTTGTGTATTTTCCGTATATCTCTTTTTGCTCGTCATCACGCATCAATGAATAATCCATGTTATCATATGCAAATATGATTGTATATTTCCCACTATCTTCTACTAAAAATAATCCGTTATCATATGCTTCTATAAACGGTATAGTATCCTGTGCCGTTTTAGGTATTTTCATACTTTTGCCGAAAAAAACTCCTTTTTTACTGATTTTCTGTAGGTTTGTTTTCATCGTTATACACTCCTTCTTTATTATATGGCCTTTTATCTACACCTTTTAAGCTTTTAGTTAATGTAGACATTAATGATGTACCGTTTATTTGCACTATACCACCGAAAATAAATATTGTCATAGTAAAAAAAACAATTGTCATCCTTACATCAACACTTGTAACACCTTTCAGTAATTTTAATTCCAATAGACCGATAATAAATCCTATTATCGTTATAATAACCTGGGCTCTGGTCAATCCAAAAGCCACTTCATTTTTTCTTATAATATTTTTAGTTACTCTTACTTTAATCATATTTTCTCCCTTTTAATACAAAAGGGCTGTATCAAATAACTTTTAAATTAGTTACTTGATACAGCCCTTACGAACTGCATTTTATTTTGTGCTATTATAGCACATTTTTTTATTTTACATATTCAATAAGCTTACCTTCATTCCTTAACTCATTAAAATAC
>CALMUA010000077.1 GCA_937872775.1 uncultured Ruminococcus sp.
GTCTTTGAAGGCAATGTGTTTTATGCCCTTGAAGACTGAAGTCCTGAACAGTTACTATTTTTTTGAATTAAGTAGAGTTCTAATACATAATTTGAACAAATAATTACACTGTAAATAGTGATAGAAAAAAAGAATTATAACCGATAATCCATATAGTTTAATCACTTTCTCTTAATTACTTCTGATACATTCTTCTTTTCTGAATTTCTTATCTGCAATAAAACAGAAGCAGATATAAATAAAAGCACAATTAATCCAACCCCGAAAACCTGATACGTTGAAAAAATAAGATAATTAATTAGTATAGAAAAAATTACACCAGATAATGAAAGTATAATAAGCTTTATATTTTTTTGAAACACTGAATATCCAAACACTTTTTTTAGTGCCAGTTCAACAGCATGTATTTTATAATTTAATACAACAACAGTTATATTGACTAATACCTCCATTAATAAAATCACAATCGTTGCAAAATACACTAAACATGTTGTCTTTCTTATATATGTCAGACGGTGTTTATAATACTCACCTATATTTGTAACAGAACATATCTCATTCTCCAAAGAAAAATCTTCTTTTATTTTATCAAGCTGTTTAGAGTCAATCATATATAAAATTTTAGCCATATATCCTGATCTGTCTGTTTCATTTACCGGAGTTGTAAGTGTATCTGCCATAATAGCATTGTATATAATAACAGGATTTTTATTGATTTCAAAAAATTCTATTCCTTTTTCATCAAGATCTATTAACGTAATTAATTCTGCATTATCTTGATACTCTACTGTCTGATAAGTAAAATCAAATTTCTTACCTTCTGTTGTCCTTACTATATCCAAAGCATCATCAACAACCAGACGTTTTTCACTTTCAGATAGTGATCCGGGAACAATTATACATATATCCGATGATATATCAGCAGATTTAAACTCTTCTATATTATCGGATATATAATTATATGCATTTACATTTGCATATATGTAACCATCCGAAGTCTTTGTCATAATTATCGGATTTAGTTTTTTAAAATATTTCCTATAAATTTTCTCGTTCAAAACATCATCGATTTTTTTTGTTTCATATACTGAACCAGCCGTTATCCCATCTCTTTTATAAATCTGAAAATCACATGTGCTGTATTTTCCGTAGTTTTTTATATAACTGTCAAGCTTAATATACTCTCCAAGTGTTCCGGAAATATTAATAGTAGCTATAATTATACAAATACTCATAAACGCTGTTAAAAAAATAAAGATAGAATTATAGAGCAATGATTTTTGAGAAAACCTATCCTTAGCCAGAATATCGGAATCAAATCTTACCAAAGTAAAGTATGGCAATATATTTACCATACAGAAAATTATAAATGCGATACTAAGAAATCCAAAGCCTGATTGTACGCATGTAACACTGCTTAAAACAAGCATAGCTAAAATCCAAATAAACACATATATAGCGACATCGATCAAAATATTTATCAAAGCTGATTTTAATCTGCTTTCTCCAAATACAATTTTGATAAAGGCTTCTTTCTTATTGACATTAACATCATACATTGTTATCATAAATATCAACAATGTTATTACTAACCATGCTATATAATTAATGATTTTCACAACAGATCGATTTTCAGAATTAAGGTTACACGACGATATATCGTAATCTTTTTTTATACTTTTATAAAACGACATCACATTTTCTTCCGAACCAATCATGTAAAAGCAAGTATTATCTCCAATCATCAGGTCGCTTGTCATTTTGTCTATATCAAAGATAACTTTATTATAAAAAATACTTTTAAACTCATTTCTTTTTATACCGAAATATTTCTGAATATATTCTTTTTCACATGATATATAGCGTATTGATGTGCTAACGCAGTTACTGCTTTCATAGTTTTCTTCTGAAGTATATATAATAAGATTATTTTCTTCCGACAATCGTTTCATATCGGAAATAAAGCTATTTTTATCATCTGGTTTTTTAAAACATATACTCGGCTCAGAAACAATAGCATTCTCCATATCCAAAATAGTTAATTCACATACCGTCACTGTACCAAGAAATAAAAGTATAACAGTTATAAGATATTTTATGATCTTTATTCGATAGTTCAACAAAATCACTTTCTTTCTTTTAGATAAAGATTTACTCTTTGTTCAATATTTACAGCTGTCTGCTCCTCACTTTTATCAGAGCCAAGATAATTAGAGATTTCTTCCGATAGAATGTTATATATATCTTTTTTATATTCAGTACATGTATAAATATTATCCATTATATTAATTAAATTGTCACATTCATTTTCTAAAATTGTATTGTCTTTAGAATAATTATAATAAAAACTCTTTTTTACCGGTAAATTACCATAGTGTCTGCTCATGGCCTCGTTTTGATAATTGTCATTCAGAAATCCTGAAACAAATTCTAAAGCAAATTTTGAATTATCTGATTTAAAAACAGAAATATAATAATCAGGAATCAGTACATTTTCATAATCTCCTATTTTATTTTTAACCTTCATAAGCTCCTCAACAGAATCATATACACTAAAAGAAATATCTTGACTATTTAATCTTAGGGCCTTTAATTTGTCATAAAAATCCTGTGTCTGGAAATTGCAATTACATGATTTATAGTCAATGTATTCATTCAATTTATATTTTATCAATTTTTCAACTATATCATCCTGAGTAAGTTCATTATGTAAATTATTTTGTTCATGGCCAAATGACATCAATGAAAATGATGGAATTACTCTAAATATATCTTTTTCTTCTTTCTCTTTTGCTGATGCAATCGATAAATATGCCCCGTTACTATCATCAATAAGACTGTTTAAATTATAAAACATTGAATTATTTATATATTGGCTTACATCTATATCCTCACCGTAAATATATATGTCAGGAAGATCATATACGTCATCGCTGATTTCAGTTTTTAGTAAATATTGTTTGTGATCTTTGTTGAAATTTGAAATTTTATCATATACATATGGACTTACATTGTCCTCAACAGCTACCTTAATTATTTCTCTTTCAGACTTATCAATTCTTTTTGTATCAAAAAGCTGCGCTTTATATGAATTGTAATCCATTCCGTAAACAATACAATTATCCTTATTTACAGGAACAACACCGGAGATTTCGCAAATAGAATTAAGACTAGCCATATTAATTGCTGATTTACAGTTTTCCTTTGTATATTCATAAATTTCATTAGACGAAACAATAAAAAAATCAATTTCACCATATCCGTTTTTCAGGTATAGATCATCTTTATCATATTCCAAAGCAATATTATCATATAATGAAAATTTCCCGTCCTCTCCGAGCTTGTATACGCTCAATGCATTTTTTGAATATCCAAGCAAGGTTACCAAATCATTATTATCTCTGCATAATGAAACACCTTCAGAGTCAACACTATTATCGTCGGTGGAAAAATCTTGTTTTGAGCAATCGAACCACTTTATACATGATTTATCATTAACACTGTTTATTACAACGATATTATTATCCGATACTATTTCAAGATCCTTTATATATGAATCATTTTTCTCAATAAGCACTGTTTCCTGCACTGTATCATATATAACAAGAAAGTTCTCATCTGCTTCTGGCTCATAAGCACTAAAAGCAATTTTATTTTTATAAACAGATAATTTATTTCCCGGTATATAATAATCAGGTATTTTAACTATGTACTCATTGGTTAAAGTGCCTGACATTTTATTTCTGCATATATTGATTTGGTTATCTCTTTCAAATGATCTTATTAACTTTTTAGAACCATAGACACCATAATAACACACTTCTTCTTTATCATCCTCAGGTTCATATATTAAATTATTATTATAATCATATAAACATGAGTCTGAAAGATATGCACCATTATACACTTTCTGAGAACTGAACGTACTAGTTTCACCGATACATTCTCCGTTTGATTTGTCAAAGCTTACAATGAAAGAATTATCTCCATCTTTATATGATACATCTATGGAACTGTCAGTAATCCAAAAAGATGATATGTCATACGGAGCATTTAAATTTAATTCTTTCTTCACAGCAAATGACTGCAAATCTACTGATACAATTTTAAATTTACAATCAACTGTATCTTCATTTAGATTTTTTATATCATATGCTACCATTGCATATCCGTTATTATCTTTATCTATTTTAAATTCTGAAATAATTTCATCTTCAGAACATATTTTCTGCGTTATAGTCTCAGTTTTTATTAATTCAAGATTTTTATTATATTCACTTAACACACACTTATCTTCTGGATCAACGGATATAAGATATAATCCACTTTCAGTAGAAAATATTGAATCTTCATATCCACACTTAGCAGATTTTATCACTTCACCTTTATTACTTATTAATGCAATGAGATTATCACCATTGGCATCTTTAAATAGAACATATACTCCATCCTCCGCTAATACACAGTCTTTGATTATACTATATTCAAAATTCATAGGTACATCTATAAAATCAGAATCGTTTTCTGCAACACGGATTTTTTCTGTTATTTTTTCTGTTGGAAAACTATAGTATATATCACCGTTTGAAATACAGCATGATGAGATATTGATTATATTGTCATGAAGAGGTATTTTCTCCCCAAGAAAAACAGAATTTTGACAATCGCTTTTGCTGTTATACTCTCTTGCAACATTTTTATTTTTACATGAACAAAATATTGCTATCGACAATAATATCACAGCTGTTAATGATATTTTCTTCATATCTAAAGTCCTTACCTTCTACTAATGTTATGATACTGTATCATCAATGGATATCAGACGATTTCCTATATTTTTTAAGGTTTCATCATGAGTTGCCATTATAATGGTTTTTCCTTCGTTTTTATTAAGTTGCATTAATATTTTAACAATACCCTCGGTATTTTTTTTATCAAGAGAACATGTGGGTTCATCTGCAAGTATGATATTACACTTTTTTATTATCAGTCTTGCTATTGCCACACGCTGCTGCTCTCCTCCTGAAAGAGTATACACATACTTTTTTTCATACCCTTCAAGTCCGACCATCTTTAATGCTTCCTTGTGAGAAATCCCGCTTAATGCACTTTTTTTAACAATGTCCAAATTCTTTTCAACACTTTTATTTTCTATTAATCCAAAATTCTGAAACAAGAAACCTATATGACTTTTATAAAAATCCACATTATTACGGACCTTTTTAAGATCTATGCCATCTACTAAAATATTACCATTATCGTATGCTTCAAGGCCTCCTATTATATTCATTAGGGTTGTTTTTCCGCTTCCGCTGTTTCCCGATAAAATAATAAATTCACCATCATTTATCTCAAGATTAAAATTATTAAAAAGCACTCTGTCTCCAAAGCTCTTTGACATATTCTCAATTTTTATCATTTAAATATTTCATCTCCAAAAAAATCAACTGCTTCCTGACTAATTAAATTCACCTCGTCAATTGCATCGTCATAAAGTTGTTTAACGGCCGACTCATCTTTATCACTGATACCGAAATATATTTTCTTTATTGAAAAATCAGGATTAAGATCCAGCCTTTCCGCACATCCTTGCTCAATAAACTTTCCGTTTTCATCATTTGCCTCATCTATTTCAATATAAAGCTCTCTTCCCTTTAATAGATCAATATTTAATACTATTGAAGCGTGATATTTTTTATTGTTAGTTATACTGCCATCGACTCTTTCTGAAAGTCTATAAGAACCTACAACCTGAACCAGTGTGTTAAAATGTAGATATTTTGGTAATACATATCTATATGTATAATCCTCTGTTTCATAATAATAGCCCTCATTACCAACGTCCTCCTTTTCCATGTTATAATCAATTGCTGAAAAATTTTTTTTCATACTATTGTAATTTACAAACCATATAATATTCCAGACAGCAAAAAACACTATCAACAAAACAGCAATAGACAGTGCAATTTTTTTTCTTATCTTCATGTCATACTCCTTAACTTAAAATATAACATAACAAAAATGAGCAAAATTGGACTATAATATATACTGTTCATCCAAGATTGCTCACCTTTTGTTTATGTACTTAAACTCTGATAATTATTAGGCCGGAATCATACCCATAACAGTACAGTTGCCTCTGCTTACTCTTCCAGTTTCTATGTTACAAGCTGTTGTTTCACCTGTCCATTTACTTTTGCCGCTTTGGCTTGAATATATACCTGCATCGTGTTTACCCGACTGTGTCGTTTTGCTCATAACGGTACGAGCACCAAGCCAATTTGATTCGTAATAAACATATGACATAAAGTCATCATCAAAAGTGATTGTTCCACTCTTTGTCAACGAAGTTGTGCCTGTAATATAATGTACCCTTGCATAGCTAAGATACTGTGCTGAAACATTGTTCTCATTGCTATTAAAACATAATGCTGGAACTGAAATAGCGCATATTGCCAGTGCTGATAATAAGCGGCCTTTAAATATTTTCATAATAATTTTACCTTTCCTTCACAATAAAAGTAGAATAGCACATAAGTGCATTATACTATTTTATTAATTTTTTATAAATACTATACCAAACAAATCTCATGCATGATTATGGTTTAATATATTATATATCATACCATAAAATCTTATAATTGTCAATTGAATTTATTTTACTCTACAATATTTACAATAAATATAAACCATATGTCATTTTATTTTACAAAATTCACAACAGTTTTCTCTCCATCTGAAAGTCTTGGGAATACATTTTTACTACGCTTTTAATGTTTTTTACCGGGAAAATAAAAGCGTAATAATTCACAAAATAAATCATTGAACAATCTCAACCTATAAATCAATCTGCTATTTTGATGCGTGCAAAAGCTTACTTTACAATAGTTACCTTCATGTAAATAGTACTTTTTAATATCAGCTGTTTTCACCCAGCACGTCAATTGAACCAAGCCTTACATACTTTTTGTTAAAGTCAAAATTTTTAAAATATCTGATACTTTTAGATGTGCCCATGTACCTCACGCATAGCGCCGGCTTTATATCCATTTGGGAATATCCATATTTGAATTTTTTTAAAATTTAGATAATATATTTACAACAAAGTATATTTATGTTGTAATATGCTTGTACGATATTTTGTAAATGTTTCTATATGTTGTTAAGGAGATGCTTTATCCTGAATTATTCATCGTGGCATAAGAGAACTCTCAAAGGCCACATATTTACGTGT
>CALMUA010000078.1 GCA_937872775.1 uncultured Ruminococcus sp.
CAATGCATTCAAAGGTAACACGAGTTATGCCTTAGAATACTAAGAGGTCCTGAACAGTTACAATTACACTATATAAACTCAGAATAATATTCTTAAAAGGAAATGAGAATCTATGGATAAGAAATTAAAAAGAGAGATAATTATCGTAGCTGTATTCTTTTTTATAGTAACAGGTATATGGGCGATAATATTTACTGGATTTCTTGGAAAGCCATGTTTTGTGTATCTTTATTCTTATAATAATCAGACGGAAAATGGCTATGTACGGCCTGATGATGTATATGAGATTTCTGTTTATTATGATTACAAAAATCTTAAAGTTGCGGAATATGCACTTAAGTACTGTAACAATGTTACTGAACTTGAAACATACGGAGAGCATTTTAAAAATCTGAATTTTCTTAAAGGTCATCAGAAATTAAAAAAACTTGAATTAGATGGAGAGTGTGATGATTGGTCAATGTTATCAGATTTAAAAAACGTAGAGACTCTGCATTTTTTAAATTCAGATTTCAGTGATATTTCTTTGATTTACGGTTACAGCAACCTAAAAACTCTTTGCTTTGCGAGTAGTGATATAACAAAGAAATTTACTAGTTTATGTAATTCTGATGCTCTGAAACCATTTAAGGAAATGACGTACTTTTCTATATGGGGTTACATAATAGATATCGATATCCTTGAAGCAGTCAGTCAGCTGGATGATGATATGACAGTTTACTTAATCTCCTGTGGATATGATGGTGATAAAGAAGAGGCTAAAAAAATACTAGCTTCACTTTCATCAAAAGGCTGGGATGTAGAATTTAAAGATGGTGTTATAAATGCCAGTGTAAACGTACCATCTGACGAAAAATAAAAATATCATTAATGGATGTGACAATATGAAAAATAATATGAAGGCGATTATACAGACTGTGATTCTGGCTTTAATACTGCCATTTATTTATGATGCAAATTTTTATATATTTGAAACAGGCCTTAACCTTCTGGTAATTCCGGAACTGATACTTACATCTGCATTGTACTATTTTATTGTTATAAGAAGGCGTAATAATGATTATCGTTATGATTCGAGGAATAAGCGTAATTTTTATTTTATTTTTATTCAGATTGCTGAACTAGGGGTATTTGGCATTAAAATTGATACGATATACGCAACAGAGTCCTTTTGTTTGAAATATGGATATGGTATTGGATGGATAGTTGTTTTCACGGTATGGTTAGGGATGTTTCTGTTAACTATCATGGGAGGATGGATAAATAATTCTTTTTTTAGATCACCATAATATTATTTTCGGATTATGATAATAACTAGCTTATAAACAAAATACCAATAGAATAACGTAATAATTTTTTCATTAAATTTCTGACTTAGAAAGAGATATATCGTTTCTCATTTTATTAATATCCGGCTAGATGAGATTATTTAATAAATTTCAGATTACAGGTTGCAGTTGAAGAGTGTATGAAGTAATTAAATAAGTTGTTTAAAAGGCTCTCGGTTGAAAAATACCGGGAGCTTATTGTTACTATACAATTTAAAAGAGTCAGTGTGTTTTGATATGAGCTATCTATATGTTATTTTTTAATAATACACTATTTTCTATATATATCTTTTAGTCCAAGTTGATTTACAACTGAATATATTAACGCTAAATTATACGTATTATTTAAATACAGATATTCTACTTAAGTTGTCACAATAATATAAAAACATTACTTTTTAGTTGGCATTAATGGTATTTATAAGATATTGAATTTTTTCCTGATTTATTGTATAATAAAACCACTGCTGCAATCTGCTAGATTGAGGAGTGATATAACAAAAAAACAAAAATATTTTCAAAATTAAAAATTTTTTTCTAGGAGGAAATATGGGCGAATTTTATAGTACACTTCAGGTTTATAATAAAAACACTGAAAGTAAAGAGAAATTTTATAAGTCATTTATTTCAATGATGAAAAAATTTGACTATGAAGAAGCCGGTGAAAATGATTTTGATGTTTCCTATAACTTCACTTTTTCAAAAAATAATAAGTGGATAACACTTGATTCTGATCAGTATTGCGGAACTGAAGATGACATGAAAAAAGATGCAGGAACAATAGCGAATGCGCTAAAAACATGCTGCATTTTTACATCAGTTGTTGACGGCGATCTTGCAATATTTGAAATGTACGACAAATCAGAAGAGCAGACTGATGAAGTGATTGCAGGGGATACAGAAGCGTATTCTGGAAGTGAGGGTCAGTCAGGAGAACAAGCAGCATGGGAACCATATATATCAGAGAAGTATACATGGAAGGATCTGAAAGATGTTTTTGAAGATAATCAGTTGATGGCGGATTCTTGCATTTCAAAAGTCTTTTCAATACTTGGAATGTCGGAAGAAGAAAATAAATCTTATAAGATAATTTTTTTCAAAAGGTCTGCAAAAGTAAAAAAGGTAACATTAAATGCGGCATTTAAGAAGATTTATGGTGAATATCTTGAAACATATGGATTTAAACTTGTAAAAAGCAGATATCCGTATTTCGTAAGGGTTGTTAATAATGAAGTTGTTCAGGTCATATCATATAAAAAATCAGCTGGACATCCTATTATAAATGGATATTATAGAAGCGATTATGAACGATATGAACTATATGCTGGAAATGAAACAATTTACCATTCCCTGATTGATTTTAACAAAAGCCCTATGGACATACAAAATCAAAGTGGTATTGATTTGTTATCAAGAATATATCAATATTATTATAGAAATTTTGAGGAAAAAAAAGAATTGCTGAATTATTATGATTTTTTCTTCCCCTATAAAACTGACGACAATGAATCAATGACTTCCTCTTTTAATTATTCGCTGGAAAGAGTTATGCCTTTTTTGCTTAAAATATTTAATCAATATACTAGCATTAATGATTTTTTTGAATATTACATGATAATGAGAAACCGTCGTATTGAGGATGTTATTTTAATAACTAAAAGGTATGAGGAATACAGAATTAAAAGAACAGAAGAGTTGAAACAAGGGTTAGAAGAAGATAAAAATTCAAAGCAATATATTAATAATAAGGATGGTTTTGATAAATATTCAAAAATAATATGGTTAAAATTCGAAGAAAGCATGAAAAAAAGTGACGAGCTGATAATTGATGAAGAAAAGTATTCAGAATATATAAAACAAATAAATGATATTAAAAATAATAATTTAATTTATTTGTGTAAATCTGGAATAAAAATCAATGAGGAGTAAAGGTGAAAAAATGAACTACTTTTTAAAAAAAATACTATGCGTTATAATGGTATGAATGTCAAGAAAAAAGTGAAATCACATTGCGATGTTGAAAATTATGGAATAAGTTCAAAAGACACAGGACATAAACTCCTGTGTCTTTTGAACTTATATACAAAATGCAGCATACAACGGAACAATACGTACATTATTATCTGCCGTCCCGAAATTCTTTTCAGATAATCTGATTGAATACGCGGGATTGTATTTTTTAATAAACTCAAACAGGCTCTTGGAATGAACGTGTTGTGCTTTCTTGACTTCAATGCCGATAATCTGATTACCTTTCTGAATAACAAAATCAAGCTCGGCAGTATGCTCGCTAGTCCAGTAGTTAATATTATATCCCTTTGCAACAAGCGTCTGAGCAACAAAATTCTCACAAACTGCCCCCATAAACAGATTAGGCTCACCTGAAAGAACCGTCTGCTGTGACATTCCCGATTTCATTACAAGCAGTCCCGTGTCGCCCATGTATATCTTAAAGGTAGATAAGTCGGCGTAAACCGAAATCGGCTCAAAAGCTTGCTCAATACGCTGACATTTGAGAATAATTCCCGCAAATGAAAGCCAATCGATTGACGCACCGAATATAGTCGCAGAACCGCCTTTTTGTACAATCTTATACTGAAACTTTTTGTTCTCCTTTGCAAGCTGAGCAGGAATAGAGTTATAACAGGCACGGATTTTCACACTCTCGCTGTTGCTTGCATATTTCGCCATATCGGCAAGGTAGTCGCTGAGGATTTTATTTTGTATGTCAGGCACGCCGATAAGTTTTTTGGTAGTTACAAACTCACTTACAGCGGCAGGCATACCGCCTGTAATGAGGTAACAGCGATACAAGTCTGTTGCTTTATTGTGCAGTGCCTCTGGCAATGCTTCAAGTCTATCAAAATGTATACGGATTTCATCACAGAGATATCCTTCACCAACTGCCCAAAGGAATTCCTGAAAGGTGAACGGATACATTGTAACAGTGTCAACCTTGCCAACAGGAAACGAGTATTTCTGGCGGTTAATCGCAACGCCAAGCAGACTTCCAGCAGCTGCAATATGATACTCTGGAGTTTCCTCACAGAAGTATTTGAGTGCAGTCAGCGCACGCTCACAGGATTGTATTTCGTCAAAGATAATCAGCGTTTTTTCTGGAATAATTGCCTCATTTGCATATGCCTCAAGATAGCGGATAATTCGTTCTGGCGATATATCGTCATTGAAATATGACGATATAGATGTATTCGTTTCAAGGTTTACATAAACTACATTCTTATAGTTGTTTTCTCCGAATTCACGCAGAATATAGGTTTTTCCAACCTGCCTTGCCCCGTTGAGGATAAGCGGCTTTCGCTCTTTATTGTTTTTCCATGCCATAAGCTTGGCTTCAATCAGTCGTTTCATTAAATCACTTCCTATTTAAGTTTACTATTTCTTATTGTATATTATACGTCATCTTGAACTTTATGTCAAGAAAAATCTGATTTTTTTGATTTTTTTTAACATATCTGTATCTATGTATGATAATTTGGTATATATAATAATTTTCAACATATACATCTTTATGCTGTGAAGACATTGACTTGGAAAAATAAATGTGTTAAAATAACATTATGTTAGATAATATTAAATAATATA
>CALMUA010000079.1 GCA_937872775.1 uncultured Ruminococcus sp.
TAATAATATATTTTATTGTACAGGCAGGATTCCACCCACTTTTAAAACAGTGGGTTCAATTTTGTAGTCAGTGTGATCTGAAATTTTATATGACTGCATGCAATATTTATTGATCCTGCTCTGTAAAAATGAGGTAAAATCCTCAGGAAGGAATGTCAAAATATGCTTGCTGAATATGCTGTAAAAAAAGTTAAAAAAATTTCACCGGTTCTTCAATTCATCGTTTATATGGTTATGTCTTTTATAATTGCAGGTACTGATTTTATTTCATTGAGATCGCCGCTTAATATTGCGATTGCATGTGTAGTATCACCTATGGCTTCAACTGCTGTTTTAGCAGGCAGTACTGTTTCGTATCTGGTTTCGTCTCAGTTATATCAGTCACTGACTGTTGTTTCAGCACTTATTACTGTTGTGGTTTTTAAATGGTTTTCATCCATAAATAAACCGATGCAGAATGCATCACTGTCAGTTGTAAGCTTTCTTGCATCATCCGTAATTGATTTTTTTATTTACGGATTTTCAGTGAATCTTCTTTTTACATATCTGTATGCCAGTATTTTTATAGGAGGAGTATCATATTTTCTTACTGTACTTATCCATTCTGATAAGGGAATATTATCTGAATTATATGAAAATAAATTTACAGCTGTAGCGGTATGTTTCCTTGTTGTTACAATAGGTTCTTCTTTTAGCACCGGTGTTGTAAATGCAGGAATAATTATCAGTACTGCTGTAACTCTTATATGTGCCCGTTGTTTCAGATATTCAGGCGGAGCTGCTGCCGGAGCTGCTGCATCATTTGCATTGATTCTGTATTCTGCAGGGGCAGATACCTCATCTGTATTTTTTGCTTTTTCGGGTATGATTGCAGGAGCTTTCGGAAAGTACAAACGTTCTGTAGGTGCATCTGTATTTCTGATTGTAAATGTTGCCTGCGGTATAATTACCGGTATTACACAGAATGAAATAAGAATGTATATAGATATAGTTCTTGGTGCAATAATTTTCTGTTTTGTTCCGGTTGAGAGTATACACGTAAAAAAACGTAGTACAGACTGTGGTTCTGATATAATAAAATCGATTTCTTTCAGAATGAAACTCATTGCTATTTCACTTGATGAGGCAGGAAGCAAACTTCAGAATCCGGATAAAATACTTTCAGGAAAAAATGCTGAAAATAATAAAATAAAAAATGTCTACAATGCTGTATGCGAGCAATGTTCAAACAAAAATTATTGTTGGGTAAGCAGAAGAGATATGATTTATGATGCTTTTATTAAAGCTGGAAAAAAAAGAGATATTTCTGTTTCAAATCTTCCAAGTGAACTGGATTATTGTTTTAAAAGAAATAATATAGCAGATGAATTCAGAAATAATATAAATAATCAGATTGTTGATATTACAGCAAACGGTTATCTGAAAAAAGCCTCTCAAATATTATCAGAACAGCTTCATGTGTCAGCGGACATAATAAAATCGTTATCATCAGATATTCCGTTAAAATTTACGCCTGATGAAAGACTTACAGAACGCATGCAGAAATGTCTGACTGAAAATGATATAGGTTTTTCATCTGTGGTAGCTTATTATAATTCAGGAAGGCGTCTCTTTGCTGAAATATACTGCAATAAAAATGCATGTATAAGCGGATATCAGATTTACAGAGTACTAACTGAGGAGTATGAAAAAACATTTGAATGTACAAAATATTATGACGGAGACGAAATGAGATTTTTTATAAGTGAACGTCCACCGTATAACATTGAGTCATATATAATGCAGAAAAGCGCTTCTGAAGGAGAACCAAACGGTGATACGTGTGACTGTTTCAAAGATGATTACGGAAATGTATATCTGATAATATCTGATGGAATGGGGACAGGTAAAAAAGCCGCAATGTATTCTGAAACAGTAACAGGTATTTTTAAAAATCTTATTTTGGGCGGTATAGATATAACCAGCAGTATCCGTATAATAAATTCAATAATGCTTGCAGGTAACAAGGATGATGGGTTTGCTACTGTGGATATAGCAAAATTTGATCTTGACAGCGGGAATATGACAATGTACAAAGCAGGAGCAGCACCGACAGTTTTCAAGCATAACAGCTCAGTATTCAGAATAAATGCAGATTCATATCCTATCGGTATTATGAACGATACAAATCTTTATTCCAGACGTTTTCCACTAAAAGTAAATGATACAATAGTAATGTTATCAGATGGTGTATCGGAAGATGTATATAACCTTATAAAAGAAGAAATACTTAAGAATAGTGCAGATGTAAGCGATATTTCAAGTAAAATATGTAAGGCTGCATCTGAAAATGCAAAAGATGATATCAGTGTAGTTTCAGCAAAATTAATAAGACAGTAAATTGCAAAAAGCATAGTAATTATGTTATAAAACTGTGAATATAAACAATGAGTAATAAACTTAATATGACAAATTGCACGATTAATAATTTTGATACTATAATATTTATACAAAAGTATAGAAAATTGATCAAAAGACTTGATTAATTTTCTATACTCTGATAAAATATATAATAGTTATGGGAGGGCAGTTTGATGAAAAACAACATAAATACTGATAATATTAATAATTTTCCTGTATATCTTTTTCAACAAGGTAAAAATTTTGAATCCTATAAATTCCTTGGAGTTCACCAAATAAAGGAATCAGAGGGATATGTTCACTGCTTTAGAGTATGGGCACCAAATGCGATAGATATTTCTGTTGTTGGTTCATTTAACGGCTGGAATCGCGAGTCTGATAAAATGTATAAAATTTCAGATGAAATATGGGAAATAAAAATCCCATATTTGCATCAGTATGATAATTATAAATACAGCATAAAAACGTACTCTGGTAAGATAATATTAAAGTCCGATCCGTATTCAAATCACTATGAAACCAGACCGGAGACAGCATCAAAAATTTACGATTCAGAGTATAAGTGGAATGATCAGAAATGGTTATCAAGAAAAAATGAAAATGTTCTTTATAAAGGTCCGATAAATATTTATGAAGTACATCTTGGATCATGGAAAACAAATGATGATCTTACTTTTTTCAATTATTCACGCTTTGCCGAGGAAATAATACCATATTTACAAAAAATGTCGTATACGCATATAGAATTTATGCCGCTTACAGAACACCCATTTGACGGTTCATGGGGATATCAGGTTACAGGGTATTATGCACCTACATCAAGATACGGTACACCTGATGATTTCAGAAAAATGATAGATTTGTTTCACCAGAACAATATCGGAGTAATTCTTGACTGGGTTCCTGCACATTTTCCTAAAGATGAGAGCGGGCTTTATATGTTTGACGGAACCTGCTGCTATGAATATGAGGATATGAATAAACGTGAACACAAATCATGGGGTACACATATATTTGATTACGGAAAGGGTGCAGTACGTTCATTTCTGATATCAAATGCTTGTTACTGGATAAATGAATTTCATCTTGATGGTCTGAGGGTAGATGCAGTTGCTTCAATGCTCTACCTTGATTATGACAGACGAGACGGTGAGTGGACTCCGAATATTTATGGCGGAAAAGAAAATCTTGAAGCAGTAGAATTCTTTAAACTTCTTAATGAGGCAGTGTTTAAAAACAATCCGAATACACTCATGATTGCTGAAGAATCAACTGCATGGCCAATGGTAACAAAACCTACGGATATAGGTGGCCTAGGTTATAATTACAAGTGGAATATGGGCTGGATGAATGACATGCTTCTGTATATGTCACTCGATCCGATATACAGAGCTTTTAATCACGATAAAGTAACATTTTCATTTTTCTATTGCTTTTCTGAAAAATATGTTCTGCCGATTTCGCATGATGAGGTTGTACATGGAAAGTGCTCATTACTTGAGAAAATGAGTGGAAATGAAGAACAGAAATTCAGTTCCTACAGAGCATTTCTCTGTTATATGATGGCTCATCCGGGTAAAAAGCTTCTTTTTATGGGACAGGAGTTTGCACAAATAAAAGAATGGAACTATATGACAGAACTTGACTGGCACCTGCTTGATTTTGACAAGCATAAAAATATACTTGAATTTAACAGAAAGCTTAATAAATTTTATCTTGATAATCGTCCTATGTGGGAAAATGATAACTCATGGGGAGGATTCAAGTGGATTTCAAATGATGACTATAAGCAGAGTGTTATTTCCTTCAGACGTATTGATGATGATGAAAATGAAATAATAGTTGTGTGCAACTTTGTTCCGGTGGAACGTAATGATTATTGTATCGGTGTTCCGCAAAGCGGCACATATAATCTTGTTTTTGACTCTGATGCTGTAGAATTCGGTGGAAGTGGTTTAGCAGATAAAATTTATAAAACAAATAATATTCAGATGCATGGATATGACCAAAGCATTTCACTTACTTTGCCTCCATTATCTGTTCTTTATCTGCAGTATTCAAAATTAAGACAAAAGTCTTCCAAAACGGAAGTTATATAAATATTCAATGCAATAGGGGAGGAATACACTTATGAAAAAGGAATGTATAGCAATGCTGCTTGCAGGTGGGCAGGGAAGCAGATTGTATGCGTTGACACAAAAAATGGCAAAACCGGCGGTGCCGTTCGGAGGAAAATATAGAATAATTGATTTTCCACTTTCAAACTGTACAAACTCAGGTATAGATACAGTGGGGGTACTTACACAGTACCAACCTCTTGAATTAAATGATTATATAGGAAACGGCCAGCCATGGGATCTGGACAGACTTAGAGGCGGCGTTCATATTCTTCCACCATATCAGACTGCATCAGGCAGTTCGTGGTATGAGGGAACTGCAAATGCCATTTATCAGAATATCCGGTTTATTGAACGGTATGATCCTGAATACATCATTGTTCTTGGCGGTGATCATATATATAAAATGGATTATTCAGAAATGATCGCATTTCATAAGGAAAAGGGCGCAGATGCAACTATTGCTGTACTGGATGTTTCTCTTGAAGAGGCTTCAAGATTTGGTATAATGACATGTGATGAAACAAGAAGAATTGTAGATTTTACTGAAAAGCCTAAGCATCCAAAATCGACACTTGCTTCAATGGGAATTTATGTATTTACGTGGAACAAGCTTGAAAAGTATCTTATTGATAATGAACAGTGCTGTGAATCAAAAGATTTTGGTAAAGATATAATTCCTGCAATGCTTGAAAACAATGAAAAAATGTATGCATATTCATTTAATGGATATTGGAAGGATGTTGGTACTCTATACAGCCTTTGGGAAGCAAATATGGACATATTAAAATCAGATGATGTTCTTAATCTTTATGACCCTGAATGGAAAATATATTCAAGAAATATGAGTCTCCCTCCTCAGTACATCGGTACAGATGCTCAGATACAGGAATCCCTGATTTGCGATGGATGTAATATTAACGGAAATGTAAATTCATCCATTATTTATTCTGGAGTAACCGTAGAAAAAGGTGTTATAATAGATCATAGTGTAATAATGCCAGGAGCAGTAATAAAATCAGGTGCAGTTGTCAAATATGCTATTATTGGTGAGGAAAGCATTGTTGAGTCTGATGTGGTTATAGGTGCTTCAAAAGAAGAAACCGAAAAATGGGATATAGCTGTAATAGGCCATGGTGAAACAATCTCGTCCGGCGTTACAGTTGCACCTGGACAAATGATACCAACGATATGAGTTAAGGGGGATATATGAATTGATTTATAATAATGTATTAGGAATAATTTTTGCAAATATGCATGATGAATCGGTTTCAGAACTTACCAAAGTAAGAACAATGGGTTCAATTCTTTTTGGTGGAAGATACAGGCTGATAGATTTTCCGTTATCTAATATGGCTAATTCAGGAATACCTGAAGTTGGAGTAATAACAAAATCAAATTATCAATCGCTTCTTGATCATATAGGTTCAGGAAGAGAATGGGATTTATCTACTAAGAACGGAGGTCTTCATCTGCTTCCTCCTTTCAGTCACAATAACAGTGGACTTTACAGAGGAAGAATTGAAGCACTTGAAGGTGTTCTTCCTTTTGTTCAGAATTCTGATGCAGACTACGTAGTAATGTCAGACTGTGACGTTGCAACTACCATTGATTTCAGAACAATAATCAGAGAACATGTAAAAAATAATGCAGATATAACTGTTGTTTATGCAAAGCACAATTTTACTGACAAAGGAATCGGTTCAAAAGCTTCAACAATACTTGAAGTAAATTCAGATAAAAGAGTAACCAGTGTAATGGTAAAGCCTGATATACTGGGCGAGGTAAACAGATCACTGAATATATTTGTGATTGACAGACGAATACTTGAAAAAGTAGTAAACAGATTTTCTGCAGAGGGATATGCGAGCTTTGATAAACAGGTTCTTCAGCAAAACAAAGCAAATTATAAAATATACGGATATGAACATAAAGGCTATTATGTAAAAATAGAAGACATGATGACATACTACGATGCAAATATGGATCTGCTGAACATAGAAAATAAAAAACAACTTTTCCATAACAGTGCTCCGATATATACAAAAGTAAAAGATTCAGGTCCGGCGAAATATAAAGAAGGTTCCCATGTTAAAAATTCTCTTGTTGCTGATGGCTGTATTATAGAAGGAACAGTTGAGAATTCAATTTTATTCAGAGGTGTTAAAATTGCAAAGGGAGCAATAGTAAGAAACTGCATACTCATGCAGAATACAATTATTGATGAAAATGCTGAATTGCATGCCGTTATTACTGATAAAAGGGTAACAGTCGGAAAGAATAAGTTACTTACAGCATCTAAGACCAATGCATTGTTCATCAAGAAAAATCAAAAAATAGAAGACGAGTAAAGGCCTCTTCTTAACACAAATTTGTAAAGGGGTTGAATAAATATATGAATATCTTATATGCAGCCAGTGAAGCATTGCCTTTTATAGCCTCAGGGGGTTTAGCTGATGTTGCAGGTTCATTACCTGTGGCTATAAATAAAAAAGGTCATGATTGTCGTGTTGTAATTCCGTTGTATAAAGGAATAAAGCCTCAGATGAGAATAAACTTCACATACCTTACTAACATTACTGTAGATGTTGCGTGGCGGAAGCAGTATTGCGGCGTTTTTACAACAATATATAACGGGGTAACATATTATCTTATAGATAATGAATATTATTTCGGAAGAGACGGCATGTATGGCTTCTATGATGACTGTGAACGTTTTACCTTCTTTGCAAGAGCTGTTCTTGAGATGATGAGATATATTGATTTTAAGCCGGATATTATACATGCAAATGACTGGCACACATCATTGATATCTGTATACTATCAGGTTTTGTATAAATATCAGCAGGGATTTGAAAACATAAAGACGGTATTTACAATACACAATATTCAGTACCAGGGTAAGTATGGCGTAGAAGTGGTAAATGAAATTATGGGTATACCGATGTACCATACAGATCTTCTTTTGTATGATGACTGTGTTAATATGATGAAGAGTGCTTTTGAAACAGTGGACAGAATAACCACAGTAAGTCCTAGTTATGCATGGGAGATTCTTGACCCATGGTATGCATATGGCCTTGACAGGATACTTATAAATAAGCAATTTAAATTATCAGGTTTCCTTAATGGAATAGATACAGAATGTTATAATCCTGAGACTGATCCTCTGATACCGGAAAATTTCAGTGCTTCAGATTTATCAGGAAAGAAAAAATGCAAAGACAAACTTCTTGAGGAGCTCGGACTTCAGGAAGGGGATGAACCTGTAATAGGAATTGTAACACGTTTTGTTGCACATAAGGGACTTGATCTTATAAAATATATTTTTGAAGAACTTGTTGACAGAGGATTTAAGTTTGTCATTATCGGAAGCGGTGAGAAAATATATGAAGATTTTTTCAACGAAATGTCATTAAGATATTCTGATAAAGTAAGTGTAACAATAGGATTTGTTCCTGAGCTGGCAAGAAAAATATATGCAGGTTCAGATATGTTTTTAATGCCTTCACAAAGCGAGCCATGTGGTCTGGCACAGATGATTTCTATGAGATACGGCACTATCCCTATTGTGCGTGAAACAGGTGGATTAAGGGATTCAGTCAAAGATTGCGGCAGTAAGAACGGAAATGGATTTACATTTAAGACATATAATTCACATGACATGCTTAATGCCTGTCTTAGAGCAAAGAGTTTATATAATGACAAGAAAAACTGGAAAAAGCTTGTTGTATCAGCAATGAAAGAGGATTTCAGTTGGGACACTTCATCAGAAAAATATCTGATGCTCTATAAAGAGCTCATAGCACAATAATAATTCTGACTGTGGTGACATGATAAATGTAAACTGGGATACTCATTTATTATGGGTATCCCAGTTTGCATATGCTGAAAAATATAAATGGGATTATAAGTATGAAAAAATAATGCACGGGTGGGTAATATTAATTACCTGTGGGGTGGTGGTGAAGTTGTATCAGATTGTAGTTTGTTCAAATACAATATGTGTGTTAGTGTCAGTATTGTCTATTGTTCTGATGCTGCGTCAGAAAACGAGTGTACAGCAGCAGATTACACTTTTTTCATTTGTATTAATGGGGATAATTTCATTTGGATACTGGTTTTTAATTCAGTCAAAGGATTTAAGTTCAGCTTGTCTTGCCCAGAAAATGATCTATATAGGATCAAGTAATATATTTTACTGTATGCTTCGCTTTTTTGCAGCAAACTGTAATGTATCAATAAAAAAAAGAACTCATTGCATACTGGTTATTGCTAATATATGTATTATGTTTTTGGCAGTTACATTTGATAAACATAAACTATTTTATAAAAGCGTAAAATTATCCGTAAACAGTAATGGTGTTACAAAGCTTGTTAAGGAATATGGAATAGCACATTCTGTATTTGCAGCATTAATGGCAGGATATGTAATATCAATAATGATAATGTGTATCTTGAATCTTAGGCAAAATAAAACAAAAAGAAGTAAAAAAAATACGTTAATATTATTTTTAGTTGTATTATTTCCGACTGCAATGTATATTAGTGACAGAGTATACAGCCCCGATTTTTATCTGATTCCATATGGAGTGCTTATTTCTCAGATATTAATACTTGATCTTGTATATGAACTCGGAATATACGATTTTAATAATACGGCTCAGGAATATGCATATGACGCATTGGATGATGCAGTACTTACAATTGATAATTTTTACCATTTTAAAGGATGTAACAATAAGGCAAAAGAACTTTTTCCTTCACTAAAAAACATAACTCTTGATGATGGTATCGGCTCAATTGACAATATATTATTTGAAATAATCGTTAATCATAATATAAATGATTTTATTGTAAATGGCAGGATATATTATCCTGAAATAAAAAAAATAAAAAAACGTGATAAAATTATGGGATTTGTAATATGGTTTTATGATGTTACTGTGGAAAGAGAAAAGACAGAGCTCCTTGAAAATTATCAGAAAGATCTTGAACATGAGGTAATCATTAAAACGGCTAAGCTTCAGGAAGTTCAGGAAAAAGTTATACTTGGATTTGCAAATGTTATTGAAAGCCGTGATAATGTAACAGGTGGGCATATCAAGAGAACAAGTACATATATAAATATTCTGCTTGAAGGTCTGGTAAGTGATAAAAATTATAGTGAGATGCTTACTCCTTCGTATATTGCACATATAAAGCTTGCTGCACCTCTTCATGATATAGGAAAGATAGCTGTTCCCGACATAATATTAAATAAAAAGGGCAAATTTAATCTCGAGGAGTTTGAAATTATGAAAAATCATACTACTCTTGGTGCCCGCATAATAGATGAAACCTTATCAGGACTTGATGATCTTGAGTATTATCGTCTTGCAAGGGAACTAGCGTTATATCATCATGAAAGATGGGACGGAAGTGGCTATCCTGAAGGACTTAAAGGTACAGATATTCCTCTGTGTGCAAGAATTATGGCTGTAGTTGATGTATTTGACGCATTGGTATCAGTAAGACCATATAAGCAGGCATATCCTGTATCAACTGTATATAAAATAATCGAGAATGAAAGCGGAAAGCAGTTTGATCCTGCTCTGGTAGAATGTTTTGTAAAGGTCAGAAGAAAGATCGAGGTTGTTGTATACGAGCTTTTAAAATAAAATATATCATAAGTGGGCAATTTAAAAAAATTGCGTGAACCAATTTGTCCTTCGCTGTGCATAGCGAAGGACAAATTGGTTCAATAATATGGTAATAATGTTAAGATGCATGATATTTTATTATATTGTTTAAACAATGCATTTACGACATATAATAAGTATGAAATGTTTTTAAAATTTCATATCAACTGAATATGCATAATCGAATACATTTTTAAAAAACTGTAGATGCGTTTTTGCGTATCTGCATTTTTAATATATTAATGTTTGTAACTGTTCAGGACCTCTTAGTATTCTAAGGCATAACTCGTGTTACCTTTGAATGCATTG
>CALMUA010000080.1 GCA_937872775.1 uncultured Ruminococcus sp.
ATGTATCAGCAGCAGCCTGTGAACAATGCTATGTATCAGCAACAGCCTGTGAACAACTCTATGTATCAGCAACAGCCTGTGAACAACTCTATGTATCAGCAACAGCCTGTGAACAACTCTATGTATCAGCAACAGCCTGTGAACAACTCTATGTATCAGCAGCAACCTGTGAACAATGGCATATTTTCTCAGATGCAAGCCCCTGTTACTCCGAATCATATACCTGCAAATAACAGTTTATATATAAACCAGATGCCCCAGAAACCGAATAATACACCATCTACAAATACAAATTACCAGAATTCAAACAATACAACTTCTAACAGTACATATATAAACAAAATGCAGGCACCAATTACCAATGCGCATCCAAATAGTACGATTCCATCACAATCTGTATATGGTACAAATATAAATTCCGGTGACAATAACGCAATTTTTAAAGACAGACTCAATAATATACTTGCTAGTTCAACATCTATATCTGGTAATTATGAAGAAGAACCACCTATAGAAGAAGCAATTAAATCTATTAAAGACAAAAAGAAAGCCGCAAAAATTGATGCCAAGTTCATTAAAAGGCAGAAAAAAAACGGTAATCTATAATAAAAAAAATCGTTACATTTCATTTGAATTGTAACGATTTTTTTATAACAATGCAGATTTTTGAAGATTACTTATTACATTCAGTATCTGACGTAAAAACATATGAAGTATAATATCATTCTCATATATTATTGAAAAATCCTCCACTATTAATAATGGAGGATTTTTATATTTACGTATTATTGCTTAAATGTTATTCTATTATTAAACTTCAGATAATAAAGCATCTTTGTATACAGTTCTGTCTTCTATTGAATTAATAACATTAGCTGCAACAGAAAGCCACTGATTAACTTCATCTTCATTAACTGTTATTGCTTTATCTGCCCATATATCACAATAAGGACATTGACTTGCACACTCCGATTCAACTGGCAGAATATTGTTTTTGCAGATGAGTTGTCTGCAATTAAAATTATTTACGAAATGGTCTATAAAGCCATCAAGTTTTTTATTGTCAATATATATTTTCGGAAATTGCATTACTCTTCCATATTGCTGAAGCTTATCCATGTTATATGGCATAACCTTTTTATCAAAAGGAGTATCTTTACATTTTTCTTTTTCAACTTTTTTGCCTACACCAACAGCTCTTTCTGTATCAGACATAGGCCAGTTAAGAATGTCGAGTAAGTTTCCGTCATAGCTTTCACTAAGATATGCATCAACCACTCTCTTAAGATATGATGTTGATCTTGTTCTTTCTACAAGCTTAATTGTAAGATTATCAGTACCAATATCATCAGCCATTTTTTTATATACCTTAATATCTTCAGGTCTTATCCAGTCAGATGATAACATTGCACTTTTATTTTTAACCTTATGATATGTACAGTTAAGAAGACTGTAATCCATATACATATCTTCTTTTTTATAGTTCACACTCTGACTTGCAATATTGCATGCGTGATTTATCTTGTACGCACATTCATGAAGACAGAAGTTGTTGGCAATCAGTCTTATTTTAACATTTGTATCTTTAAATACTTCAAGTACATGTCTCAGAAGAGGAAAATTTCTGTTGAAAATATGATCTAAAGTAATTTCATCAGCACCCATATTGACCCAGTACTGTATCTGCTGTATTGTCATAACAACAGCATATAAGCCTACTGTAATTCTGATATCACTGTATCTTTTCTTCATAAGCTTACACAGATATGGAGAATTTACTGTAAAACTTCTGATTCCTATTTCATAAAGTGAATCAATAAAATCAATCAGTTGTTTATTTTTTTCCGCACTGATCTCAGCATCGTTGAGAGTAATAGGATTAAGCAGATAATTAAATTCTATTCCTGCATCTGTACATTTACTGACGTGATCCTTTAATTGTTTTATTGACAGATCAGGTAAAATGGATGCTGCTCTTCCACCACCAGCAATATCTGCCTTTAATTTTCCGAATATAGATTTTATCTGATGATGAGTATCCCTTTTAATAACATAATTGAGCAGTTCATCATCAAAATTTGTTGCCAGATCATACTGGATGAAGTCATTTGTCATACTGTATTCTCCCTATTGATGTATTTATTTTTAAATAAAATATTTAATGCAATAGCTTTTATAATCACAATCAAATAAAAGACTATTGCATATCATTTTTTATTTTATTCGTCTTCTGCTTGTAATTCTTCCGGATGCGCCAGTGCGTACATCCTCTTTTCATTACGGATCTGTTCAACCTTTGCCATTCGTTTGAGCATCTTCGCTTTTTCTTCAGTTTCTCTTATTGCCGCTTTATTTTTATTAATATCAACCTGCATCTGAACATTTTTGTGGTTTTCGTCAAACATTTCCTTCTGAAAGATAATTGATATTGATATATCATCCCTGCTTCCGGCATTGGTTCTTCTTACAAAATTTTTGTTTAATCTGGTTTTGAGAACCTCTATATCATCAAGCTGACTTGTAATAATACAATTATACTCTTCAAAGCTTTCTTTGCTTCCAAATGATGTAAAAAGGCCATCTGTAGATATTAATATAGACAATGGCATATCATAGTCATAAAAATAATTAAACATTTTAATAGCATTTGAGTTACATAATGATGCTGTGAGATTTGCCGGACAACTTTCATCGTCAACTATCGGCATATATGATTCACCACACTGTTTTATAATAACAAGGCTTCCGTCACCAAGCTGAAGCCCAAAACAAAGATTTTCAGTCAAAACTGCAACGATTAATGTGGAACCGTAGATTGATTCCTTTTTTATTTCTAAAAGTTCTTCATCGGTAAGTAGTTCCCGTTCTTTATCCTGAACCTCATTATTGTTATAATGCTCATTTACTTTATCATACCATTGTTTAATAATGTATTTCTGAATTTTAGTCAGAAGATAGTCAGGGTCTTCTTTAAATTTTAATTCAAATTGTTCTGTATCTGAACAAAACTCATCTATGGCTTTAATGGCAACATCAACCGCAGCCTTAGCACCAACGTCACTTCTGAAGTGCTTTTTGCTTCCATGGCCGTCAGCTACAGCAGCAACGGCATATCCTGCGGCAGTTTTATATGCTGAATAATCCTGACAAACTGTGCCACTGTCAACATGACTGGCACCTCTTACGGTTTCATTTAACCCGATAAACATTGATGCATACCTCTTTTCTTAAATTTGTGTCAGGTTAATACAATTACCATCCGGTATCAAATGGTACGTCTTTCGGGAATTCATCGGAATCAACAATATTTTTGATCTGCTCAGCTAACTGTTCCTGCTTTTTATCTACAACATCAACATCATTAAGATCTCTCAGTACATCATCAGCTAATGTCATACTCTTACTTCCTATCTGAGATGATGTAACTGCTATTTTTTTAATAAGTTGTGCAAGCTGTCCGCCTGAATATGCATGTACAACTGTATCTGTAGATGTGGTGAATTCTGCAAGCATATCGTCATTTGCTTCTTTTCCTATTCCTAATGCAACTTTTAATCCATATCTGTACCAACTGTTAATCTGCAGTTTTCTAAGCCCTGCCTTGTAGTCATCTGTAGGGTATCCGTCTGTCATAAGAAATATTACAGGTGCAAAAGATAAAGATGGTGAATTAAGGAATTCATTTCTGGAAAGCTTTTTATTAAGTTCCTCAAATGTCATACCAAGGTCAGTAATGCCCTTTGCCTCAAGTCTCGCCCACTCAAATTCTTCAACTGAAACAGGTTCAGGATACATCCATGCACATCCTGTTGAAAAAGTAAGAACCGCAATTTTTATATCGGTATCAGCTTCACCTATACTTCTTATTTCAGGCATAAGCTCCTCCATAGCAGTATTAAGTTCGCCCATTTTCGTTCCCTTCATACTACCTGAAGTATCTATTAAAAAGAAAATAACCAGACTTTTTCTTGATACGCCTGTAGCGCCAAGCGGATCATCATCCTCAAATTCTAATAATTCTTTCGCTTTTGTGCTGAAATTCTCCATTGTTTAAAATACTCCCTTCCTACAATTCAATATTTACTCCGCCTATATCAGCTATGACACCTGACCATAACGGGAATCCCTTGCCGGGAAGTATTTCATGGTTTGTTCCGTCAGGCATTTTAACTTTCCATGTTTTATCAGACATATTTTTTATACCTAATACGCCTTTTTGAATTTTATTTTCAACAATCTCGCCGACAACTGTATTAAAGTCATCAGAACCTGGAACTGCGTCACACATATAAAATTTACGTCCTACATAAACAGGAGTTCTGTAGTCACGGTTGCTAAGCCCAAGTGTTGCATACTGTCTTCCACATTTTTTGCATACAAATGTATTATCAGCACCCTGCTCATATGCAGAGCTGAAAGTAGTTCTTCCACAGTGACAAGGCAAAATTTCAGAACGAAGTCTTATAAAAAGTTTTTGCCATTCGTTTTCGATAATTCTTTTATTCGCCTGAAGAATACCAGTTGTAAATGTAAATGTAAATGCTTGTCTTATGTAATTAGGATATATTCCCCAGAACTTAATGACATTATCATGTATTCCCTTTACAGGTCTGTTTGTGTCATTGTTAGGATCAAATACAAAAACGGCTTCTTTTCCATAATGTTTGAGTTCAGCTGTTTCTGTAAGACAAACTGTCTTAACCACCTTTTCGCCTTCAAGAGGATCTCCTCTGAAAAGAAGTTTAAACAGTACAACTGCCAGTGAATACTTGTCTGTCTGAACATTAGGGCGGCTGATGCCTCTTACTATCTCAGGTGCCATATATCCAGGCTTTCCGCCTATTCCGAAATTGTATCCGTCAGGGGCAATGTTATCGCAGTCGCATACAAGAACATCGCCGTTTTCTACATCAATAAAAAATCCTCCGTCATTCAGATCCTGATAGCTTTTTCCTGCTCTATGCAATTGACGGAATGCATTTACAATATTTATTGAAGCGGTTACAAGCGAAAAAAGGTTTTTAAACTGAACAGTAACACGTCTTGCCTTACCGGTAGATGATTCTACTTCAAGCTTGTACATATTAAGAATGTCTACAAATGAATCATATCCTTCAGGTCTTAACGCCATCAGATATCCGAAACTGTCATTTACGCCCATTTTGGTCAGATATTTAGGCCAAAGAAATTTATCGCTCGGAGGGCCGTCTTTAATATTTGTTTCAAGATTTTTTCTGAAAGCCTGCGGATCACGCATTTTTTCGATGTCATACCATTTTAATGCATATTTAAGATTGTTGTATTCAACGAGATATACTATTCCCTGACCGCCTCTTCCGAGAGTACTTATTACCTTCAGTTCACCGCCATATTCCATGGGAATCATCTGACCCGGTTTAAACTCTATCATAATTCACCATTCCTTTTACTTATAATACATTTTTAAATCAAACGAACTCAAAATTTATACTATTTGTCATACAAAATTTATGTACGTATGAATTTTCACGGCATTGAATTGTAATATTAGGACAAAATGCAAAAACATTTGTTCCAATAAATTTTATTGAATCAGGAAGTAAAACATATCTTAATGTTTCACAGCCTTCAAAAGCTTCATCACCGATACTGCTGACACTCTCAGGAATCTCTATATCCTCAAGGTTCTGACAGAATGAGAATGTCCCTTCTTCTATAGCGTCTACTCCATTTGGTATTTTCATTTTTTCCAAAGCACCGCAAGAACTGAAAGCTGATTTTTTTATTACCCTCAAGGTTGAAGGAAGCTCCACACTTCTTAATCTTTTACATTCAGAAAATGCATATTCACCGATAACCATAACTGTTTCCGGTATTTTTATTGTTTTTAAAAAACCATATCCGTCAAAAGAAAAACTGTTTATTGCCGTATAGCCGTCAGGAATTTTAACATTTCCTATAATTTTATACTTTAATGCATCGAATGGTTTAAACGGCTTCGGCTTGAGCTTTATTTCCTTGTCAGGCTCTTTATTTTTCTTTTCAGGAACATAAGTTGGGGTAACAGCTGGTACTGTAGCCTGTTCTTTTATTTCTGGATTAAAGCTCCATCCAAGCATGTATGTACAGCATTCAAGTACAAACTCCGCAGCAAAAGCTGACAAGAACATATCGTTGAGCATGTATTCCCTTGCCTTTATTATTGCTAATTTCTGATCCGGCTCATTTAACATCTGAGGAATAATACCATTACTGATTACATTTCTTATCAGTCTTCTTTCCTTTTCATACTCCGGCATATAATCATTAAGTAATCCGGTAAATCTTTTTGAATCATGAATCAGTTCAATACCATGTTCATCCACTATAGCTTTTAACGCTTCTTTTACTTCAACTATATTTTCAAACTGACTATTTGGTAATACTACCAGTTTTCCGCAGTTCGGACACACGTTAACGCTATCTCCAAGTTCAGTATTGCAGTACTTGCAGAGCATAAATTTACCTCCCGATGAAATATATTAAATTTTAAAAAAATTTATTAATCACTTATATATAAGTATAGCATGAAAATTTGATTCTTGCAAGAGTATATTAGTGTATTTTGTATAACAACAGTACATTTTTTAATCATTTATCAGTAAAAATTTTCTGATTAAGTATCCAGGAATAATAACATACATATGCAGTTGACAATTACGCATATGATATTGTATAATGTATAAAGACTTTTATACTATAAGGAATATGTAATATGCCAATATCATACATATTTTCCATAATATAATCCTCTGTGTAGCAAAAAAAAATCCGCTTGACAGGAGTTGAACCTGCGACACATACGGTCGGAGCGTACTGCTCTATCCACTGAGCTACAAGCGGTTTAAATTATATTTGCTTTATTAGTATACCAAATATTTTGATATTTTTCAAGTATTTTTTAATAATTATTTTTAGGAGCATAAATAATGACAGACGCAATATATATTACAGTTTCCCAGACGGGAACTACTGTAGCAAAAATAATTAAATTATTCACGCGTAAACCATATAACCACTGCTCTATATCATCTGATTTATCTCTTTCTTCAATGTATAGTTTCTGCCGTACATATACACCGTTTCCTCTCCCGGCAGGATTTAATCAAGAAATAGTAGGTCAGGGCACACTTGGACTTTTCACAAATATTCCTTGTGAGATCTATGAGATTCCTGTGACAACTGAACAAAAAGAAAAATTTCATAAAATACTTAATCATTTCAAGGAATACCGTACATCATACTCATATAATATTATGGGTTTCTGGTCTATACCGTTCAGGCTTCATCTTGAACGTAAAAACAAATTTGTCTGCTCACAATTTGTAGCGTACATCATTAAAGGCTCTGGAGTTAACCTCACAAAGCCTGTTTGTATGTATTCACCTGAAGACCTGAGACACCTTCCTAATGCAAGACTCATTTACAGAGGTGAGCTTAATGAATATTATAAAAAATATTCATCAGATGCTTTTCCTTTACCACAAAAGCAGATATCAATGTATAACTGATTTTTCAATGCATATCATCCCGAATGCAGAAATGGCCATACCAAGGATCCGCGGCAGCAGGAAAGTTATTCTTGCCCGTCAGGGAACAACCGGAACAATTATCCGGTCAGCCCCTGCAAAGCTTTTCCAATAGAATTTCCTATTAATTCTCCGGAATATTTAACCTGATCTATTGAATTTCCATGACTCCCCACCTCTATTAACAGACTTCCGGTCGTAATATCCTGATTATAATTTCTATAATCAAACAATATCGGCCTTGTAAGTCCGGGATTGTCTTTCTCTATCTGTTGTTGAAACAGACTTGCAAGTCTGAAATTCTTTAAATAATCAGGCATATTCATTGTACCATCATCGCAGCCGGATATAATCATTATCTGAGCTGCTTTCTTATTGTCTATATCTATTACAGGTGCAATGAGATCACCGTCTGACGCAATAGCGTCACGATGAATGTCAAGTACAACTTTTATATCGGGATTTTTTTGAAGGATAGCCTTTACTGTTTCAGCACTTCTGTCATATGAACCATTATATGACGGATAATCATGAATTGTGGTATCATGAATTACAGATATTCCATGCTTTTCAATCTGCTGCTTTATCTCTTCGCCTACAGCTACAACATTCATGCTTTCATCAGACGATCTGTATGAAAATGAAGCATCATAATATTCTCTTTCAAAAGGTTCAAAGCTCTCTGTAGTATGTGTATGCATAATAAGCACCTGGGGTTGACCGTTTAGTGTTATAGAAAATTCTGGTTTGATGCGGCTCTGCGCCAGCAGTACATTCATTGATTCATCAGTACAATTTCGTACTTGTCCGAAATTGTCCAGGTCAAAGAACTGTTTGCCCGAACACTTTCCATAGGTCTGAGTAATTACACTTCCGGATTTTACCTCAGTAATTTCAGGATACGGAATAGGTCCCTTGTCATTGCTTAAACTTATACTTTTGGTAATGGTTTCTTCATTCCACCCAAAACCGAATGAGATCATATTTGTACTGTAATCTGTAATTGTTCTTGCAACAGATTTATCACCTCCTACAGTAATTTCAGAAAGCATTCCTGCAACTGATTCAATACCTGTAAGTCCCTTTATAACTCCGGAAGCCACAACAGGAGAAAGCAGTATGCCAAATACAGTAAGACCTATAAATTTGATTTTTGATTTTTTTCTATGTCTTCTCAATAAACTCACCTCTCAACTGCTTATATATCAATAATAAATTTTATTCCTGAGTACATCAAAATATTACATCCGGAATATTTTTCATTTATATATCATACTTTTGTACTGAGGTGAGGATTAAGATGTATAAATGCTTAAAAGTCAAAAATGCCGGAAAAATATTTTCAGTATTTTTTTTAATTTTTATTATATCATACTTATTTACCACAGTAAACGGTGCTGAAGACAGCAAAAAACATGAAGGAATTTTACTGCCTGTAATAATGTATCACGCTGTTTATACTGATATTTCTGTGTATCCTGACTATATTATAACTCCCGATACTCTGGAGTCTGATATGAAATATTTAAAAGATAATGGATATACGGCAATACTGACTGAAGATCTTATAAATTATATAGATAACAATGTGCCTCTTCCCGAAAAACCAATAATGATTACTTTTGATGACGGATATTACAATAACCTTTACTATGCACTTCCTATTCTTCAAAAATATGATATGAAAGCTGTCATATCCGTAGTCGGTATATTTTCTGACACACTTGCACACAATGATCCTGGAATTCCGTCATATTCTTATCTTACATGGGATAATATCAACACATTAATTGAAAGCGGAATAATAGAAATCGGAAATCATACATATCAATTTCACTCATGTAAAAACAGAAAAGGATGTACCCGGCTTGCAGGAGAAAGCGAAGAAGACTATCAACGGATCCTTATGTCCGATCTGGAAAAGCTGCAGGATCTTCTTCGAATAAACTGTGGAATGGTTCCCATATCATTTGCCTATCCATATGGCAGTATTTGTCGTGAAAGCATTCCTGTACTAAAGGTTATGGGGTTCAGATGTACATTTAACTGCTACGAAAAACCAAATTATATTACCAGAGACCCTGACTGTCTGTTTTCACTCAACAGATATAACAGATCAAATTCAGTTTCAACAAATCAGTTTATGAAACAGGCGCTGTCAGGATAATAAAAGGATTTGTAAATATGAATAAAAAAATTGCTGTTGTTGTTCTGCCATTTGCTGCAGTTACAATTTCATTGTTAATTATGAGGTTATACTTATCGTTTATTTCTGTTATTCCTATAATATGCATATTTCACTTGTTTACGGGATATTACTGTCCCGGATGCGGCGGTTCACGCTGTGTTCGTGCAATACTGAACGGAAATTTACTTCAGGCATTTATAGATAATCCGTCAGTCATTCTTGCAATAATATTTTTTGCACTCATGTATCTGCAGCTTATATTTAAAACTTTTTTTAAGCCTAAAAAATTAATCCCCGACAGCAAGACATTTTACATAGTCTTGTCGGGGATTTTGATATTGTATTATATTGTCAGAAATTTCATTCCGTTTCTGTATCCAAGATAGTATTATCAGTCTGCTTTTGTTTTTGACGATGATTTTATATCAGAAGAGCTCTCTGTTTGTCCCTTGCCTTCCTTATAACTCTTGCTAAGTTTATCCATCATATTATTTATATCCTCGTCTGAAATATTTCCATCCTTCTGTATCTTTTCAAATAAAGGAGGAATTTCTCCTGATTTATCATATTTTTCTACATACTCATCAATATTTTTGGAAAAATCAACTATATCATTCTTGTATGGTATTATTTTTGTTACTGAAACGATTGACATAATCATACAGAGTATTGATAAAATCAGACCTGTTACGGCTGCCGGTTTTGCTCCTTTATTCTTTACAAGAGCAATAATTGCACAAGTCACGACCACCACTTCAAGTGGTGGTTTGATATTAGCCCTATAAGGGCTATTT
>CALMUA010000081.1 GCA_937872775.1 uncultured Ruminococcus sp.
GATCTTATTATATTTTATAGAAAAAATCAATAGATTTTGTCATACTGACATAAATAATATAAAACAAAAACACTAATATATACTTTTTGTATAAAACAAGGTAAGAAGAATTAATAATGTTACTTATGATTTTTACAAATATCTGATAATTTTATCAGATATTTATTATTTATGACTTTACAGGACAATCTGTTAATTTATATTACAGAAATTTATTTCATGCATTTATTTAGCTATAAAATTAGAACTGATTTAAACAGAAATTTATTGAAATAAGTGTTTAAAAATGATATGATTATTATATATTAAAGAATGAATGGAGAAATTAGTTTGAATATTTTAGATTTTCGGCAGAAAATAGAAAGTGAAACTGTATTAAGCGGTGAACAATATTATAAAAAAGGACATATACTGAAAATTGAAAATAAGGGCAGCACTTTTAATGCTCAGATACAGGGATCACATACATACAGAGTTACTGCACAGCTGGAAAAAAACGGAGATATAATCAGATGCGGATGCAGCTGTATTGGTTCATACAAGGGTGAATACTGCGGACATATAGTTGCTTTACTGTGTGATATTGAAGAAAACTATAATAAATATATGTATCAGATAAATACATCAGATGCCAGAAGCATAATTAATGAATACTGTAGTATGGCCACTGTAAAAGCGGAGGAAAAGGTACACATTTATGTAGATTTAAAATCATCACGTGATATGAAAAAACCATTAAGCTATACTCTTACAATAGGAAGAGAAAACGGAAAAGCATATATGGTAAGAGACGTCTGTTCTTTGTTGGAAAGAATAGAATACCATCAGGATTTTAAATATGGCAAAGAGCTTGAGTTTGTGCACGATCAAAGAATTTTTGATGAAAGAAGCATTAAAATCATTGACTTCAGCTATAAAATATCCCGCATAAATACATATGGTTTTGACCGTAAAAAAGTTTTCCCTATTAGCGATGAACAAATAGGGAGATTTATAAGTATCTTTAACGACGATGATGATATTTTATTTAATGATAAGGTATGTAAAATAAAATATAAAAACCCTGATTTTATTATAAATATAAAGGATAAATCAGAATTATGCTATTCATTGAAGCTTAACAGAAACATAGTAATCTACAGCTTCAACCAGAATGCATGTATATTTGACCGTAATGAAAATATATTTTATATGACAGATAACGATTTTGCAGATATAATGTGTCAGCTGCTTGTTTACCTTCAGAACGGACATAAGCTTGATGTCGGGAAAAAAGATATGGCTGCATTTTACAATGCCGTGCTTACTCCTGTCAGCCAGTCAGTTAAGATAAACGGAACACATTTACTCTGTCAGTATATGCCTCCGCAAATGTCAGTCAGATTATATATTGATTCTCTCAATGACGGAGTTTACGCACATTTTGAATTTTGCTACGGTGAAAATATTTATCCGAATTTTTATAAGCAGAGTACAAATCCGTTCTGCAATTATTCAGGCGAAAAAAGTGCTGAAATAACAATTCTCAGATATTTCAGCATTTGTGACAAAACTCAGAGTGACCCGTTATTTATTGAGGGTGATAAAAGACTCTATGATCTTATTACTGAGGGAATAAATGAAATAGGATCCGCAAATATTGAAATATACCTTAGTGAGAGCTTTAAACGTATAAATGTACGTCAGCCTGTACGGCCATCTGTCGGCGTAATACCTTCAGGAAGGCTTCTTGAACTTGATATAACAGCAGATGGCTACACTATTGATGAGCTTGTGGATATTCTGCGCAATTACAGAAAGGGAAGCAGATATCACCGTTTCAGGGATGGTTCATTTGCAATATTTGATAACTCTGTAAGCGAATTGGCTCAGATTATAGATAGTCTCAATATAACAGACAAAGCACTTGTTAAAGAAAAAATCAAGATTCCTCAGTACAGAATGCTTTATCTTGACATGCTCAGAAAAGAAAGTGAAAATATTCATATAAAAAGATCAGCAGAGTTCAAGAATGCTGTCAGAAAGTACAGGTCTGAGATTGAAGATTCAGATATGCCTTCTATATCAGGAACACTTGAAAGCACAATGAGAGAATATCAGAAAAACGGATTTCAGTGGATGAGAACAATAGCTGCATATGGCTTTGGCGGAATACTCGCTGATGATATGGGACTCGGAAAAACCATTCAGGCAATCGCACTGATGCTGTATGAAAAGCAGAACAATCAGGAACACAAAACAAATCTTGTTGTATGTCCGTCGTCGCTCGTTATTAACTGGGAATGTGAAATAAAGAAATTTGCACCGTCTCTTAAAACAGCAGCTGTAACAGGCGTTGCAGATATACGTGATGTTTATCTTGCAGATATCGGCACATATGATGTAATCATTACGTCTTATGCACTTATTACACGTGATATTGTAAAATATCAGGAGCTTAAATTTCATCTGCATTTTATTGACGAGGCACAGTATATAAAAAATCACAATACTCAGGCCTCAAAAGCCGTAAAGTCAATAAATTCAGATATACGCTTTGCACTTACAGGAACGCCTGTTGAAAACAGCCTTGCAGAGCTGTGGAGTATTTTTGACTTTGTTATGCCGGATTTTCTGTTCGGGTATACATATTTCAAGAAAAACTTTGAAAATCCGATTGTAGGCAAGAGCGATAAAAATGTTACTGCCGCATTGCAGAAGCTTATTTCTCCGTTTATACTAAGACGTATGAAGAAGGAAGTACTTACAGAGCTGCCTGATAAGACTGAAACAATTATGTATTCGTCAATGGAAGCCGAGCAGAGCAAGGTATATTCCGCAAATGTTGCTGATATCAGAAAATCCATTCAGAGAGGTTTCAGTCAGCAGACCGACCGTATTAAAATTCTCGCAATGCTTACAAGATTACGTCAGATATGCTGTGACCCATCGCTTGTATACGATAATTATACAGGTTCAAGTGCAAAACTTGAACAGTGTCTTGAGCTTGTGACAAACTGTATAAATGCAGGCCATAAAATACTTCTGTTTTCCCAGTTTACTTCAATGCTCGATATCATACAGAAAAAGTTCGATAAAAATAACATAAGCAGCTGCATGCTTACCGGAAAAACAAAACCGGATGAACGTGTAAAAATGGTAAACAGATTTAACAGTGATGACACAGATGTTTTTCTTATTTCTCTTAAAGCCGGAGGAACAGGACTAAATCTGACAGGCGCAGATATAGTTATTCATTACGATCCGTGGTGGAACGTCTCAGCCGAAAATCAGGCCTCAGACCGTGCATATCGTATAGGTCAGAGAAAAAATGTTCAGGTTTACAAGCTTATTACCGAAAAGACGATTGAAGAAAAGATACGCAAGCTTCAGGAGAGCAAGGCCGAACTTTATGATATTGCGGTTAACGGTGACGTGGATATAATGCATATGTCAGCGGAGGATATTATCGGAATAATAGGGTAGTGGCTTTATGTATCAGTAAATTTTTAATGACAAAATAATAGTGACAGGGAGAAAAGGATATGAGTAAAAAACAAAAGTCGGGTGTGATTGACAAAGGGGAAAACACAATGATAAACTACAAACCACTGACATCAAACCAAATCAATGAAGCAATTTTATTCTGGAAAAACACTTCGGGCGTACATCTTCATGATAATGGTGAGGATACAAAAGAGGGAATAGAGTTATACATTAAACGTAATCCGGAATGCAGTTTTATTGCAACAGACGGCGGAAAAATTATTGGTACAATTCTGAGCGGACATGACGGAAGAAGGGGATTTATAAATCATCTTGGTGTTGCTACGGAATATCGCAGACAGGGAATTGCGGCACATCTTCTCGGGCTTTCACAAGATACATTCAGAAAAAACGGAATACATAAATGTGCATTGTTCGTATTGAAGGAAAACACTGACGGTCAGGAATTTTATGAGAAGATAGGATGGAAAGAAGAAGATATCGTAAAGGTATATTGCAATATCATATAGTATATATTTTATAGTTACATAACAATATTTATCCTGATGCCATATACAATTTAATTATCTATAAAAATGAAAAGAATATAAAAAAC
>CALMUA010000082.1 GCA_937872775.1 uncultured Ruminococcus sp.
CCATTATGATTTTATTATATCACATTTTCAGAGTCTTGTCTATATATTTTTGTGGCGTTTTATGGGAGGTAACTCAAAGAGAAATAAATCCTCTATGGAGTGAAAATGCAATAATAGCAATAATATATGCAGTAACAACATGTATTCTCTATAAAATAAGCAGTGGATGGTATCGGGATAACGGATATGATTTTGATATTACCGCAAGCTGTGAAGATGATATGTTTTACGAAGAAAACAGGGAGATATATCTTAATATAAGTATTCTCGTAGATGAACTGTTTGATAATTATATAAGTGTCAAAGGAGATTTTCCTGAACTTATAAACTGCAGTGACAGTGGATTTGAAACATATAAAATGTATGCTGTAAAGGCAGCAGAAAGCGGAATGAAACCGGATGAGATATTAAAGAATTATTTCGGAGAAAATATAAAAATTGTTGATAAATCAGTTCATGACGAAGATATTTATGACAGCAAGGTTTTTCCTGTAAAATATGGGGATACAGGAGAGACTGTACGTATTATCCAGGAGAATCTTAATTTTCTGTCACATGATTTTCCGGCTATTCCAAAGATAATGCCTGTAGACAATTTCTTTTCAAAGGGAACAGAAATAGCAGTAAGAAGTTTTCAGAAAAACTTTTATCTTAAAGAGACGGGAATAGTTGATAAATCTACATGGTATAAGCTCAGAAAATATTATTTTGATGCTTCAAGGCTTGCAGATTTTATAAACAAGGCAAAAAAAGCATTAAAAAAAGAAGTATCCGATATATCTGAAACTGAGATATTATATTGTCTGAATGTAATATCATATTTTAATTATCATATAGGCCTGAATATTGTCAAGGATCTGAATACAGAAAAATTATCAGAAAATATAAAAAAATTTCAGAGATATTATGGTATGAATATAACCGGAGAGTCAGATATAGCTACGTATGAAAAGATAAAAAGCATTTTTATGATAATTACTGAAAATATTCCAGAAAGGTATTTTTGCAATACTGCCAGACTTTTTTCAGGAAATATTTTATCATATGGTTCTGAAAAAAAAGAGGTTGCTCATCTTCAGTCGTATATTAGGGTTTTATCAGAAAAAATCAGTGAAATAAAATTTTATAACGTGACCGGAGTTTATGATACGGACACTCTTAATGCCGTTAAAACATATCAGAAGCTCTATGGATTGCCTGTAAACGGAATTGTAGGACCTGTAACCTGGAATGGAATTGCTAAACTATATAACTTTTTTTCTTCAAACTATTGCAATTATTGACACATTATGTTATAATAACAATAAAATATCAAATGTATAATATTGTTAGTTCAGGAGAAAACAAGAAATGAAAAGAAAAGCAATTTTAAAAAGATTTATAAATATAAAAAATACAAGAGCATCTGTATCTATAATGTTATCAGTATTAATGCTTCCGGTTTATACTTTTGCAGGGGTTATTGTTGACGGAGCACGTATCTCATCAGCAAAGCAAATGGTTTCGGGAGCCGGGGAGCTGGCAATGAATTCAGCACTTTCTTCATATGATGATGTATTAAAATCAGTATACGGATTATTTGCAATGTCACAGACACAGGAAGAACTTGAAGAAAACCTTACAGCATATTTTAATGATACTCTTGACAACTCTTCAATTAATGAGAGTGGTGATGAGAATACGAGAAATTATCTTAACAGTATAAGAAGCATTTTTTCAGATCCTGAGAATATGAACTTTGACAACCTTGTCAATGTTAGTACGGAGAGCTTTGCAGCCTCAGGTGTGGAAGGTGCTGTGCTTGCAAATCCTGTTGTCATGAAAAATCAGATTATTGAGTACATGAAGTATTTAGGTCCTGTCAGTATAGGAAAGGGATTTATAGCTAAGTTAGGGGTATTAAAGGATTTTAATAAACAGAGTAATGTAGTTGAGAAAAAAGTCAGCTATGAGGAAAAAATTAATGATATTCAGAACACATGCAATAGTATTTATCTGAGTATAAATTCATATAAGACATTATTGAACGGCAGATCATCATTTGATACGTCACAGATAAAAAATGATATTGAGAGAGTCAGAAAAATATATATGGAAGTGTCAGAATACCTTATAATGCTTAATTCCGCATTGCTTCAGATAAATGATATTTCCTCATCTGATTTATTTAATAGTATTATAAGGGATGAATCTGAAAAAAATAATTGTTCAGAGTTTGACTATATAAGAGGTTCGCTTGGTTCGTTTATAAGTTTTGATATAAACGGATCAGGCGGATATACGATTAATGATACACAGTTTATGTCCGAATATAATTATTTTGATACTTTACCATTATCAGATGAAAATGATATTGAATATGTATATAAGCTTAATCAGCAGCTCATATCAGAAGTGTCTTCATATAATGTTGTATACACACTCCTTGAGAACTATGAGAAATATTATAATAAACTTTCTCATGAGGAAAGAAATACTCTCAGTAAGGAATATGATTTTTATATGCAGTACAGGTCTGGAATAGAAAATCATATTCACAACGCACATAATATCCGTGGACAATGGGAAGATAATATCAGATCATATTCATCTGAAGCCTCAGATATACTAAACGGGTGGTATGAAACATCAGATAATGCTGTAAAATATCTTAAGGAAGCATCAGCATCACTGAGTGATCTTATTTCAAAAACTGATGAAGTTAAGAGAAGCGGTGAGGAATGGAATAACTCAATATCCGAACTATCTGACGGTGATATAAAAAGTTCAATGAAAAGTGAATATGAGAGTACAGCAAAATCACTGAATAAGGATGATATTCTGGCACTCAAAGCTGCAGTTGACGATAATTTATCCGGATTTGAAAACCTTCGTGATAGTATAGTAAATATTACATTCAAAGGGCAGAGTATATACAATCACTTTGATTATGTTTCAGAATACAGTGATTCAGATATTTCATATAATGTCTGCAATGAAAGTCAGGTTTATGGGGAAGCTCAGAATATTATGAATAAGCACTTTCACACAAATGGAGATATTCAGGATGTAAACTGCAAAGAAATCGGAAGCGGGTATGCATTTTACGATTATCTGAGTCAGATCTGTGCAAACACAGAAACTCAGACCTGCAATGAAGAAAACAATAACAATTTTAAAAATACGCTTAATTCACTCGGAAAATCCAAAAATATTAATGAAACAGATTTATCAAGGGCAAATTCAGATAATATTTCAGATCAGATAAATCAGGATACAGTTGATCTGATACAAGCAATGTCACACGCAGACATGACATCAGACAGTTATTCAGTAAGCAATCCAGAATCTAATGATGAGGACAAAATGCTTGATAATCAACAAGGAATTATGGAAAGTACATCAGATTTTTTAACCAATATCGGAGATCTGGCACTTAAGGCAGCCGGAGATGGAATGGATAAAATTTATCTTACAGAGTATATTACAGAAATGTTCAGCTGCTATACATCAGACAAGCAGTGTGAAGGAAAATCAATAAAAACTATACAGCCTGAGACGCTTAGCGGAGTTCAGATTTCACCTGAAAATAACGTTTTTTACAAAAGTGAAGCAGAGTATATTTTATGGGGAAATGATGAAATGAAAAAAAATCATCAGTATACAAATGCACTTCTTTTCGGGACACGGTTTGTTCTTAACAATATTTATGCATTTACTGATGCTGAAATAAAATCATCATCCCTTGCAGCAGCCACTGCAATAGCCGGATGGACAGGCTTTGGTGTTCCGATAGTCAGGACAGTTATTATAATGTCACTTTCACTGGCAGAATCAGTTATTGATGTAAATCAGCTTCTTGACGGTGGTGCAGTCCCTGTATACAAAACCAGAGCAACATGGAATATGAAGCCGTCAGGCATGATAAATATGATTAAGAACAACGGAACAGAGCTTGCTGAAATGGCAGCTAAAAAAACTGGTGAGAAAATAGATGATGTTTTCGGAAAATTAGATAAGCTGGCAAATGATGAAACTGATAAAATCACATCTACAGTACATGAATATATTGACCAGACATCACAGCAGGTAGCAGATGAGGCAGTAAATGCAATAATGACACCTATAGATGATGCGGTATCAGGTATAATTAATTATTCAGATGAGGTAATTACACAGGAACACATACAGAAGATTATTTCAGATAAATTAAACATAGCTGCCGGAAGTAATGATGGAGATGATATAGCATCAATTGCAAGAAATTATGCAGTTGAACTGGCAAATGAAAAAATCAGTGAAATATCACAGATAATATATAACCAATACAGAACAGTGGCTGATGGCGCAAAAGAAAAAACAGACGAAATAAGATCCAGAACTACAGATGAAATAAGAAAAATTATTGATCCGTTTACAGAAAAAATCAACGCCAGAGTTGATGAATACAGTGATAAAATAAAACAGCAGGTGAGTCAGGGTATATTAAAGTCCGGAGATAAGGCAAAGGAATATGCATGTGATATGGTTACAAAGTACATAACAGGTGCTTCAACAGCACTTACAGAAAAAATGAATACCAAAAGTGAGATATCATTTCAGAAAGCCGACAAAAGTACAATGGGCAAAACTGTTACACTTACATATCAGGAATACCTGAAAATATTTATAATGCTCAATTCACTATCAGAAAATAAAGAGACAGCAATGCTTTCAAGAATATCAACTCTGATACATATAAATATGAACAGCGGTATGAATAATATTGTTATAAACGATATGGTTTATCAGAAACCGGAATCATTTGATATTGCGAAGACATATACAATGGTAAAGGTAAATGCTTCTGCAAATATAAGAACATGGTTTATGGGGGTTCTTATTCCTGATTATAATATGAATCCTGACGGAAGTGTTTCATATAAATATGATTATTCAAATTTAGGAAAGAAGGACAAAAATATAATATACAAAAGTGTTCTTAGTTATTGAGTTTACCGTGATTTCATGCTATAATGATTATCATATTGTAAATTTAAAAATGGGTGTGGTAATTAACATGGAAACAGTCACAGAGGCAGTTACTAAAATAACAGATCAGATGTCAGAAACAAGCACTACAGAAACAAATGTAGTAGAAGCCTTTACGGAAAAGGCAGAGGAAACAGTAAGCATTTTTACAAAGATATCAGACTTGCTGAGTGAAAAAGTGCCTGCGATAATATTTGCATTAGTTATAATTATTGTTGGCATTATTGCAACAAAAATAATAACGGCACTGTTCAGCAGGGTAATAAATAAGGCAAATGTAGATAAGACAGCTCATGGATTTTTAAAATCATTTATAAAAAGTATTCTTTATACTATAGTCGTAATAGTTGCACTGACAATACTGGGAGTGCCAATGACTTCAATAGTAGCAGTGGTTGGAGCCGCTGGTCTTGCACTCAGCCTTGCATTGCAGCAGTGCCTTTCAAATGTTGCAGGCGGATTTATTATTCTTTTTGCAAAGCCGTTTAAAGCCGGAGATGTAATAGAGATAAACGGTGTTTCCGGAGTAGTTGAAAATATATCAATACTATATACAAAAATTGCGACATTTGATAACAAACTTTCATATGTTCCTAATGGAATAATATCAAATGAGAAAATAGTCAACGGTACTGCAAAAGATACACGAAGACTCGATATGGAATTTTCGATTGGTTATGACAGTGATTTTCGTCTTGCCAAATCACTTGTAGAAGAAATTATCAAAAAAAATAAACTTGCTATACAGGAACCGGCACCTTTAGTACGAATGTCATCACATGGTGAAAACTCAATAAATATTGATGTTAAGGTATGGACTAAAACAGATAATTACTTTGATCTGAAATATGACATGGTAGAGCAGGTAAAAGATATTTTTGATCAGAACAATATAAGCATTCCTTATAATATACTTAATGTACATATGATTTCTGAAAAAGAAAATACTAAAGAATGAGGAAAATAAAATGGCAGCAAAAGCTAAGAGCCTTTATATATGCAGCAACTGTGGATTTGAAAGTTCAAAGTGGAACGGAAGATGTCAGAACTGCGGTGAGTGGAATACATTTGAGGAATCAGAGACATCACCTGCTGCAAAGTCTTCATCACCATTTTCACAACAGCAGACAAAAAATCTTTCAGATAAATTTTCACGGCTTTCTGAAATAGGTACAGATACTGATGTACGTTATCACACAGGTGTATCAGAACTTGACAGAGTGCTTGGGGGAGGACTTGTAAAGGGTTCAATTGTACTTCTGGGTGGTGAACCTGGTATAGGAAAGAGTACTATATTACTTCAGATATGTCAGTTCATGGGTGAAAAGCGTTCTATTCTGTATGTATCAGGGGAAGAATCAACAAGACAGATTAAAATCCGTGCTGACAGACTTGGAGTTACAACGGAGAGTCTCTACCTTCTGGCTTCAAATGATGCGGAGTCAATATGCAGTACTATCGAAATGAGTGAACCTGACATAGTAATAATAGACTCTATACAGACGATGAATTTTCATCAGATCAGTTCAAGTCCTGGAAGTATAACACAGGTGAGAGAATGTACAAATTTATTTATGCACACTGCAAAGAAAAAAGAAATACCTATATTTATTGTAGGACATGTAAATAAAGATGGTGCAATAGCAGGACCAAAAGTCATGGAACACATAGTAGATGCTGTTTTGTATTTTGAAGGAGAACGACATTTAAGCTATCGTATTCTTCGTGCTGTAAAAAACCGTTTCGGTTCTACAAATGAAATAGGCGTATTTGAAATGATTGATTCCGGACTCAGACAGGTGGAGAATCCTTCTGAAATGCTCCTTTCAGGAAGACCTCATAATGTATCAGGAACATGTGTTGCATGTATCATGGAGGGTTCACGTCCGATACTTGCTGAGGTACAGGTGCTTGCCACAAAGAGCGGTTTTCCTTCACCAAGAAGAATGGCAACAGGTTTTGACTATAACAGAATGGCAATTATTGTAGCTGTACTTGAAAAAAGAGCGGGATTATTTTTCGGAACTCTTGACATTTATATAAATGTTGTCGGTGGATTCAAGCTTGACGAACCGGCAGGGGATCTTTCAGTAGCACTTGCACTTCAGTCAAGTCTGCTTGATAAGCCAATAAACGAAAAACTGATAGCATTCGGCGAAATAGGACTTGGTGGTGAGATACGCTCAGTATCGCATATCCAGAACAGAATAAGCGAAGCTGAGCGTCTTGGATTTGAGGTATGTATTGTACCTAAGCAGACATTAAAGTCAATAAATACAGATAAACACAATATGAAAATAATAGGTGTCACAAGTCTTAAACAGGCATTTCTGGCGGTAAATTCTCCAGACAAATTCTGACATCAAGGGGGTTGACAAAAATAAAATTATAGAGTATAATATACTCAGCAGCGATATTTGTAGAGAATTTTTTTTCTTGCAGGGAGTGATAAAATGATTGACAGAACCAAGTTCAAAACTATATCTGAAAACAGAAAAGCAAGGCATGATTATTTTATACTTGAAAGTTTTGAAGCCGGTATTGAGCTTGTTGGAACAGAAGTCAAATCATTGCGTCAGGGCGGTGTAAACCTTAAGGACAGCTGGTGTTCTATTGATGACGGCGAAATATTTATTAAGGGAATGCACATATCTCCTTATGAAAAGGGAAATATATTTAACAGAGATCCTGTAAGAGTAAGAAAATTACTTCTTCACAAAAGTGAAATCAACAAGTTATATGGTACAATAAAACGCGACGGACTTACACTTATTCCTATCTCAATTTACTTTAAAGGTTCAAACGTAAAAGTTCAGGTCGGTTTATGCAAAGGTAAAAAACTTCATGATAAACGTGACGCCATGGCTGCACGTGATGCAAAGAGAGAAATAGACCGTATGATAAAAACCAAAAACAGTTGATAATATAACTGGGGGCGTAAAGGTTTCGACGGGGGTTTTGAAGTATAATAAGCGAGTAGAGGGCGCACCAACTCTTTAATCAGGTGTACTTAAATTTAAACGCTAAAAACAATATTACAGTAAGCCACAACAGTGGTTTACAACTTCAGGCAGCCTAGTCTCCCTGATCGTTCCGTATAAGAGGACCACGGCTTATACCGAACGTTCATTTTAGTGGTGAACGATCTTAGCATTTGCCTTGGTGCTATGATTGTATTAAAGGCTACCGAAATCTTCAGCATGTTTGTCTGCGGCTGATTTCGGGAATTTAAATGACAAACTACACTCGTAGAAGGTTATATGGATGGATTTTCGGACACGGGTTCAATTCCCGTCGCCTCCACCAAATGAAAATGCGTAATTTTAAACATTACAAAAACACCGCAGATTAGCGTATCTGCGGTGTTTTTGTTTACTGCCATAGTGAAAATAATCTTGCTTACAATTATAAATTATGATATACTTTATTTAATGTAATTATATAAAAAATGGAGACACAAGGAGTTGAACAGTATGGAACAGATAATACTTTATCACGGTAGTAATCAAACGGTTGAATCACCTGAAATAAGAATCTCAAAATTTCATAAGGATTTTTCATGGGGATTTTATTGTACAAATACGATCAATCAGGCAATCAAATGGGCGAACCGCGGTGGTCAGACATCTTGTGTGAATTTCTATGAATACACACCTGACAGTACACTTTCTATTTTAAAATTCGAAAAAATGAGCGATGAGTGGCTTGATTTCATTGCAGATTGCAGAAGTGGCAAGCTGCACCGATATGATATTGTTGAGGGACCGATGGCTGATGATACGATATGGAATTATGTAAATGATTATATTCGTGGAATGATTTCCAAAAAACAATTCTGGGCTTTAGCTGAATTCAAATACCCTACACATCAGATCAGTTTTCATACCATTTCAGCTTTGAATTGTCTTCGTTTTCAGAAATGTGAGGTTATCTATGAAAAATGATTTTAACAATATTTTTTTCGTATGCTCAATGATAGAATACGTTTCAAGGATTACTCAAAATAAGCGTGGTGCAGTGGTGCGGGCTCTTGGAATTGAGGGTATCAGAAAACAGCTTTCTGACGCAGAAGTAAATCACTGTCTCACATTTGATCAGGTTGCAGAAGAATGGATCAACTGGTATAATATCTCTGATGGTGACTTTGATTCTGTTGCAGACTGTAAATATGATGTTCCTGATTATATGGCAATCGGAAAGCTGTACGCATATATTGTAACAGATGTTCAGGAAAACAATACAGTTGAAGAAACAATAATGAATTTCTTTTCCTCTTTTTTAAGTGATCTGATTTCAAATTTTAATTCTGATTTTTACTGTCAGAATCCTGAATATCTTGAGTGCTGCTATAAGGAAGGAAAGGTTCTTTGGGATTGAGTTATCTTAAAATAGATCAGCAGTAGTTATGATAAAGGAGACGGAATATGACTAAAGAAGAACAGACAGAATACTGATAACGCTTATGAAATACATTGCTGAGCATACAGAGCGAAATGGCTTTAAAGTAACTGCTGATCAATCAAGAGATCCGTCTGTAACAGACAGTAAATACGGCGGTATTCCATACTGGGATATAAACAAACCCGTTCAGATATTTCGAAGTAGAACCCACTGCCAGTTATCATATGTAGAATCAGGAGTTAATGAACCATCGCCGCCGGACGAACCAACATCAAAAGAAGAGATAAAAACGATCACATCATCAGCATCATTTGTATCAGCCCAATACTCATATGAAGGTAAAATTTTATCACCAGCATAGTAAATCTCTGTTAATGTGCATCCTTTCCAATTTTCATCCATCTCTTTTATATTACTCCTGAACATTATTTAACCGATATTGCGGCGATGTTGGATATCAAAATAAATATTCTTCTCTGTAAATACAATAGCATATCTCTCCATGAGGATTGATTTTCTCTCTTGCAAAACGTTCAACATTATCCGTCATTTTCATTGCAGATTTTTGCAGGACTCTGCCTGATTTTATATTTTCCGCCCTGTGATACGCCTCAAGTTTTTGAAATTCAGTATTTCTGAATATATAAGCAATCATTCCGGATAAAGCTTCTCCTGCATAACCTCTGCCCCAGAAGTGTTTTCCGATACAATATTCTATTTCTCCCGTACCACAATCTGAATACACTCTGCATAATGCAATCTGACCTATGTTTTCTTTGCTGGTTTTTTCAATTATAGCCCAGCGATAGTAATCCGGGTTTTGATAATTTTCAATATAATCTGACAACAGTTTACTTACTTCATTTATATCAGAGTAAACCGGCTCTCTGTATTCCGTCTGTATCTGAGGATCAGATGCCCAGTTTCTTAACATATCATGACAGTCGTATGGCGTAAAACGACGACATATCAGATTTGTGGTTTCAAACATTACTGTACCTTTATGATTCATGCCTTTTCTCCTGTTTTTTTATATTTAGCTATTGCAATATCTTGAATTGAGATATAGAGTCTAAGGTATCCCGCTTCCTTGATAAAATAGCTTTTACATACGCTTTTGGGCATCCAGACTTTAATAAGCTTGACTGATATGTAAATACTCAGTGGTAATCGCATGACAAATTGTGATTTGTAGCGATGCTTTATGGTCACTATTTTCCTAATTATACTACTGGATAATGGAGAAGTCAACGAAGTGAGTGAATTTATTTTCTCATATTCTGCTTGAAATACAATTTAAGTTACAGCAGGATCAGCACTATAAAGAGCGAACTAACCTCATCACTCTGTCACTCTTGTCATGTGTTATACAAGGAATTAAGGCAATATTGTCTTATTACCAAGTGCACAAAGTAACAAAGGCAAGGTAATAAAAAGCCGACAAATCAAAGATTCATCGGCTTTCGTTAATTAAGTATTATCCTATTGTTGAATGAGAGTAAATGTAGAATTCTTCCTGACTTGGTTTCCAATGCTTTTCTTTATGAGGAAAATTAGAATCAAATTCCTCCACAGCAATCGTATCGTTGCAAGGTTCACTTGCATTGCTTTCATGGAAATACCACTTTTTTTCGTCAAGAGCGTTTTCTTTAAGTTCCTTTACCAACAGTGCAGTCGGGAAAACATCGCCTTCAAGGCAGACATTGTATTTCTTGCAGCTTTTAAATCCACTGGAAACGTAATTGCCCGGATTTCCAAAGATGACAACAGCATCATATCCAAGCTCCAAAGCCTTTGCAAAGGAATGCTCCAAAAGTAATTTTCCGTATCCCTTTCGCTGAAACTCAGGGAGTATGCTGATTGGACCAAATGTTAGTATTGTTTTCGCTTCACTCTTTTCATCAACCAGGTTTGACTTCGTGTACATTACGTTGCCGATGATTCTTCCGTCCAGCTCAATGATAAAAGCAAGCTCAGGAATAAAGTCCTCGTGGCTTCTCATTACATGAACGAAATAGTGCTCGTTACAACCGGGAGCATAAACATTCCAGAATGCTTCTCTTGTTAGATTTTCTACTTCTGCGTAATCGCAAGGTTTTTCTAAACGGATAATATAGTCATTTTTATTCATTGTTTTTTCCTCCTGAAAATTGTTGACATCAATACGGGAGGTTTGGTCAAGATTGTATTTACGCAAACCTCCCGGTTAGCCCACAATCTCCTTTGTAAGGTATTTGTTCAAACAATACTCTCCTTGTTATTTTTCATCAGAATAATTATCTGATATTTGTATTATACAAGCCAAAACCAATATTGTCAAGTGAAAAAAGTACAATTACTATCAAAAAAAACAATTAACGGTACTAATTGAAAATATGACCTTGCCTACAACAACCGTAGCTTCAGGAGTATTCTCAAAATATTAAGCCTGTGACAATAAATTTTATCACAGGCTTAAATTATTAAATAATTCTATAAAAAGAATCAGATTTGGATAAAGTATGTCGTGAAAACATTATTCACAGCAAGCGTGAAAACAACAGTAAAAAACAAATTGGAAAAAGAGATTCCGACTTTTCCAGGCTGCCGGAAGTATTAAAATAAATGATAGATGCAGAAGAACTAAACGAAAAGTACGGTGAATTCAACTGGAGAGTTGTCAGATGGCATGTCAGCAGAAGAATTGAATATCCAAAGATGACAGCATATGTGCTTAAAACATATACTCCCGTAATATCAGTAGGTCTGGAACATAACATGATAAGTCTTCCTTCAGCAAATTAACTGTATCCCGGAAGTTTTGTTTCAGCTTCACTTGCAGCAGAAATAATAAATCAGAAATACTTTATGTATCTGCCGGCTAACAGAATTATTTCAGTTAAATTATCATTAAAGCATCTTTAAATCGTAATTTACACTCTTAATATTAAATTCATGCCAATATTGGCTGCTTGCCCATGCTTTTGTTTCCTTATATTCTTCATGCGAAGGATTTTTTATAATATCTAAAAAGTCATAATAGCCATATTCGCCACCGACATCTTCAGGAGGAGAATCACCCTCTCCATCAAGACATACAGCATAATTTTTATCATAATCAAGTTGCATATTTTCAATTTCAACAATATGCTGCCAATTGTCGCCAAAATCATAAGTATAGATTAATTTCTTGTATTTCGGAATATAATCAGCTATCTTTGATTGAGATTCAAGCAATATAGATTCATCAGAGTAATATTCCATATCCTCTTCACTTATTACAAACCGTACAGCAGTTTTGTCGTTATCAACTATCTCAAAATCATGCATGTGACAATTTTTCCAGCTGAATAAATACTGAATAATTCTATGCAGGTCTGAAAAAGTGATGTTAAAAGGAACAGCAACTTTTCGCCAGACATTCATTTTTTCAAAATTTAGATGTATTTTCATTATTATTGCTGTTGTTTTAAATACTGGAATACCATAGCGTTTGGTAAGTGTATCATAAAATAATTCATTTGGGTGAGTGAGTTGCCTCCCATAAAACACCACAAAAATATATAGACAAGACTCTGAAAATGT
>CALMUA010000083.1 GCA_937872775.1 uncultured Ruminococcus sp.
CCAGCTCTAATTTTATAACTTATATTCCACAAAAAAATTTAAAAATTACTGACAACTACCTTGACAATCAGCGGTATCGTCATGACAAAAGACGATATAAGTAGTTTAGCACATTCAAAATGGAATTGCAAGTACAATATAGTGTTTGCGCCAAAGTATCCAAGAATGGTAATATATAATCAAATAAAAAAAGGTATATGAAAGATATTAAGAAATCTATGTGAGCAAAAAGGAGTAGAAATAATAGAAGCAGAAGCATGTCCGGATCACATACATATTTTAGTATCAATACCGCCCAAGTATAGTGTAGCACAAATAATGGGATATTTAAAAGGAAAAAGCTCACTAATGATATTTGATAGATATGCAAATTTAAAATATAAATATGGAAACAGACATTTTTGGTGTAGAGGATATTATGTGGATACAGTAGGAAAAAATAAAAAACGAATAGAAGAATACATAAAAAGTCAGCTACAAGGAGATATAGCAAGCGATCAACCGAGTCTTTTCGAAGCAGCAGACCCGTTTACGGGTGAAAAGTATAAGAAGAAATAATAAAACCACTTAAGGGGTAACTGAGAATGAAATGCACGTGGCAGACCTATTCTCAGCCCACTTAAGGGGCAGTGCCAGTAACAATCCCTTATATGGCTTACACAAAACACCCGTTCAACGGGTGTTTTTGATTTTGTGAAACGTAAGCGATATATCCCTTACAATTATTTTGAGCTTTTAGAACCATTACATTTAGAACATAAAACTTGTAGATTTTCATAAATACTTTTTCCGCCAGCTTTTATTGGAATAATGTGATCTATATGAAGTCCTACTTCATCAGGCATATATTTTCCACATATTTGACACGTATAATTATTTCTTGTTTTTACACGATCCTTTAATTCTTTAGTCATCAATTTTCTTTGATTATTATTGCTATATTTTTCGAGTGTTGTTGTAAAATTAATATCTTTTAATAAATTATATCTATTTGTTATTTCAAAAATAGTATATGATTTTTTACAATCTATATTTTGAACTTTGTAACTTGTTTTATGATAATTTCTTTGTATATATCTTGTTTGATTTCTCATATAATATACGTTAATAACTTTAGAACGGTCAATAGGATATTCATTAAGTATTTTTTCATATTGCTTTGTTCTTCTTTTTTTAAACTTTGTATTTTCTAAAATATTTTCACATGAATCCGTCCAAGCATTAATTGATTGAGCTATTTCAGAATCTAAATTTGTATGTTCATTTATCCATTCGTCTAATGCGTTGTTATATGATATTTTTTTCCTCCCACTGATATCAATTTTAATATCAAAACGGAAAATATGAAAAGGACTTTTTATATAGCTATAAATAAATCCGCCACTAATGAATAGAAGCAAAAAAAGCAAAAAAAGCAATACACTAAATGTATAGGACACATATATTCCCCCCTTCATGTCATACGTTTTGTAAGATTATAAAATGTCGTTCGTTTCATATTAAGCTCATTCATAGCCTGTACAGCTGTCACTTTACCTTCTCTCCATGCTGAATATACTTCATTCCAGTTCTCCGGATACTCTATTTTAGGTCTGCCTAAAGCTTTACCTTTTTCTCTTGCTGCAGCAATGCCTTGTTTTTGTCTTTCCTTAATATTCTCCCTTTCTTTTTCCGCAGTATAACTTAAAATCTGCAAAACCAGGTCAATGACAAATTTCTTATCCAATGTATCAGCCGTTCGGCTTGTATCAAGCAAAGGCATATCAAGAATTTTAATATCAGATTTCAAAGTATTAGTTATAAGTGACCATTGTTCCTTTATTTCAGTATAATTTCGTCCTAACCTGTCAAGTGATGTCACTATAAGTAAATCACCTTCATGCAGCAATGGAGCTGTATCTTCAGTTCCTACAAGTGTATTGTATCCTTTTCTTTTAAAATCCTTGCCGGTAGCTTTATCTACGATTATGTATCTTTCTTCAGAAATATATTTTCTTAACAGCATAAGCTGTCTGTCCAGGCTCTGATCAGTAGCACTTACCCGTGCATATCCATAAATCATGTAATCACTTCCTTAAAAACATTCGTAAAGGTATACCTTTTTGAACATATATTAAATTGATAAAAAGCATTGAATATTGTATTCGAAAAAGTTATATTATTTATTTACGAATATTCGCAAAATTAATTAATATTTATGAACATTTTTATTATATAATATTTTGAATTATTATACAAGAGAAAAACGGCAATTATTATTGAATTATCAATTATTTTGTAAACAATACTTTATAGAGATTGTAAATATTAACGAAATCGTTTATAATTAAATACATAAGTTTGATAAAGGTATGATATGACAACAGCAGAACAAATAATAGTGCTTTTTGTACGTATGGATATAAGCATATCTGAACTTGCAAGGCGTATTGGTCAGTCTCCTCGGAACTTTAGAAAAAGCTAAAACGAGCATGGGATTATACCGAAAAGAAACTTGAAGAATATACAGAAATGGAAAACGAAGAAGAAGCTAACCGCAAGGATGATGAAGAGCACTGTTCATTATGGTGAAAATAAAAAAGAGGACTAAATAATAAAAATGACCATGCTTGAATGCTTTTACTCTTGCATGGCCATTTTCGTTTACACCGCTTGAAGATGTCACTCATAATTTAATTATTTTTATAATTTCCTAAGTGAGCGTTTCAAACAGGAAAATTTTATTTTTTCAGTTATGTGACGAATATATTATTGTAGAAATGGGGTATTGAAGTGATTAATAATTTATTAGCTGATGATGACGTTAAAGAAGTCATAATTAAAAAAAATAATATTCAGTCGGATGTTTGTGATGGATCAGTGCGGAACCTATATGTTAATCTATCAATACAAATAGTTTATAATGATTTGCAGACTCAAATTGAAGCAACAACTGTATCTGAATATATGAATTATTGGCTGTATGAAATCAAAAAAAGAAAGCTTAAACCGACAAGCTTTGACCGTCAGGAGATAACTGTTCAGCATATGGTATTACCCATATTGGGCGATATTGAATTAAATAAATTATCTACATCTGATATACAGCGAATGATTGATAAGCTTAAGGAACAGAATTATTCTTATTCTAGTGTAAAGAAAGCATTTGAGGCAGTTAGATCATGCTTGAAATTTGCAGCGTTTGAAAATAAAATTATAAAGAATCCAGCTGATTTTGTTGAGCTGTTTCACAATGAATTTGAAAACAAAGAAAATATTAAGTTTTGGAATGATGATGAAGTTGAGGTATTTAAAAAAGAAGCAATATCGAGAAAACCTTCAGGTGAATATGTTTACAGACTCGGGAATGCTTTTATTTTACTGCTTTCGACAGGAATGCGTGTAGGCGAAGCTCTTGCACTTAAATGGGCTGATATTGATATAGATGGCAAGATTATATTCATTAATAAAAACGTTGCTCGTATTAAAAATAGAGCAGAGCATGACGAAAAAAAGTATGTAATGGTGGAACAAAGCACAAAAACCAAAAATGGAAATAGGGTAATTCCACTTAATGATGCAGCTATTAATGCGTTATCTGAACTTTATAAGATAACCGGAAAGTGCAGTACAGTATTGGCAGATCGGAAAGGGGAGTATATCGTATATAGGAATTTTGATAAGACATTTAAGACTATACTTAGAAATTGCAATCTGACTAAAACAGGAATACATACACTCAGACATACATTTGCAAGTAAACTATTTAGGAGTGGTGTGGATTTAAAAACAATATCTGAAATTCTTGGTCATTCAGATACAAGTATTACTTCTGATATATATGTACATATAATTCAGGAACAGAAAATGAGAGCTGTAAGCGTAATTGATACAGTGTAATGTCATTCTACAGATAGAACAAGCGAATTATTTTGATAGTTAAATAGATTGTGCTATTATAGCACAATTTACATAGAAAAAGTATTGACGCACCCTATTAAATAGGATATAATAAAAGAGAAGGATAACGTAATAATGACAAGAGAATTTATAATGCTTCCGGAGTTTGATAAACAATGGTCCAGCATGGGATTTACAGATAAGGATTTAAAAATATTACAGGAACAACTTACTGTCAATCTGTCAAAAGGGGATATAATACCTGGAACAGGCGGATTGAGAAAAATAAGAGCCGCGTTTGAAAACAGGGGCAAAAGTGGAAGTGCAAGAGTATGTTATGTAGATTTTGCAGTATGGGAGGAAATTTATCTTATTACTGCATATCCTAAGAATGAAAAAGAGAATCTAAGTAAGGAAGAGCAGGCTGTTATCAAACGATTAATTAAGAGCTTGGAAAATTCAATTTCAGAGAGGAGAGAATAGAATAGGTATGAATGTATATGATAGTATTGTTAAAGGCTTGAATGAGGCAATAGATTATGAAAAAGGTCATGGAAATGCAAGAAAAGCTAAATGTACAGTTGCTCCTGTTCCGGATTTTAATGCAAAACAAATAAAGGATGTCAGAGGATCACTTGATATGTCTCAAGAGATGTTTGCAAAAGTTATGGGTGTGTCCAAAAAAACAGTTGAGGCCTGGGAGGCTGGAACTAACAAACCTATTGGTACAGCTCGTAGAATGCTTAGTTTGATCCAGTCTGATTCAACACTCGTTACAAAATATAAAATTGTCATAAGATAACTAAAAAGAGCAGAACGTATTTTTATTAGCGTTCTGCTCTTTAATGTTATATAAATATAGAATATTTATTCTCGGTCAATAATAAAATGATTGACTTGACTGAATTATTATGTTATAATTAATACCAGTTAATAAAAAAGAAAGCACCCACAAAATATATAATGTTTGGAAGACATCATATATTTCATAATCAAAGCAGATGAAAACGCATCTGAATGACTTAGTGAATGCTATACTTGTGCTTACTATTATAGCACATCGAATAGATATTGTCAAGTCCTCAGGATGTACCGTTTTCATCTGAGGGCTTGATTTTTTGTTATAGATACAGTAACTTGACAATAGAATATAACTTAAAGCACGTTAAGCTTTACTTGAGCCAAAGAAGACATACGCCATGACTATCTGGGAAAATCCTAAATGTGATGAAATGCTTTGCATTGAAACAAAGATAGAAGCGATAAATATGATTTTCAAAATCAAGGTAGCACCTTGAAAGGCGATGACAGCCAAAGTGATAATGATACTTCCGGTGACGGCTAACTCATAAGAATGAGTAGAGGTAAAAACCTATGTGATTGACAGCTATCAATCAGTTTTAAGTAAATAAGTAATGAAATAATTAACGCGGAAGAAGGGATTTGAACCCTTGCGCCAGTTTCCCGACCTACTCCCTTAGCAGGGGAGCCCCTTCACCACTTGGGTACTTCCGCATGTTGAATCTAAAATAATATAAAAAATGCCGAATAAGAAAAATTGGCGGAGAGGGTGGGATTCGAACCCACGGTCCCTCGCGGGATCACTGGTTTTCAAGACCAGCTCCTTAAACCACTCGGACACCTCTCCGTTTCATTCGGCTTAATTATTATATCATGATGAGTTTTAAATGTCAACACTTTTTTTAAATCTTTTTAAAAATTTTGAAAAAAGTTATTTTAGGAAGAAGTATACATATAAATAGTACAAATACAAAGGATTTATGTTATGCAAAAAGAAATCTTCTGATGACATTTTTTATGTCACAGAAGATTTTTTCTTATGTTATTATTAAGCTAAGTAGGAGACTTGTATTTCATGCAAAAATTCATTTTGCTGAAAGCTTGTATCCTTCTATAAAACCTGCTACTTTGTCATACGGCATAGGCTTGCCGAACAGGTATCCCTGTACAAGCTCGCAACCGATTTCTTCTAAGAATGATATCTGCTGATGAAATTCAACGCCTTCTCATACAACACGGACGTTTATATTGTGAGCCATATTTGTAATAGATTTTATGATTTCCTTAGGTTTTTCTCTTTAAATATTATGTGTATGAGTAATAACTAAAAATGTGCATTGTATGTATTTTAGTTGGATTTAAATTCTATTTTGTTGTCTGAAGCATATTTTTCGGCGGCAGATCCCTTTTTTCCGGATATACAGAACGATGAAAGCAGAACAGTAACAGGGGTGTCATCTGATGAACCGTCTGTTGTTGATTTTGATTCCTGTGAACCGTCTGTTGTTGATTTTATTTCCTGAGTGTATCCAAGAGCACGTTCGCCTATTGATGTTACACTTTCAGGAATATCAATTGATCCAATGCCATTGCATGAATAAAATACTCCGTCACCTAAGGTTGTAATTGAATCAGGAAGTTCTATTTTAGTAATGCTTGAGCATCCTGTGAATGCTCCTGTACCTATTGATTTGATTCCATCAGGAAGATCAATGCCTGAAAGGGAATAGTTAAAATAAAAGGCATATTCAGGTATATCAGTTATTCCTTTACCTAATTTTACATCTGTAAGAAAATCGCACTTTGCAAAACATCCTTTTCCTATGCTTGTTACACTGTCTGGGATAGTGATTGATTTAAGCTCATAACAGTTATAAAATACATAATCTCCGATCTGCGTCAGGTTTTTGCTTAATGAAACTGATGCCAGGTAATAGCATTCATAAAAAGCGTATCCCTCTATTTCTTTTACAGAATCAGGTATTACAACTGATGTAAGCTTATCACAGCATGCAAATGCCCCTTCACAGATTTTCTCCAGACCATTGCCGAGTTCAATTGCTGTAAGACTATAGCAGTTTGTAAAGGCACCTAAATTAAGAACCTTTACTGAATCCGGTATGCTTATTGCAGTTATTGCGTTTATATTGTTTGGTTTATAAGAAGACTTTGAGTCATCAGAATCCAGTTCTTCGTATCCGTCAAATGCCTTTTCGCCTATGGCAGTTACAGGCTTCCCTTCAATTTTTTCAGGAATTCCCACTGATACTGATGAACCTTTATATCCTGTTATTGTTACCTCATCATTTTCTATACTATATACAAAATCTGATTCACTGTTTGGTTCTATATTTAGTTGAGCCTGTGTTACTGTCTGCTCAGCTTCTGATTCACCAGATGATGAGACGGAAGAATTTTTATCTGAACATCCGGTAAATGTAAATGCAAGTATTGAAAGTGCAGAAATTAAAGCAATTAGTTTTTTCATTTTAACCTCCGTAAAGTGTTTTAATTTAATTATACTTGTGTATATTGGTTTATTCAAGCTATTTCATCAAAATTTCATAAAAAACATCAGGATCTTATGGGAAAATCCTGATGAAAAATCTTATTTTGGTCTTACTTTCATAATAATTATAGTTATAAATGTCCATACTGTATTATAAAAAAGCAGCATTAAAGGTGTAACATCGCTGATAGCACCAAGAAAAAGAAACGCAAGTGTAATAAATATACCGATAATTACTGCAGTACTCTGAAGTATGATGCCCGTCAGTGCACTCTGATGTATTGATTTTATATTTGATATTGCCTTTGCGAAGGACGACAGTGTTCCGCTGCATATTACAGAGGCGCTTATTTTAGGAACAGGTGAAGTTATTTTTGTGCAGTAATCATGATATTCAGCAGGAATGATTTTAAGCATGTCCTCAGGAATATTAAACATGCGTGAAATCCTTGTTACAGAAGCTATTGAATCAATGCTTTTTACAATAAGTGATATATTATCATTTGTGAATGAATGAAGATATCTGACAATGGTCGGATCAGCTTTAAGCTTTATGACATACATTGCTGCCAGGTTTCCTGAAACAGACAGATAAACAGCTATTTTTCCTCTTCCGATAATGTCTTTTTCTTTTGATTTAGGAGGCATTCCTTCAATATTATGATTTATCATAAGCTGACGGTTTCCGAAAAGAATTCGTTTGTTATTTATCCATCCGCATAATCCCATTGAGTCCTCATAAGAATAGTTTTCTACATGCTCAAGCAGAGAAAGGTCACCGTCAATTATTTTATTGAACATATTAAAGAAAATACTTCCTGAACAGTGAGCAAGGCTTGCCGCAGCAATAATGGCATCATCAATTTTTGTATCTGAGAATATTTTTATTGTACTGAGTTTTATTGAATTTTCAGGAAACAGCTGAGACGCATTTATAATAATAGAGTTTGTATCATAAAAATCATCAATACTTTGGTATCCGAGAATAATACTTTCATTTTCTTCTGAATCAGCAGCTGCTGATGAAAGAGGAAGATTTACTATTATAGGTATTCCGAAACATGCTCCTGCCGAAATAAACAGTGAGAAAGCATACGCAACAAATGATGGGTTAAATGTATCTAATGTATTATGATAAAACAGAGTTGATACTACTGTCATAAGCAGTGAAAATATAGTGATTGCAGGTACTGCAGTTTTACAGAAACGGTCGGAAATATCAGATGAATATGTGTATTTCAGAAAGTCTGCTGCAAAGTTTGTTTTCTTGGAAGCAGCAAGTATAGGATAATCGTTTATTATTCCTTTTGTAAGCTGCTGTGCTTTTGTTTCATCATCAATATATATAAGAGCATGTTTTTCCTTATCGGAAATAAGAGCATCAAAGTTATTGATTGCACGGTTTACAATCAGATGTTTTCCGATGGTATTTATCATAAATCCGGCTATTGCAACAGGAGTAAAAATATATATATTGCCGTTTTGTATAAGATCTGTGTTGCCTGTTGAAATTGCTGCTGCAATGGTGCTTATTATAAGAGATAATGAAACAAGGCTGTCACAGTCTGCTTTTTTCATAAATATATTTTTCAGTCCGCTTGTTACTACAGAAAATGAAGAAAAAAGTACGATTGCTGAAATGAGAAACAGGACAAAGCTGTATGTATGAGGAGAAACGCTTGGATTAAGGCTGTTTATCATAGGAAGATTATAAAGGGGTGCTGCTGAAAAATAAATGCTTATGAGCAATGCAATAAGCTGTACTGCAAACTTTGCTGAAAGATTGCCTTTTAGTTCGTATAAGTCATCAAGAATAAGTGATGCATCGCCAGGCGCATTGTAATCATCAATATGTCTGCCTGCAGTCTTAGATGAATCTTTTTTATCAGTACCAGAAAAGATATCACGGATAGTTCTTTTTTGTCTGGTTTCAGGATTGTGATAATCGTCGTTTATTTCTACGTCAATAGAAAAAAAGTTAACATCCGGAATAGACTTAACATTTATTTTCGGGTCCTTCTGAGAAACACTTTTGGTTTTTAATATGTCAGAAGATTTCTGATTAATCTTTGATCTGATATCTGATATGGTGTTAAAAAGATGTACAGAAGCTGATTCATTTTCATCTTTTTTTGATGATATTTCAAGATCCTTTAAATCTGATTTAGTTTTTGGCGGTTCTTTAAATTTTCTTTTTTTTGAAATTTTAGGATTTAAAGAAGTGCCGTTTTCTTTACTTGTTTTTCTTACATATCTTATATTATCCTGAGGATTGAGTACAATTTTATTAGGTTTATCCTGTATACGGGTCGGGCTTCTGTCAATAAATTTTGTTTTTGTTAATGAAAGTTTTTCAGGAATAACAGTGTCTATAATAGGTTTACGTACAGATGTCTGATCTGGAATAACCGGATCCGGAACAGGTTTACTCACAGCTGGTTCATCCAGAATGATGGGACCTGTATGCAGATTATCAGTTTTGTTTTCAATAGTGCTTTTTGACTCATTACTGTTTTGAAGTGATCCGTCTTCTTCTGATGTATCAGTATCTTCTGAACGTGTATTTTTAATTACTTTTATATTATCTTTTGATTTATGGGTTATGCTCAGCTTCTTTTCATCAACAGAATATTCGTTTAAAATGTCATCAATCGAATAATTATCTTTCTTTGCCATGATTTCTCCTTATTTATTTCTTTGTCTGACTACTTCGTACATGAATATACCTGCAGCAACAGAGGCATTTAGTGAGTTTACATGTCCTGACATAGGAAGTCTTAAAAGAAAATCACACTTTTCTTTAATCAGTTTTCCTATCCCATATCCCTCAGAGCCTATAACGAGAGCAATTCCGCCTTTAAGATCAGCGGATGTATAGTCAGTTCCCTCTGAATCTGTTCCATAAACCCATATATTCTGTGATTTAAGATCTTCAATAACAGATACAAGATTTGGAACCCTGGCAACAGGAATCCAGCTGGCAGCACCGGCAGAAGTTTTGTGAACTGTCTGGTTAAGTGATGCACTCCGCCTTTTAGGAATAATTATTCCATCTGCACCTGCGGCCTCTGCTGTACGTATAATGGCTCCCAGATTGTGAGGATCTTCTACCTCATCACATATTATAATAAACGGATCAGTATTCTTGTTTTTAGAAACAGCAAGAATATCTTCAACAGATGAATATTCAGCACAGGCGCATGCGGCAGCTACACCCTGATGTGCTACTGATCCGCAGAGTTGATGAAGCTTCTGATCATTGACGTTTTTTACAACAACGTTGTTTTCACGCGCCATTGCTGATATTTTGCTGAAAATAGTTCCTGAACCGCTGATATAAACTGTATTTATCGGTTCGTTTGCTTTTAATGCCTCCATAACAGGATTTTTTCCAAATATTACATTTTCATTGTCCTGATATTCATTGTCCTGATGTTTATTTTTATTATTCATTATATAATTAATTCTCACTTTAATTTTTTATTTTTTAGCATTCCATAATAACTTTAATTATATCATTTTGCCACATAAAAAACAATGCTTTATCAATAAAAAAATGAATAATTATTAATGTTAGTTTTCATAATAAAATTGTGAATATAATTACAGCAGTAATTACGGTTAATATTGCCGCGATAATAAGAAATTTTTTTATTGAGTACAGACTGTTTCTTCTTTCTGACGGATACGTTTTCCTAAGGTAAAATTTAGCTTCCTTAAGGAGATGTTTCTGCGGGGTGTCAGTCATCTGGGGACGTACATATAGGATTGCTTTTTCAAAATAGATATTACCTGTATCCTTTATTTCAACAATTTTTTTATTTACACCTTTAACCATTTAAAAGCCTCCAGTTTCTGTGATTATTTAGATCTATCATGTTACAGAATAGAGTTTTGACTGAATTACAAAAAATATACAGTAAAATAATAGATATTATTGTTGAAAAAAATGTTGAAAGAGTTGAAAAAACAGCGTAATTGTGTTGAAAACCAAGCTTAATTATGTCGAAAACTCTGTTGAAACAGTGGAAAACATGGGGTTTTACGATGTTGATATTGTTTAAATGCGGTTTTAGATATTGATATATCCAATATATGTTTTATAAGTAAAATTATATTATTGATTTAAGTTGGTCAGTGTGATATAATATAACAGCTATAATTAAGTCAATATGCTCTCACCTTCAAGATGGCAGGAGGCATATATGAATCTGCGAAATTCAAAGTAAAACCGTTTATTTTTTATATATTCGTTATCAGATTATTAAATTGAAAAAACGAAAGAAGTGCTGAATATGAATTTTGAAAGGTATAATAATGATATAATTTTATATCAGGAGGATTTTGACCTTGATGAAACGCTTGACTGTGGTCAGGCGTTCAGGTGGACAAAAATATCGGAAAAAACATATTGCGGATATTTTCTAGGTAATTATCTTGAGATTGTTCAGGAAAGCGACCGATTTATTCTCAGAAATACATCAGAAGAGAGCATGAGAAATATATGGATAAAATATTTTGATCTGGATACTGATTATGGCATACTTAAACAGCGTTTTTCCCAAGATAAAACACTTGAACAGGCATGCAGATTTGCAGGTGGCATACGCTTGCTCAGGCAGGACCCATGGGAATGTCTGTGTTCTTTTATTATTTCACAGAACAATAATATTCCAAGAATAAAAGGAATAATCTCAAGGCTATGCAGTAAATACGATCAATTTCCGACAGCACAGATGCTGTCAAATGAAAATGAAGAAACACTCCAGTATCTGAGATCAGGATTCAGGGCAAAGTATATTGTTGATGCAGCAGCTAAGATATCGTCCGGAATAATAGGATTTGATCATATATCAGAGCTTTCATACGATGAAGCTAAAAAGAAACTGATGCTTATTAAAGGTGTAGGTCCTAAGGTTGCTGATTGCGTACTTTTATATGGAATGTACAGGACAGAAGCATACCCGGTGGATGTATGGATAAAACGTGTACTGGAAAACTTCTATCCTGATGGTATGCCTGAATGTACAAAAGGGTATGAGGGAATAGCACAGCAGTATTTATTTCATTATATCAGAAACAACAGAGATATTCTGTTAAAATAAAATTAATATTACTAACTTAATATGTCCTTCGACTCTGGCAGCAAAGGACATATTTGAGTTCAGGCAGTCGAAAAATTTGATAATTTAATTCATTGTGAATCTATACTGCAAATTGCAATGTTAAAAACCGACAATCCATTATGTTCATAAAAAATCTTTTTTGGATTAGTATATTTTACAAAAAAATATACTAAAACAGAATAAAAATTATTATTATAATAAAAACTTGACAAAAATCAACTCGCGTTGTATCATAATAATTGTATAAGAAATCGTGATGATATATAAATATGCATAAAATAAGCATATGAGGATACGTGTCTTAATAATGGGGTGATTATTATAGAAAATAATAACAGAATCAATGTTGGATTAATCATAAATAATATTTATAATGATTACTCGGCATTGTTGTGCAAAGGTGCTGGAATTGCAGCAGAAGAATACGATTTGAATCTTCTTATAGTTCCCGGAAGAGAAATAAATGCCAAATGGAAAAATGTTGATCTTTCAGAATATGAATACCAGAACAACGTTCTGTACTCCTATATCTCTGAAAAAAATATTGATGTTTTACTTATATCAATGGGAATTATAGGATTTTTTTTGGATAGTGAACAGACAAAACAATTTCTTGACCAGTATAGCGGAATGAAACTTATAATAATGGAATCAGAGCTTGATAGCTACCCTCATATCGTTTACGGCCTTGATGGACTTAAAGAAACAATAGAGCATATTGTATGCAGACATGGAAAAAGAAAAGTAGCATTTGTAAGCGGACCCAAGGATCTGGCTATTGCAGATAAAAGACTTAATGTTTACAAAGAAGTACTTCGTGAAAACGGAATAGAATACAATGAAAAATATGTAGTGTATGCAGATTTCACCGAATTTTGCGAAGGTGAAATAAGAGAACTGCTTGACAGAAATGCAGATGACATGCCGGAAGCAATATGCTTTGGAAATGACTCAATGGTTCTGGCAGCATACAAAGTTTTTGAGGAAAGAGGCATAAAGCCAGGAAAAGATATACTTATAACGGGTTTTGATGATGCCGAATTTTCAAGTGTTATAGAGCCTCCTCTTACAACTGTAAAATCATCTATTATGAGTATGGGATATCATTCTGTTGAAATGGCGGTGAAATACTATAAGAACGGACATGTTGAGAATCAGTATGTAAGCTCATCTCTTGTAATAAGACAGTCCTGCGGCTGCAATGCTGGTAATAATGATGAACTCGACTATGATGAATTAAAAATTGATCTTCCCAGAAATGTACTTATAAATAATATCAAAAAATACATTGCAAAAAATTCTGCAATTGATATTATTCCTAGATCGCAGGAAAAAACACTTGATGATTTACTGAACTTAATAATTGATAAAATAGTAATCAGCAATAATTTTGATATTAAGATAAATGAGTATGTGTCTGACCTTATGACACATAATAATATTTCATATTTAACTCTTGATACCATTAATTCCATGATATATATATTAAAGCAGATTGCACTCAGAAACTCATTTTCAAAAGAAAAAAGCATAATGATATATTCTGCATTTGAGATGATGTATAAGCATATAAGTGGATATTATGCTGAGAAATATTTAAACAATGAAAAAGAAACCGTTACAGATTTATCCGTATTTTCAAAATTAGCAAATGATATGATGGCCAACGGAAAAAATGAGGAAAAATGCTTTTCACTGTTGATGCATAATGTTTCAAATATAAATTTTAAAAGTATCTATATTTATATTTATGAAAAATCAATTCTTAATACTGCTACAAAGCATCTTTCTGCAAAATGGGAACGTCCTGAAAATATTTATCTAAAAGCATTTTGTGAAGACAAAATATGTACAGTTCCGTTTCAGGAGGAACAGGTTATTGCCTCAGAAAAATTTATGGATAACAGTTTTACATCAAAAAAACGAAGAAAAACAATGATTCTTGAGGCACTTTATTTTAATGAAGAACAATATGGCATATTGCTTGTTGAAACAGAATTCAACAGATTAACCAATATTGACAACATATGCAAACAGATATGCACATCAATTAAACTGACAAGATTTATGAATCTGCTTGAAGGTGCACTGCTTGAGGTAAAGAAAGCAAACGCTATTTTAAGCCATGAATCTGTGTCAGATCAGTTGACGGGTGTGTTTAACAGAAGAGGATTTCTTATAGAATCAGAAAAAATTCTTGAAAAATATAAGAATAAGGACTGTACAGGTGCAGTGATTTTTGCAGATCTTGATAATCTTAAAATTATTAATGATAGTTTCGGTCATGATGATGGTGACTTTGCGATAAAAAAAGCGGCTTCTATACTTAAAGACAATCTGCGCGTATCAGATATAGTAGGACGAATAGGCGGAGATGAATTTGTTGCATTTATTGTTGATATTGATAATTCTCAGGTCAACTCAATATGTACAAGAATAAAAAAATATGCTCAGAATTTCAACAAACATAGTAATAAGCCGTATAACGTTGATATAAGTATGGGTGTGTACTGTTTTAATTCCATGGATAATGAAACAATTGATCAGCTTATGACAAATGCTGACAGAAGACTGTACGAAAACAAAAAGCATAAAAATCAGACTCCGATAAAAAATCAGGTTGACCTTTTAAATGACAGAAGACACTGAAGTCAGAATATGAATTCATCCGGTCGGTACTATGCAGTATCAGGCCGGATGAATAATTTATAAGGGTTAAATTATGCTGTGTTCAATTGCTTTTTACATGGGAACACAGGAAATAATGATTTCAGTTATAAAAGCTGCCATACATGCAGCAAGAGCTACAACTATAAGTGATTTATTCTTTACTGACATAATCAAAGCAGTAATGCAGCCCACACATGAGGAAATAACATTATCAGTTGAGTAGAAAATATACGGAATAGTCATTGCGCCAAGCACTGAATACGGGATATAGAATAAGAAACTCTTTATAAATCTGGATTTTATTTTTTTTCTGAAAAGAACGAAAGGAAGCATGCGGATCAGATATGTTGTCAGCGACATTATAAGTATATATATTATAAGCTTCATTTGGTTTCTTCCTCTTTTTCGTCGTTATTTACCGGCATAAATAGTGCGGCAGCAGCGGCAGCTGCTACAGCACAGATGATTATTGAAAATCCTGAGCTTATATTTGTAAGATAATATGTAAGACAGCTTATTAAAGATGAAATAATAACAGCTGCAAGAACGCCCCTGCTTTTTTTTGATGGAGGTATTATTATTGCAAGAAACATTCCGTAAATTGCGATTCCAAGTGCAGACTTAAGTCTTGCAGGAAGTATCCCGCCTGCTGCAGCACCTGCAAGAGTACCAAGACTCCATCCAAGAAAAGGTATTAGTATAAGGGCATACATATATTTTTTATTTATAAGCTTGTCCTTTGAAGATGCTACTGCAAAAATTTCATCAGTTATACCGAATGCTGTGATAAGTCTGTGGGGAGTAGTAAATGATTTATCAAGTTTTTGCGAGAGAGAGAGACTCATAAGAGCATATCGTATGTTTATAATAAGCTGGGTAAGTGCCATTTCAGCAAATGAACCCGAAGAAGATATTATGTCAAGTCCTGCAAATTGTCCTGCAGAGGTGAGATTTGTCATTGAGATTATAACTGCCTCAGGTACAGAGAGATGCTGATTTGCAGCCATAAGGCCGAATGTAAATGATACAGAAAGATAGCCGAGCCCTATAGGAATTCCGTCTTTTAGTCCCTGTTTTGCAGTGGTTAATGAAAAATTCATTTGTATTCCTCCGAAAAATAATATTAGACATGCCATATAATTTTATCATATATTAATTATCAATGCAAATAAAGAATCCGATCTGGGGCAAACCGGATTTTTTATTTGTCTTTTTTGCATAGACGCTTACATTCGGATGCATGAGGACAGCCACAGCAGCCTCCTTTTTTTCTGTTCTTTATTAAGTGGATAACTGCACCGGTAACAGCAAGCGCTAGTATAACAACTATTATTACAGAGCCGATATTTTCATATATAAAACCCATAATTATCGAGTCAGTCCTTTCTTAAGACAATGAGTTCAAGCTGTATCTTATATAATTGTATTTTATTCAAATAAGGGTATGCCCATTTTTAACGTGACAATGTGCAGCATAGCTTCATACTGCCTAAGTTATATATTTTTACATTACAACACTATTACGTGTTTGTCAATGGATAAAATAAGGGGATGACGGAAATTGTCTTAAGAGTATCTGATTTGGTGAAAAGGTTTTAAATTCTGTTTTTTCTTTACCGCAAGTTGACACATTGAAGTATTACGGTGTATAATTATATATGATATGACTGAGGCAATATTTTACCCACCTTTGAGGCGGTGAGTAAAATATTCACATTCAGCAGGAGTCATATCTCCTGCTGAATGATAATGTGCAACTATACTGCACATTGTCACGTTAAAAACGGGCAATCCTTATTTAAAGCTGCACAATATAAAACGGAGGAATAATATGGGCAATGAAATGATGTGTGAAAACAGTTATACAGACACTGACATAATAAAAAAAATTTCCGGTAAAATGCCTGCTGAGCAAATGCTCTATGATGTAGCTGAATTATTCAAGGTTTTCGGTGATGCCACACGAATAAAGATACTATTTGTACTTCTTGAAAATGAAATGTGTGTATGTGACATAGCACAGATATTAAATATGCAGCAATCTGCTATTTCACACCAGTTAAGGGTGCTCAAGCAGGCTCGTCTTGTAAAATATCGCAGAGATGGTAAAACTGTATTTTATTCCTTATCAGATTCACATGTGCATACAATGCTGCACCAGGGCATAGATCATGCCAGTGAGTAATATATTTATATATTAACTATAACATATTAAAAATTTACGGTAGTATTAGTAAGCCATAGCTTGTTTAAAATAAGCATAGTGTTGAAAAAATCACCAACAGAGAATTGTTTAATATTACTACAATTATATATATAATATATTGCATAATGATAATTGACCTTATAAATAATAATTTGTTATACTAATAATATAAATGCAATTTTGGGATATTAATAAAAACAGATTTATATTGATGTAAAAGATACCGCCTGAATATCGTAGATGCAAGTATAACCTGATGTCTTATAGGCGGGGGTAAGTTATATTTATGAAAGGATTGAACTGAATGAAAAAGACAAAAGTAGTATTGGCAGCATTAATGGCTATATCAATGACAGCAGTAGTTTCATCATGTAATTCATCAAAGAACAGTTCAAGTGAGGACAAGCTTGATCCGGCTATTCGCAAGGAGCTTTCATCAATAGCGGCATCAGATAAAAGACTTACAGGTGAACTTGAGAACAAGACAATAAAGTGGATGGCCAACTGGGGATTTTCAGATGGTACCCATGTTGAATATGCAGTTTTCCAGGAAAGATACGGAGGAAAAATAGAAGAAACAATCGTTGACTGGTCAGTAAGATATGAAAAACTGGCAACGGCAATAAACGGAAATGAGGGAATAGATTTTTTTCCGGCTGGTGATGCTGATGCTTTTCCTAAAGGTGCAATAAAATCAATGTTTGCTCCTGTTGATGATTACATAGATTTTAATAAGGATTTATGGAGTGATGTCAAGGATGCAAATGATATGCTCAAATGGGACGGAAATCACTATATTATCTGTACTGATATAAGCGGAGGAAATACAGCAGTATTCTATAATAAGAAAACTATAGAAGAATATGGCCTGGATGATCCGGCAGAGCTTTTTAAAGAAGGAAAATGGGACTGGAATACGTTTAAAGGGCTTCTGGAAGAATTCTCAGACCCTGATAACGGTCTTTATGGTCTGGATGGATTCTGGACAGAGGCAGCACTTTCACTGACAACAGGTGTTCCTTATATCGGACTTGAAAACGGAAAGCTTGTAAATAATCTCAGAGATCCAAACCTTGAAAGAGCTCAGAATTTTATGGCTGACTTATACAGATCAGGATGCGTTATAGATAAGGAACAATTTGATTGGAAGGAAATGCCGTCGTTTATCGGCGAGGGTAAGGAGCTGTTTTATCCATGTGGATTATGGGCAGTATACAAATCCCCTGATGAATGGCAGAAAACTCTGGGAAAGGATGCGTTTTTCGTGCCAATGCCGAAAGATCCAGAGTCAGATGAGTATTACATACCTGCTAATGTAGAAGGATATCTTATGGTTTCCGGAGGAAAAAATCCTGAAGGTGTGGCAAAATTTGTAGAATGTAAGAGAGCAACCCTTCTTAATAAAGGAATGGGTGAAATAGGAAATGATCTTGTTGTTGATTCATATGGATGGACACAGGAAATGATAGATATGAGAGATACTATGACAGAGATGGCAATTAAAAATCCTGTATTTGATTTCTACACAGGGGTAAGTTCTGATATTGCAGATACGCTTGACAGCGGTGAATACGGTATACGTGCTTCGCTCCAGGGCGGAGCTTCATGGGCAGAAACAGTATCAGCGTGTTATAATGTTATGGACACATTAATTAAAGATGCAAACGAAGGTATTACCTGAAAAAGTAGAGCTGCCTCAAAAGGCAGCCCTTTGTGTGTGTTTTCCCTGATAAGAGTTTCTTCTGATAAGTTCCTTATCAATTCCGTTCATTACAGATTTTTTATTTGCAGTCCATAACGGTGCAATTAATGTATTTTTGTTTCCGTCACCTGTTACACGTTCAATTATTGTATCAGGATGCATAATTTCTATCTGGTCACAGACTATATTTATATACTCCTGAAGTCCCAGAATATTAAAAGGATGACGATTATATTCTTCTGCGAGCTGTGTGCCATTAATTATGTGAAGCATATGTATTTTGATACTGTGTGGTCTGAGAGCACTTACCCTTGCAGCAGTTTCAATCATCATGTCACGTGTTTCACCGGGAAGACCGTTTATAATGTGAACACATACATTGATCCCTTTATTATGAAGAAAATTATATGTTGTGAGAAATTCTTCATATGTGTGACACCGGTTTATTTTTACTGCTGTATTATCAAATACCGTCTGAAGTCCGAGTTCAACGGTCAGATATGTTGTGCTGTCAAGATAACAAAGATACTCCGCCATATCATTTGTTATGCAGTCTGCACGTGTAGCTATTGAAATGCCTACACAATCATTAAATGACAGAGCTTCATCAAACATCGGCCGCAGTATATTTACCGGTGCATAGGTGTTTGAACCAGCCTGAAAATACGGAATATAAAAGCAGTCATGCCATTTATGTGACAGCAGTTCCTTTTGTGCTGTAAGTTGCTCGGTTATGGTATCAGATCTGTTCCCTGAAAAGTCACCGCTTAATGAAGCAGAACAATAAGTGCATCCGCCAGTACCTTTGGTTCCGTCTCTGTTAGGACAGTTCATTCCGGCATTTAGTGACAGTTTAACAACTTTTTTTCCAAATTTGTTTCTGAGATAGGAATTTTGTGTAAGATATCGTTTGACACTGTTGATATTTTCTTCAATTTTAGGCATATAGGACAATCCTTTTTGTGTATTATGTTATATTATTATTAATATATTGATTTTATAACGGTAATATGTTATAATTATAGTGTAAAATGTACTAAATGTATTATACTATAGTTTTTATATAATATCAAGAATAAATTGCAGAGGAAGTGTGGGATATGAATGTATTGGTTACTGGTGCGTGTGGTCTGATTGGTGAAAAAATCTGTTCCGGTATATTGAAAAAGGAAAACAAAGTAACTGCAACTGATATAAATCCAAGTGAATATAACGAAGGAAAAGTAAATTACAGATTTGTTCAGGCTGACGTATATGACAGAGATGTATATGACAGGTTGTTCAAGGAGGAAAAATTTGATGTTGTAGTCCATTGTGCATGTACTGTTGATAATGACCTCGGGTATATTATAACTGAAAAGGAAATTAAACGGAGTGCGGTCTTTGATAGCTTTATATATACATCATCTGTTGCTGCCGGTGTTAAGAAATTCATTCTTATAAGTACAAGTCAGGTATATGAGTTAACTAAAACAAGAGAACCTATCCGTGAAACAGATAAACTCAGGCTTACGACAAACTATGCAAAGTTAAAATACGATTCAGAAAGAAAACTTGCATCTTCAATAAACAAGCAGACTGAAATGATTGCTGCTGTGCTGAGAATTGCACCTATATATACAAGCAGTTATCTTGATAATCTTATTAACAAGATACTTGATTCGGATGAAAAAATGTTTGTATACCGTAACGGTGATTATGGATTTCAGTTTTGTTGCCTTCACAATCTGGTGGATTTTATACTATGCTTTATGAAAATAGCAGATGACAAAAAGTACATCGGAATATATAACGTTTCAGATCCTAACATCATTTCTGTACGTGAAATAATAAAATTTGTAAGATCAAAAAATAAATATGGTCCTGTTATCCAGCGCAATATAGGTTCTGATATGGTAAAAGCAAAGCTTGCCAGGATAACAGACAGGGAACAGATGAAATCAAATTACAGGTACAATGATCTGGATACATATTTCTATAATAATGTTCTTGATGGAACGAAGTCAAACAGTGTATGTACTTTCAGATGGAATATAGATAATACAAAATAAAAAATTACAGTATCTTCTGAAGATACTGTAATTTTTTATTTATATAAGACTTAACTGTGTACTTTTTGTTCTTCAGATTTTTTAAGACTGCTGCAGCTTATGCCTAATATCAGCCATATAAACGGTGAAACAGTAGGGGAACTTGTGTTTATAACACTGATAAATATGTATGATACAATACTTATTAAAACACCACAGAAGATCCAGTCCGTTTTTTGTGAAAAGAACTTTGCTGCTTGTTTTACAGCATTTACAAGGGAATATACTATTGCAGCAACAAAACTTATACAGAACGGAATTCCGAATGAGGCTGCATAGAACAAATATTCATTGTATGGTCTGTCAAATGTAAAGTCAGGCTTATATCCACTTAACATAAGTCCCGGATCAGGATCCATCTGAGGAATTATAAAGCCGTCAGGACCAACACCTATTACAGGAAATTTTTTTATATATTCAAAGGCCTTATCCCAGAGATAAGAGTATAATGATGATATATTGTCTATTTCAAACGGGTGATCTTCTTTGAAACGATACTCTCCGAATGAATAGAGCCTTTTGAAGCCATCCTGCCACATTATACTGCCGTCATAAATCTTAAAGCCGGTGATGAATATTATCAGCAGTGCTGCTGCGAAGCCCCCGATCATCAGAAGAAGCGATACATAAGGTTTAAATTCAGCACTTTTCTTTTTTTTGCTTATTATAGTGATAATAAAAAAAGTAACGGTTATAACTGTGGCAGATATAAGTCCGATAAGAGTCTGAGTTTTTATCATAAAAAATGCAAACGGGACAATAGCTATTTTATATAATAAACGTCGCTTAGCAGATTTATCAGAGCATGATCCGGCAAGTGCTATTGAAAGCCCCACCGAAAGAAGTGATACAAGAAATATAGGACTTCCTGTAGTTCCGCTCGGAAGATTAAGATTTGAATTTGCCTCATACATAAGGCTATGATAGAATCCAGGGAATGATGGTATCCACTGGAGCGCTGACCATATGCACTGTACGGATATTATTATTATAAAAGCATCAAATATTCGTTTTACGGCAGCCTTGTCTGATATTGATATACCCCCGAGAAATATCAGCATGTAACTGAGATATGTCATAAATCCTTCATATCTGCTGAATCTGTATCCTAAAAACCATGTATAATCCGGTATACCTGAAAATGAATTTAACGAGGATATGTACATAAATATGAACATTACAAGAACTGCAATGCACGGAATTATTTGTTTTTTAGTAAGCGTTTGTTTGATAAGTGCTATAATAAATATACTTGCACCTAATATTCCTACAACAGCAAGCGCAAATGAAGGTAGTGCACGCCAGTCATGGAAAATAGAATATATAAATTCAGAGTTTTCAAAATCCTCCCACAATGGACCGCCTTTGGTACCTATTGTAGATGCTTTACACGCTATAAGTTCAGTTGCACATGAAATTACAGAAAGAATAATAAATCCGATAATTAATGAATAAGAAGCAAATTTGTTGAACTGCTCATAGGTCATATTAAGGATAAAATTAGACTTTTCCGTTGTGTGGAAAATAGTCTTATGCATTTTCTGGTTTTTCTCATCCATACTAAAAACAAATCCTTTCATTTCAGATAAAGATACCCTACTTTTTGTGGTAGGGTATCTTTTACTATTATTTAGCGTATTCTATTGATCGGCTTTCACGGATCAGGTGAACTTTTATCTGTCCAGGATAATCCATTTCATTTTCAATTTGCTTTACTATATCACGTGCGACCAGAACCATTTTTTCATCATTTATTACTTCCGGTACAACCATAATTCTGACTTCACGGCCTGCCTGAACGGCAAAGCATTTATCAACACCCTCATATGATGAGCATATTTCTTCAAGCTTCTGCAGACGTTTGATATAGCTTTCGTAATTTTCGCTTCTTGCAGCAGGTCTTGCAGCTGAGATAGCATCTGCAGCCTGTACTATACAAGCAATTACTGTGGTAGGTTCTACGTCATTATGGTGGGCTTCAATAGCGTGGATAACTTCAGGGCTTTCCTTGTACTTTTTACATACATCTACACCTATCTGAACATGTGAGCCTTCTATTTCAGCTGTCAGAGACTTTCCTATATCGTGGAGAAGTCCTGCACGCCTTGCCATATTAGCATCAACGCCAAGTTCAGAAGCAAGTATTCCTGAGAGCTGTGCTACTTCAATAGAATGATTCAGGACGTTCTGACGATAGCTTGTACGGAATCTTAGACGTCCGATAAGTTTGATAAGCTCATGATTAATATTGTGAACATTAGTTTCAAGTACAGCACGGTCACCTTCCTGTTTGATTTTATGTTCAACCTCGCGTCTTGCCTTGTCAACCATTTCTTCAATCCTTGTAGGATGAATTCGTCCGTCTGCAATAAGTCTTTCAAGAGCAATCCTTGCAACTTCACGTCTTACCTGGTCAAAACATGATAATGTTATTGCTTCCGGTGTATCATCAATAATAAGATCAACACCTGTAAGAGTTTCAAGGGTTCTGATGTTTCTTCCCTCACGTCCTATTATGCGTCCCTTCATTTCATCATTAGGGAGTGCTACAACAGATACAGATGATTCTGATACCTGTTCAGCTGCACATTTTGCAATGGCAAGGGAAATGTAATTTCTGGCTTTTTCATCGCAGCAATCTTTGATCTGCTGTTCATAATTAGAAACTTTAAGCGCTTTTTCATGCACAAGATCTGATTCAAGCTGTGATATAATATAATCCTTTGCCTGCTCTCTTGTGAATTCTGAGATTTTTTCAAGAATATCCATCTGGTTTTTCTTGATTATTTCAGCTTCACTGAGTTTTTCATCTGCTGATTTGATTTTGTTCTGGAGAACTTCCTCTTTACGTTCAAGATTATCATTTTTCTTGTCGAGGTTTTCCTCCTTCTGCTGAATTCTTCTTTCCTGTCTTGAAATGTCTGAGCGTCTGTCTTTGATTTCTTTATCGGCCTCTGATTTTAATTTGTAAATTTCATCTTTAGCTTCAACAAGTGCAGCTTTTTTCTTGCTTTCAGATTCGATATTAGCGTTTTCAATAATTCTTTCGGCTTCTTTTTCAGCAGAACCAATTGCAGACTCAGCTTGCTTTTGCCTGTAAGAAATACCTTGTTTAAAACAAATAACACCTGATATGCAGGCACCTATTACTAGAGCTAGTAAACCAACAACAACTGTTGTCAACATGGAAAATAATTCCTCCTTTCACTGGTAAGATAATTAAAAATTGTATTAAACGCATACCTGTGAAACCGGTACATAATAATATTTAATTTTTAAACTTCAAGAAACTAATTTTCCATAATGATCTATTTAATTTATAATATATCTGTAAAGGCAATTATGTATTTGAGAGATTAAAAAATATTTGATTCCGTAACAGGTAAATGCGTTTTGTTTTATGTGTCATTTAAAGGACACAATTTAATAAGCAATGGCCTATCAAATATAATTGCAAAATATGAATAAATGCAATACTTCTATTTTAAATCTTTTTGGCTTAAAAGTCAAGGAATTTTAAAATATTAAACAAACCTTCAGCATTAAAGTTAATATTTTTTGTCTCGGATTTTCAAATCAAAAATAGTATCATATAAATTTTTTATGCAAAT
>CALMUA010000084.1 GCA_937872775.1 uncultured Ruminococcus sp.
TTGCCATTGTTTTCTCCTCCATTATGATTTTATTATATCACATTTTCAGAGTCTTATCTATATATTTTTGTGGTGTTTTATGGGAGGCAACTCAGTTGCTTTACCGCCCAGATTTCCAAGCAGTTCTTTACCTTTATCAGTAATTGTTACTACACCTTTCTCATCAACGTTTATAAGGCCTTTCTTCGCCATATCCATAAAATTTGAAAGCACACTATTACCCTTATTGGGTGACCCAAGATTCTGAATATCACTGAGATTAAATTTCTCAATAAATCTGAACACATCCAGATCATTTTGTACACCGTCCAATATTACACACCTGTCAAGCATTCTTTCCATTTCCATTATGCTTTCCAGTGATTGTTTTTTAAACTCTTTCTTAGCTATGTAATTTCGACCTTTATCTGTAATAGCTATCATCTGTGAATCAGGATCAATAACTACAAGACCTTTTCTTGCTGCCATATTGAATTGATCCTTTACTGCTGATTTAAGGTTTTCATCTGCAATGCTATCAACAAAATCAATTGGCATTGCCGTTGACTTATCAAAATATCTCAGATCAGCTGTTTGTCCTGTAAATATAAAATCCTTATCCGGATTTAATATTTCATTACGTGCTTTTTCAATAGCATCCAACTTAGAAAGTTTTTCTTTCTCTTGAATTTTGTTTGCTAATCTATAAATTTCAGTCGCTATTTTAATTGATTGCTGAGCAGTATTCTTCAGATTATTTAACTGTTCATTTTCATCATACATATTACGTCACACCTCCATTATTTTAATCCTGTAAATTAAACTGACTCATTATAGGATTGATATCATCACTTATACTGTTTTCAAAATCCTCTTCATCAATGATCTCAACTTCACTCTTATTTTCATCATCTTTATTCACAATATCAGTGAATTCTACATCTCCATATTTTTCAGCAAGTCTTTGTTGCTCCTGCTTTTCCAGAATTTCTGCTTCAGCCTCAAGTTTTTTTTCTGCAATTTCTTTTTTCTCTGCAGCTAAAGCAAAAAAGTCTATTAGATCCTGAGAATGCTGCTTACTTCTTTTTTGTTTAATTTCTGCATATTGTTTTGTTATATCAGTATTGTTTTTAAAATCTTTAGGAAAAGAGCTTCCTGTTTGAGAAATTAATGCATGTTTTAATGTATCATACTTCGGGATAAAAAACGGTTTATACTCATCTATAAACAAAATGCAGCTGCCACCATATTTTTTTACTTTACCTTTTGCCTTAATAGCGAGTGGTATTTCATCAGGTGCTAGCAAATCACGCTGAACATAACTTTCACTGTCTGAACCACCACCATTATTGCCTCCTCTGTTATATGATCGAGAATCAACCCTTACAGTCGTTTTTCCAAGCTTTTTCGATACATATTCTTTTGAATCCATATCATTCGTACCGAGAAACGTAAATATTGAACAGTTACCAATAATACTTTCCCACGTCTTTTCATATAGTGCCTTTATCTGTGACAACCCCTGAAGCACAATACATATTCTGATATTATGTGAACGCACCACAGCGAGAGTTTCGTTAAAATTAGGGATTTTACCTAAATTAGGGAACTCATCAAGCTCACAAGAAACAAGCATTGGCAGTCTTCCATTGCAGTCTCTGTTGGCTATAAGCATAAGTCTTTCAAAAAGCTGAGAATAAAAGATATTTGCAATAACTTTATACGTTTGTCTCGCAGCCGGAATAATAAGAAAGATTGCAGTCTTTTCTTTTCCAACCATGTCAAAATTCATTTCATCAACCGATGTAAGCTCATCAACATCTTCAACCGCCCATAATCTAAGTCTGGTTGAAAGCGTCTTGCATATGCTTCCTAAAGTCTCCTGAGGTGTTCCCTGAATACTAGCCCAATTGACAGACACAACATCGTTCGGATATTCTACATTATGTGTTTGAAAACACTGAGCCAATTCACATTTAAAATCTATTTTTCCTGATTTGTCGTACTGAACACTATTAACCAAACGTAGTACCCTGCCAAATGTCTTTAATTCTCCGTCAGTTTTCCAAAGATAAACCATAATAGCCACAAGCATATCCTGAGCAGCACCTGTCCAGAAA
>CALMUA010000085.1 GCA_937872775.1 uncultured Ruminococcus sp.
CAATATCTTCTAAGTTAATAGAGAGATCATATGTTTGTTTTATATATTTTTCAATTCCATAGTGAACATTTTTTATTTCATCATATTCAGTATTAATACCTTCATTTGCAAATACCGGCATGCAATTATCATCAAACCCCATAAACTGACTCTGAGGTGATGTAAATATAACTTCCTCGTAATGCATCCTGTCTATTACGGCATTATTCACGCTTGTGTAGTAAGAACCGACTCCGAATACAGGAATGACAGTAGATATTAAACTATTCATATTTGTTGCTGAAGGCCTCAGACCAAAGTAATAATATTCACATGTTTTATAAAATCCAAGCTTCTCAAGGAAATTCTGAGTAATTCCTCCACCGACAAAGTTGATCATAGCTAAGGATTCATTAATGTCTATATTTAATTTGTTTATATATTCAAAGAAGTATTTTTTCTGTTGTTTTGCCTGCAGAAATATTTGTTCACAATAGTAATCTGTTATATGTGTAAACAGTTCTTCCAGGTCAATATCCTCAATTAGTGTGTTCTTATAAGTATCACTCTGATCTATACTTATGTTAAAAATTATACTGCAGAATCTTTCAAATGTATGTTTGCAGTTAAATTTAAAAATTTCACATACCTGTCTGATATCATCATTATTTCTGATACTGGCAATAGCGACAGCTCTTCTGGATATAAGAAAATATACACTTTCAACGTCATATTTATTGTAATATTTATCTGCAAGATTTTTTAATATCCAGCAGTCCCTTGCATGAAATATTATTTTTTGCCCCTTTTCCTTTGCTTGTTTATAGAGTTTGTCCATAAAGCATTTTACCATAGGGCCAAAGAATATATATCCGATCTCTTCTAAAGAATCAATGTCTATTTTACCGGACTGATTCAATTTAAAAGGGGAGTTTAATAACTGTGAAATAAATACACCCATAACATAACGGCAATAAAAATCATTATTGTATCGGGACCATTTTGTATCAAATAAGGCAGTAGCTATCTCTGAGCTGCTGTAAACCGGTAAAAATTCTGATCCGTTATATGATAGATCATGTTTACTTAAAAATTCTTTGTTTCCTAAGTAAAGGATTTTTTTATTGTTGTTTTCATGAATGCTCAAAGAAAGTGGCAGATAATTGTATGTATGATCAAATAAATCATGATCTATACTGCATGCAGTCAGGATCATATTTATATGTTCTGAAGATAAATAGGAAGGAGCTGATAAAATGATTTCTTTTCCTATGCTTTTTGCATAATCAAGTAAAGAAACAACATCTGTTCTCGGAATAACATTTTTTAATTCTGTACTGATTTCCAGATCAATAAGTTTTAAAACCCATTGAGAACCAAGCTCTGCATCTTTACAATAATCAGAATAAATCTCTTTAAGAGTGTACGAATAATTATCTTTAATAAAATCCTGTTCAATTTTGTATCGCAGCTTTGCAAATGATGAGAAATCCTCGCATTTATCAGAATTCTTAAGTTCCCGCTGCATAATTTCAAATATATCCGACCGATATAGTGTTTTTCTCATAATAAGCGTGTTAAATAACTCAAATAAAATTATATCATTTGACTTAA
>CALMUA010000086.1 GCA_937872775.1 uncultured Ruminococcus sp.
GTGCTCTTCCGATCTTATATTTTTATGGGTATGAGGTATATTTCATATATATATAATATTCTTGAGAGTGAAATGAAATATAATTTTAATTCATGGATCATATGGTACTATACTCAGGGAATAGGAAAAACAATAGGATTCAGTCCTCGTCATGATGATATACTGATGTTTACAAAAAGCAAAAAGTTTACTTTTAATCTTGACGATATAAGAATTCCTCAGAAATTTTACCGGTCCGTCAATAATATGAGAGGTGCTAATCCGGGAAACGTATGGAAATTTTCTCATATGCATTACTGCAATAAAAACCGTCTTCAGCATCCTACGCAAAAACCGGAAGGATTATATGAAAGAATAATACTTGCAAGTTCAAATGAAGGGGATATGGTTCTTGATCCGTTCGTTGGTTCAGGGACAGCCCTGAGAGTATGTCAGAATACAAACAGGAACTGCATAGGTATAGACATTAATCCTGAATACATAAAAATGTGCAGGGACAGGCTTTTAAGACCTTTTGAGGGGTTTGATTCAATTGATGAACGTATGGAAAGAGTTCCTAATGATCTGAATGATCCAAAAATAAGAGAAGAATATATCCGTAATCATGTCGAATGGTTTTTGAAAAATCATCAAAGCTCTGTTCCGTCATTTATAAAGGAAGTAAGAAAAAAATACAGTGATAAAATGGCGAATGATGGTCAGCTTGATATGCTCGACGAAATAGAATCAGGATGTAAGAAATTATAGTCCGTTAAGTGTATCTTTGACATCTGGGTCTGTGATACAAAGTCTGATACCAGTAAAATTTCTTTTTAAACAAAATGGTCTGCATTTTATTATAAATGCAGACCATTAATATTTTACATGTGTTCTACCGGTTCAATTGCCAGTATATCAAGATGTTTTAAAATTATTCGCTTTGTAAGTGAGATAAGTGCTATCCAGTTTTTCTTCTTTTCTTCATCAGTTTCTGTTATAATGTGATTGTCATGATAAAATTTAGAAAAGACCGTAGCAAGTCTATAAGCATTATCACAGATGTAATTAGGAGCTTTTTCATCAATTGCATAGCGGAATACATCACCTGTAAGCAGGATTGATAAAATAAGTTCTCTTTCTGTATCAGTATATAGCTTTGTAACAGTATCATTTTTGTTATCAGAATCAGTTTTCTTTAGTATAGAATTGATTCTTGTAATAGTATAAAGAAGATACGTTCCGGTTTTGCCTTCAAATGAAAGAAATTTATCAATGTCAAATATGTAGTCTTTCGAACGATGATTTATGAGGTCTCCGAATTTTACAGCTGCCACTCCTACACGACGTGCTATTTCTTTATGGTCTTCACCACTTAAAAAATCCGATGTGTCAAGTTTATCTGAAGCTGCTTTTGTTACTGTTTCAAGAAGGTCAGATAATCTCATTACTCCGCCGTCACGTGTCTTGTAAGGTTTGCCGTCGCTTCCGTTCATTGTACCAAAGCCAAGAAGTTCAAGTTCAGTTTCTTCAGGAACAAGTCCTGCTTTTTTTGCACATCTGAATACCTGAGTAAAATGTAGTTCCTGCCTTTTGTCAACAACATACCATATTTTCTGTGGTGCAAAATCTCTGTTGCGCTGAATGATTGTTGCAAGATCTGTCGTTGCATATATGCTTGAGTTATCAGATTTTTTAACGATAACAGGGGGCATAGGTGCTTTGTCACTTTCAAGTTCGACATCAACCACCATTGCACCTTCGCTTTCATAAAGAAGTCCTTTTGATGTAAGTATTTCAATAAGTTCATCGATATATTTGTCGGCATCACTTTCGCCGTACCATAAGTCAAAATCAACGCCGAGCTTTTCATAATTTGATTTCAAGTCAGCAATTGATACACGGAGAATTTCTTTCCAGAGTGCAATATATCCAGGACGATTGCTCTGGAGTTCTGCTGTAGCTTGATGAGCTTTAATTTTAAAGCTTTCATCAGTTTTGCTTTTCTGACTTGCATATGGATAGATTTCATTAAGCATATCAGCAGTAAGTTCTGGAATATAACCTTTTTTAAAATCAACTTTAAAGCACTCCCAGTCAGGATTTCTTGCTTCTAGTTCTGCAATTACAAGACCTATCTGAAGTCCCCAGTCACCAAGATGAACATCCGATACAACCTTATATCCGCATGCACGTGCCAGACGTTTAAGTGATTCACCTATAATTGCTGAACGAAGGTGTCCTATATGAAGCGGCTTTGCAACATTAGGTCCGCCGTAGTCAATTACAATTGTACCAGGATTTTCTGCCTGAGGAATACCAGAGAATTCATCAGATGATATTTTTCCAAGAAGCTCAACCAGATATTCATCTGTCATAGTCATATTAATAAATCCGGGTTTTGCTACTTCAACTTTAAGAAATGCAGGATTATGAGAAATTACAGCTGCAACTTCATCCGCTATAATAAATGGAGCTTTCTTATACTGCTTGGCCGCAGCAAAAGATCCGTTGCACTGAAACTGACAGAGATCAATACGGTCTGATACAAATACCGTACCAAGAGATTTATTATAACCGCATTTTTCAAATGCTTCGGATACTATTTCCGTTAAAATCTGAGTTATTGTATTCATTATTTTATTCTCCTTTTCATATTCATAATGATATCATATTTTTAATGAAAACGCAACTATGACACATAAATTTGTCTGTATAAAAATGCTTTCTGATAATAAAATACTATAGTAAAATACACTTGTATATGAATGAATTTTTAACCTTACTTTATTCAGTATTATTATACGCCTGAGTTATCAAATTCCGGAATAAAGCTTTCAGATGCTGTTTCACCATCCTGTACAAACGCATTTTCTATTCCCAGTGAAAGTGCATAGTCAATTATTTTGTCATACTCATCACATGTTATCTTTCTGTTTATTTCCGGATATGGTGATACATTTGACATAGGAGTATACTGATTCATAATGCTGATAAAAATATCATCCTGATATTTATGATAAAGATAACTGATAATATCTTTGGAGTCATTTTCGCATTCCGGAAGCATGAGATGTCGTACGATAACTCCCTTTTGCATAATGCCTTTTTCATTAAAAACAGGTTTTCCTGTCTGACTGAACATATGCTCAACAGCTCCTCTGGCAATGTCAGAATAATTTCCTGCATTTGAATATTTTTTTGCAATATCCGGACTCATATATTTGAAATCGGTAAGATAGATATCAATATATCCTTTAAGCATATCAATTGTCTGTGCCTTTTCATATCCGCTGCAGTTATATATAACAGGGATTGAAAGTCCTGCTTTTCTTGCTTTTTCTATTGCATTTATTATAGAGATGGTATAGTGAGTAGGAGTAACAAGGTTAATGTTGTTGGCATTCTGACACTGAAGTTCCATAAATATTTCTGCAAGTCTGTCATCAGTAATCTGCTTTCCTGTATAAGAATTTGCTACCCAATAATTCTGGCAGTATACACATCTGAGCTGACATCCGCAAAAAAATACAGCGCCTGAACCTTCTGTTCCTGAAATGCATGGTTCCTCCCACATATGAAGTGCAGCTCTTGCAACAACAGGTTCAGCTGGTGATCCACAGAAACCTGTTGTGACAAATCTGTTAATACCGCATTCTCTCGGGCAGAGAGTGCATGAACTCAGTATTGATTTTTTATCCAAATTAATCATCCCGTTTCTTTTTTATAGCAAAAATAATTATAGCATAATATAACTTT
>CALMUA010000087.1 GCA_937872775.1 uncultured Ruminococcus sp.
TTTCCGAATTTACCGAATTGCTTCATAAGCTTCTGCATCTGGTCAAACTGTTTTAATAACCTGTTTACATCCTCGACCTTCATGCCGCTTCCTGATGCTATACGTTTTTTTCGTGAAGGGTTTATAATTGACGGCTTTGCTCTTTCAGCCTTTGTCATAGATGTTATCATTGCCTCTATACGCTGGAACTGACGTTCATCAATATCCATATCCTTTACCTTGTCTCCAACACCCGGAAGCATGGAAACAAGACTTTTTATTGATCCCATTTTCTGAATCTGAAGTAGATAGTCATGAAGGTCATCCATATCAAATGAGTTTTCCTGGAACTTCTTTGCAAGCTTTTCTGATTCTTTTATATCAACAGCATTTTCTGCTTTTTCTATAAGAGTCAGAACATCGCCCATTCCAAGAATTCTTGATGCCATTCTTTCCGGATGGAATTGCTCAAATTCATCAAGCTTTTCACCCATACCAACGAACTTGATCGGCTTACCTGTTACAGCAAGTACTGATAGTGCAGCACCGCCTCTTGTATCTGAATCAAGCTTTGACATCAGAACACTGTCTATTCCCAGTGCATCATCAAATGCCTTGGCCACATTAACTGCATCTTGTCCTGTCATAGCATCTACAACAAGCATTATTTCACTTGGATTTGTCTGTTTTTTAATATTTTTGAGCTCATCCATAAGCTCTGTATCAATATGAAGACGACCCGCAGTATCAAGTATTACTATATCGTGGCCGTAATCTTTTGCATATTTTATTGACTCGTTAGCTATTTTAACAGGATCAATCTGTCCCATTTCAAATACTTTTACTCCAGCTTTTTCTCCTACGATCTGAAGCTGATTGATAGCAGCCGGTCTGTAAATATCACAGGCAACCAACATCGGACGATTTCCCTGTGATTTAAAATATTTTGCAAGCTTTGCTGCGTGTGTTGTTTTACCTGAACCCTGAAGTCCACACATCATAATAATACACGGCGGCTTTGATGGCATATTTATCCTTGCATTGGAATTTCCCATAAGACTGCAAAGCTCTTCGTTTACTATTTTTACTACCATCTGAGCAGGTGTAAGACTTTTAAGTACGTCCTCGCCTATTGCTCTTTCAGACACTTTAGCAACAAAATCCTTTACTACCTTGTAACTTACATCTGCTTCAAGAAGTGCAAGGCGTACTTCTCTCATTGCTTCTTTAACATCGGCCTCATTAAGCTTTCCGCGAGATTTTAAACGTTTGAATACATTGTTAAGCTTATCCGACAAACCTTCAAATGCCATACAGCACCTCCCTTATATTATCTGAACAGTTCTTCACTTTGTTCTATACAACTTGTAATCTCATTTATACATTCTGCAATATTTTTTGAATATGAATATTTTATATTGTATTGATCCATTATTAATGTGCATTCTTTAATTTTTTTTATCGTTTTTTTGTATTGTTCTGTTTTCTCCAGAAACCCCAGTTTTTCTTCAAACCCTGTAAGATACTGTTCTGCACGCTTTATTGCATCATGTACACCCTGACGCGTTATGTTTTCGTTTTCGGCTATTTCCGAAAGTGATAAATCTTCGTAATAATAAAGCTGCATTATATCCTTCTGCTTATCAGTAAGCAGATCTCCATAGCAATCAAGAAGCATTGCATAATTAAGATCTTTTCCCATTACAATAGCCTCCAATTCATCAACTGTAAAGCTATAAACCTTTACAATTATAACTCTATTTTTCAAATTTGTCAATAGGTTTTTAAATTATTTTAATAAGGTCGGTTACTGTTTGATCATGACGTATCCCGAACAGTATATTAAGAGAATATATTGTTCCATTGTAATAAAATTATCTTTTCTCCATGTGATGTATTCATAATTAAATTGTCAAATATAGCATCATCAGGTTAAAACCAATCTATCTTAAATGTAACATTTACCTCTCCAAAATCAGACGTTGATGGTTCATTTGTTATTCATAAGTCTGACTTTTTGGGTGCACTTTATTAGCAGGGGGGTTCGTTGCACAAGAAAATGCTCCGATTCTGGTGAACCGGAGCACTCTCCAAGGAAATATGAGAAAAACACTATTTGTTTGAAAATTTCTTTAATGCTGTATAAATGATGTTATATCCTTTATAACGTACTGTTTAAACATTGCCAGATCTGCAAGGTCAACATAACCATCACGGTTTACATCTGCATTTACTGTGCCTGATTCTGAAATATGTACATCACCAAGCAGGTAAAGTGAAATTAATGTGAGATCTGTAATATCTACTCTGCCGTCTTCATTAATATCGCCTAAATAATTTTCTGTATTTTCATTTACTACTACTGCGTAATTTGAAGCATGTTCTAATGAAATTTTCATTGAACCATCGTCATTTATTCTTATATCTGTTTCTTTATCCAATTTTCTCTCTGCTTCATTATAATAGTATACTGTTGCAGATTTCTTTGCATATTCTTTGCCTATATAATAACTTACATCTGCTGAAAGTCCGAACTGTCCGTCATGTGAAAGATTAAGCTCTACATATTTATTATCAGCTGCTGTTTGTAAAAGAAGGTCTGAAGGAATTATTCCCTTATTTTCATCTATCTGAAGGTTCAAATTCTGTGATGCTTTTACATTCTGACCGTTTATAGCCCAGCTATATCCGTCAAATTCAAATATAAGATTAACATTTCTACCCTTTATCATATTGATTGCTTCTGCAGGTAATACCTTGTCAGGCTCTTGTGACATATTAAATACTGAAGTACCACCGTCTTTTAAATCTGATATTGACTTTAACAATGTATCTATATAAGAATAATTGTTAAGATGAAGGTTCATTATTTCATATAATGTTCCTTCGTCAGAAGGAGCCTGCTTAATAACTGCATAAAGCATATCATCATTAAGAATCATGCCATATACATAACCTTTTGTATCATACGGATTTACATATTGAACTGACTGTTTATTTGATCCGTCAAGGTTCATTTTGTATATCATTGTAGGTGTGTTGTAATAAACCATGTCGCCTGATATAATAAGGCTTGAATATTTGCCGCCCCAATACTGGTTTACGCTTTCCCATACATACCACTTTTCATCATCTATGCTTACATTTGTGTTTACTGAATTTTCTGAAGGAATATATGTGCTGTACATGCCCTTGTTGTCTATAAAGTACCATCTGCCTGCGGAAATATAAATTTCAGAATTTACATCATTCCAGAACGCATTGTCAAATCTTGTATCTGTCGCTGTCAATCCCTTACTGTTCCAATTGTAATGTTCGTTTTCTCTTGTCTCTGTAACTTTACCTATTTCACTGTCGCTTAACATAAAATATTCATGATTTACTCTTCCCTGAGCATCAGGAACCGGGTCATCCCATGTTACATCAACATGATACCACTGACCATCTATCTGAACAAGATTCCATGCATGAACCATTTCATCACTTGTTACCATTATTGCATTTATACCAACCTTGCCAAGAAGATATCTGTATGCCTGTGCATATCCCTGACATACACCATTACCTTTGACCATTATATCATATGCAGATGAACCACCATTAAGATCAGGTATTGTATCTGTTGTATCATATTTTGTATTAAGAACCAGATAATCATGAAGTTTCAGAGCTTTTTCAATATCTGTCATACTGTCATTTATATTGTTGTTTATTATTTCATCAGTTTTCTGATTGAATTCATCTATTTCCGGTTTACATTCTTCATAAGTGTTTCCGTACTCTACTTTTACCTGTGATAAAATCACATTACCATTTGCATCATAAGCTCCGCTGCATTTTATTGATGAAAGATTGAGATAAAACAAATCAGGATCTAGTATTACCTGGTTAATTATATCATTAAGCTGTTGGAAATTATCCATTGACATTTCATACTGTTTAATATCAATACCTGTCTGAAAGTTTATAAAACCATTTCTTATATCTTCTGTGATGTTTTGTGATGAGATTTCTGCTGACACCGCTTCTTTTGGAGCAACTACAAATATTACATTTATAGAAAAAGCCAGTGATAATACTGTACTTAATAATGTCTTAATAGCTTTCATAATGATTACCTCCCCAATTTATTACTCTCATGTTTACATTTGTTATAAAAATTTAAAAGGCTGATACCTGTACGATATCAGCCTTTCATTCCAACCATAAACGACTAATAATGGTCGCCGTTTAAAAATTGTGCAGCTGGCTGTCATACCATCAGTAATGGTTTAGACCCTTGGCTTTGCGTCCTTGCTTTTCAGCAAGTTTGCCCAATATTTAATTTTTACCAGTATGGTTACATAAGTAGTAAATCTGAATTATAATCATTAGTAAAGATATTGGAAATAAATTAGTGAAATGGATAAGTGAGTATATTGGCATTGTTTTGGTTAGACAGAAGATAATAAAATTTAGAATCAAATCACATGAGACCTGTTCATATCCTTTACTTATCTTCTGTTATCAGTATAGCATCCATATGTTTTATTGTCAATAGTAAATAGTAATTTTCTTAAAGAATACTCTTTATTTGTATATATGCACATTTTAGACGATGTTTTAATAGCCACAATAACTAATAGTAATTTAATTGACAACATTTTATTTTATCATTTAAATTTGTTAGCCTAAAAGTCTTGAATTTATATAGCAATCCGTGTATAATATTTATATATATCACTGATTTTGAGTAGCCGACGTTATGCTCAATTAATCATATCAACCAATCTGACACATTTCTTATTTATCTGTCGCACATATTTTTTTACGTCGGAGAATGGAGAACTAAATGGAAAAAATGTCCAAAGAGCATATTAAACATGAACTAATAAAGGTATTACACTCAGATTATAATGTAACGCCCGATGATGCAGCTGATGCACAGGTTTATAATGCACTTTCAACTATAGTAATGCAGCATCTCAATGAAAAAAGAGCCAGCTTCACCAACAGGATAAATTCTCAGGGAAAAAAGCAGGTATACTATCTTTCTATGGAATTTTTAATGGGCAGATCTCTTAAAACAAGTTTATATAATCTTAAAATAGTTGAAAATGTACGCAGTGTGCTTAAAGAGTATGATATAAATCTTGATATGATCTACGAAAACGAACCTGATGCAGGTCTTGGAAACGGAGGACTCGGACGTCTTGCAGCATGCTATCTCGATGCTATGGCAACTCAATGTATACCTGCAATGGGATATTCCATATGCTACGAATACGGAATATTCAAGCAAAAGATAGACGAGGGCTGGCAGACAGAACTTCCTGATAACTGGATGCCAGGAGGAGAAGTCTGGCTTGATCCTAAGCCTGAACGTGCAGTTGAAGTTCATTTTGAAGGAGAGCTTCATGAGTACTGGGATAGTCAGTATCACCATATATCCCATCAGAACTACAGCACTGTTCTTGCCATACCATATGATATGTATGTTTCAGGATATAACAGTGACGGCGTTTCTGTACTGAGACTCTGGACTGCAAAATCACCAAGCTTTGATATGGCAACCTTCAATCAGGGAGATTATGCAAAGGCGTTAAGCCAGAACAGCATTGCAAATGCTATCTCAAAAGTTCTTTATCCTAACGATAATCATCTTGAAGGTAAATCACTCAGACTGAGGCAGCAATATTTTCTCTGTGCAGCTTCAATCGGTGATATTGTAACAAATCACATGTCTGTTTATGGAACACTTGATAACCTCCATGACAAGGTAGCTATTCACATAAACGATACCCATCCTACCCTTGCAATTCCTGAGCTTATGAGAATTCTTCTTGATGACTGCGGATATTCATGGGATAAAGCATGGCATATCGTTAAAAATACTTTTGCTTATACAAATCATACAGTTATGGCAGAAGCACTGGAAAAGTGGGATATTAACCTTGTTAAAAATATCATTCCAAGAATATTCTCTATCATAGTAGAAATAAACAACAGATATTGCAAGAAGCTTATGCAGCTTGATGATAATGAATATGATAAAACAAATCGTATGTCTATAATTAAAAATAACCATATTCATATGGCTTCATTATGTGTTGCTGCCTCACACAGTGTAAACGGTGTATCAAAGCTTCACTCAGAAATAATCAAACATGATGTATTTTCAGATGAATATCAGTATTTCCCTCTGAAATTCAAAAATGTAACAAACGGAATTGCCTACAGACGATGGCTTTATCAGTCTAATCCGGGACTTACCAACCTTCTTTCAGAGAAAATCGGTGATAAATTTCTCAAAGACGCTGATGAACTGAAGAAATTCGGAGTATTTGAAAATGATAAATCTGTTCTTGATGAGCTTGCAAAAATAAAGAGAATAAATAAAGAAAACTTTCTTAGATATTCAAAAAATCGCTATAATCTTGATTTTGAGATTAATCCTGACAGTATATTCGATGTTCAGGTAAAGCGCCTTCATGAATATAAACGTCAGCATCTCAACGCCCTTAATATTTTAGCTGATTATAATTATCTGCTTAAAAATCCTGATGCAGACTTTACACCTAAAACCTATATATTTGCCGCAAAAGCAGCACCGGGATATTATCTTGCAAAACAGATAATAAAAATGATCTGGTGCATATCTGAGGAATTGAGAAAAAATCCTAAAATTTCTGAAAAGCTCAGCGTATTCTTCCTTGAAGACTACAAAGTTACACTTTCTGAACTTCTTATGCCTGCCAGCGATATTTCTGAACAGATTTCACTTGCCGGAACCGAGGCATCAGGAACAGGAAATATGAAGCTTATGCTTAACGGTGCTATCACTCTTGGCACACTTGATGGAGCAAATGTTGAAATCAAAAATGCTGTAGGCGATGAAAACATTATTATATTCGGTATGACAGCTGATGAAGTTGCTGCTAAGAAAAACACGGGCTATAATCCGCGAGGATACTATGATTCAAACGACATTATAAAACAGGCTGTAAACCGTATGTACAACGGAATAAACGGATTTACCTTCCCTGATATAGCTAACTCTCTTCAGAATCCAGATCCTTACATGGTTCTTGCTGATTTTGACTCATATCGTGCAGCACAAAAACGTTCAACTGAATTATACAATGACAAATACAAATGGCTTAAAATGTCACTCAATAATATTGCCAGTGCTGGAATATTCTCTGCAGACAGAGCTGTAAAAGACTATGCAAGAGACATATGGGGAATGTTATAATCAATAAAATATATGAACATTAAAATTCAGATGCATTAACAGCAAAATGTCATGGTCTTATCAATAAGATCTGCACATTAATATTTATACAGCGCCGTTATATTTCGTCACAGTTGCAATGACGGCAGAAAATTTTATCTGCCGTCATTTTATACACTAATATATTCATCATATATTTACTTCAAATTCAAAAAGAAACGGGGTATTTTCAATGAAAAAAATTTATGACAGCTGGGATTTATCTTACAAATCTGTATTCGGTGCAATAAAGTCGGAAGAATTTTGTGATTTTACAATTAAACTCCCTGATTCCCTTAAGATCGACAGTGCACCGGTTATGACAATATACAAGATCGGTTTTAAAAAACGTTTTATTAAAATGAATAAAACAGGATCAGATGACGGATGTACTTATTATACTGCATCATTCAGTACAATTTACACTGGTATTTACTGTTACTGCTTTTTTGTAACTATTAATGGCAGCATGACATATATTAAAAAATTAGATGCCCATACAGGCAGTATAGGTGACGGTGAAATGTTCCAGTTGACTGTGTTCAGCAAGGAATTCAGAACGCCTTCATTTCTTAAAGGTGGAGTAATGTATCAGATTTTCCCTGACCGTTTCTGTAAAAGCTGCAAGGTTCATCAGGATATACCAGAAGGCAGACTTATAAGAGATGACTGGGGCGGAACGCCTATTCATACGCCTCATCCTAAAACAAATTTATGGAATTACGACTACTTTGGAGGAGATCTTGAGGGAATAAGTTCAAAGTTATCATATTTAAGCAGTCTTGGAGTCACATGTATATATCTGAATCCTGTTTTTGAATCACACGAGAATCACAGATATAGTACTGCAAATTATGAAAAAATTGATCCTATGCTCGGTACTAACGAAGAATTCAAAGAATTATGCAGTCAGGCAAAAAAACTTGGTATCAGTATAATACTTGATGGAGTATTCTCACATACCGGAGCAAACAGCATCTATTTTAACAAATATAATTATTATGACAGCGTTGGTGCTTATAACTCCAAGGAAAGCGAATACTATGACTGGTATACGTTCACATCATATCCTGATGTATATGAAGCATGGTGGGGTATTGATTCACTTCCTAATATAAATGAAAACAACTACAAGTATACAAGATACATATGTGATGATGATGGAATACTTCAGTACTGGATGTCACTTGGGGCTGCAGGATTCAGACTTGACGTAGCAGATGAACTTCCTGATGATTTTATTTACAATGTAAATAAATCAGTAAAAAGTATAAGCAATGAAAAAGTACTCATAGGAGAAGTATGGGACGACGCTTCAACCAAAGAAAGCTATGGGATCAAGAGAAGATATCTTCTCGGTGCACAGCTTGACTCCGTAATGAACTATCCTTTCCGTGAAGCAATACTTTCATATATAAAAACAGGTGATCCGGCGTTTAAATCAAAAATAATGACTATTATAGAAAACTACCCTAAGCCTGTACTTGACGTTCTTATGAATTTTATCTCAACACATGATGTGGAACGTGCCATAACAGCACTAGGAGATGAATCAGATGAAGGAAAAAGTAAGGATTGGATGGCATCACATGTAATGACTCCTGAGCAATATGAGAATGGCAAAAAACTTCTTAAGCTTGCAATGGTACTTATGTATTTTCTACCGGGAGTACCGTGTATTTATTACGGTGATGAGGCAGGAATGCAGGGACACAAGGATCCGTTTAACCGTGGATGCTACCCATGGGGAAATGAAGATACGGAGCTTATCAAGTTTACAAAGCAGCTCAGTACGCTCAGAAAAAGCAGCAGTGTATTCAGAGACGGAATTACAAAATTCTTGTTTTCTGATGAAAATATTACAGGCTTTGTACGTATTAAACAAAGTCAGAACAAAGCTGTTGTTGTCTTTATAAACCGCTCTGACAAGGTAAAATATGTAAGTCGTACACTTAGTCAAAAATATTCAAAATATAAAATAATTGTCGGAAAACAGGAACAAAAAGCTGAAAAAGACGATGAAGTCAAGCTTAGACTTGAGCCTTTCAGTTTTGCATTTATAAAAATTGAAGCATAATATTATTAAAAACGACTATATAAAAGTTAATATTAACTTTTGTATAGTCGTTTTTTTAATAACACTATAAGCATGTGATTGTCTGAGTTATATATTGTTGTGTCCGATACTTTGTTTTTTCAAAAACATATTCACTGTGTTCTGAATAGGTCCGATATTTATAAGGGTAATAAATGCAAAGCCTATAAAAAGCCATAAATTCATAAGCGGAAAATCAGCAAGTATTACTACTGCCATAATAAGCATAACAACAAGGTTAGTGCCTATTTTACGCCAGCTAATTGAATATTTTGCTATACGCTGTGTATCAACAAGTCTTATAATAAAGCACACAAAGTAAGCAATCATGGTTGCAAACGCTGCCCCCTGTGCACCAAAGAACGGAATAAGTATTATATTCAGTACTATGTTTATTATTGCAGCAAGCAAACTTGTCTTAAGAGAATTTTTATTCTGACTAGTTGCATTGTAAATACTGCTTAAAAATGTACAGTAACTCTGCAACAGAACAGCTATAATAAGAAAAGGAGCAAATTTATATGAATCCCAGAATTCTTTGTCTGATATAATTTTTGTCAGGATCTTAATAGTAAACATAACTCCTGCTGATGCAACAAACATAATTGAAAGGTATGAATCAAATACCTTTGTATAAAATTTTCTTCTTTCCTTTGAATTGTATTCGGTAATTGCGGACATCTGCCATGCCCTGAAGAAAATAATTGAAATAAGTGATATAAGATTAGGTATTTTATATGCAACAGCATAAACACCATTTACTTCAGGAGATATAAATCTTGAAACCATAAATGAATCAGACGAGCTTACTACCCACCATAATACTGACGTTGGTATAAGCGGAAGTGTGTACTGGATCATATTCTTTGTAAGGCTTATGTCAACTTCCCTGATTTTCAGGTCGTCCTGTAAATTTCCAAAGAATATAAGAAAAATTATTGATGACAGGTCAGACAAAATAAGTGCGAGTATATATCCTTTTATGCCCATGTCAAATCCCATCAGAAACAATAATGAAAAAATAACAAGACTCACCACCGACATTATACTGTCAATTGCATAAAGCCGCAAATAATTCTTTACTTTTACAAACTGCTGATTTACCCATCTGAACTCTGATGTAAACAGAAAAATTATCATATATGATATATACGGCTTGAATTCTTTGAATAAACCGATAATCGGAAACAGACATGTAAATGCCAGCATGCCTAAAATACTGACTATAACTCCTGATGTGTATACTTTGGACTTCTGTGTTTTTTCGTCGAGACCATATTTTAATATTCCCTCTGCTATGCTTAATGATGCTATAGGGCCAATCAGATTTACAAGATATTGTATGTTTGTTACAGTCGAAAACTCTCCCTTGCTCATGCAACCAGTATATATTCGCACAAGCAGTATTCCCAGAATTTTTGAGCTGAATGAACCGAGAGAAAATATCAACGTATTTTTTGCCAGTTTTTTATATTTGTCCATGTATTTCTCCATTCTTCTCTATTATATATTTACGATAAACAAAATAATTTATCCTGAATTATTCACCAAGCGC
>CALMUA010000088.1 GCA_937872775.1 uncultured Ruminococcus sp.
TCCCTACACGACGCTCTTCCGATCTAATTTACAAAAATAATATCACACGACCCGGTTCTGACAAATTACTGACATATCTGCTTTCAGACAGCAGTGATTTCTTTACTGCTCCATGCAGTACACGGTTTCATGGTTCATATGAAGGTGGTCTTGTTGAGCACAGTGTTAATGTTTACAACTGTCTTAAAGATTACCTTGACAGAAGCCGTGTTACAGATCTGTATAATATTTCATGCAATGATGAAACAATTGCAATAGCATCTCTCCTCCATGACCTTTGTAAAATAAACTTTTATACGGTGGATTTCAAAAATGCTAAAAACTCACGTGGGGAGTGGGAAAAGGTACCTTACTATAGTATTGATGATCAGCTTCCATACGGTCACGGTGAAAAGTCAGTGTATATAATATCAGGTTTTATGCGTCTTTCACGTGAAGAGGCTTTTGCTATACGATATCACATGGGGTTTTCGGGTACAGAAGAAAAAAACAGTATCGGAAAGGCATTTGAAAAGTTCCCGCTTGCTCTGGCACTGAGTATAGCAGATATGGAAGCTACATTTTATATGGAAAATGAAAAGAAATAATTTTTCAGGAAAGGTATGATATTTTATGGGGTACTGGTATGACAAAGCAATCATTTATCACATTTATCCTCTCGGATTCTGCGGTGCACCGCAATTTAACAACGGCAATGAAACAGAATACCGGTTAAATAAGATTTTTTCATGGATTCCTCATCTTAAAAGCCTTAATATAAACGCTGTTTATTTCGGTCCTATCTTTGAATCTACTGAACATGGGTATGATACAAAAGATTATATGCAGATTGACAAAAGGCTGGGTGACAACAATTCATTTAAAAAAATATGTCATGAGCTTCATGCCAACGGTATGAAAGTTATACTTGACGGTGTATTCAATCATACAGGCAGGGATTTTTTTGCATTTAAGAATATACAGAAAAACGGAAGTGCTTCACCATACTGCGGTTGGTTCCAGAATCTTAATTTTGGTGGAGAAAGTCCGTATAAGGACAATTTCTGGTACGAAGGCTGGAACGGACATTTTAATCTGGTAAAGCTTAATCTTCGTAACAAGCAGGTTGTTGAATATATATTCAATGCAATAAGTTTCTGGATAGATGAATTTGATATTGACGGAATACGGTTTGATACTGCTGACTGCATTGACTTTGATTTTTTTAAGCGTATGCGATGGTTCTGTAAAAATAAAAAACCTGATTTCTGGCTTGTCGGTGAACTTATTCATGGAGATTATAAACGCTGGGCAAATCCTGAAATGCTTGACAGCTGCACAAATTATGAATGCTACAAAGGTTTGTATTCATCACATAATGATCAGAATTATTTTGAGATTGATTATTCAATAAACAGACAGTCGGGCAATTCAGGAATATACAAAGGAATTAATTTATATAACTTTACCGATAACCACGATGTCACGAGACTGGCCAGTATGCTCAACAACAAGCTGCTTCTTGAAAATGTATACACCCTTATGTACACCATGCCTGGTATTCCTTCAATTTATTATGGAAGCGAATTTGCGGCTGAAGGTACCAAGACAAATAATTCTGACTCAGCATTACGTCCGTGTCTTGATCTTCAGGAACTGATTCACACAGGTTCAAAGCTTTGTGAACATCTTAAAAAACTCGGAAAGATATACAGACTTTATCCTGAGCTGAGAACAGGACAGTATTCAACTGTAATTGTACGTAATAAACAGCTTATTTTCAAAAAAGAACTCAATAAACAAACCGCTTATATTGCACTTAATCTTGATGGAAACGACTATTCTGCATCATTTTCAGTTGAATGTGACATGCTTAATGATGTACTTAACAATACACCTATAAAAATTGAAAACAATTCAGTCAACATAACCATTCCTGCTTTTTCATCAATGATAATGGTAAATGAATCTGCTGTTACGGCTGAGATAACAGAAACAAACAGCGAAGATATTATAAATGAGAACGAAATAATTTCGGGAAGCATATATCAGCACTATAAGGGCAGCAAATACAGGGTAATCTGTATAGCCAATCACTCGGAGACCATGGAAGAACTTGTTGTATATCAGTCAGTTGATGACAATGAAAAGATACTTGCAAGACCTAAAGCAATATTTACTGATACAGCAAACGGAATCAAGAGATTTTCAAAGGTATAGTCACAAAAACGTTACCATTGTACCCCTGCTTAATAAATTTCTGACTTAATTAAAATAAACGGTATCTGAAGAATTGATTTTCTACAGATACCGTTTTTAATTTCAGATCTAAGCCTGAACATATTCAATTAATTATAAGAGAAGATTAGCACCCGTTTGGATAAATATGACCTGCTGTTTGTTGACTTACTTCAATAAAAAGGCTTATTTTATACGTATATATCCAAGGCATTATCATTAATACTGTAAATCAGCACATGATATCCTTAATATTTGCGTTTGAAATGATCATGCCGGCATTATTTTTAATTTGCTTGTACTTTCCGAGCGGCAGATGATATCTCATAATCCTTATTGCATCAGCATACTGAGGTGACGGTGAAGTTACATCACTGAGATTTGAAGTTAACAAATCCTTGGTTACATCCTTGTTAAGTACATTCATTGCAACTTCAATCTTTGTACGTGTTCCTTCGTCCTTGGTAATATCATTTGATCCTATAATCTGAACAACATTTCTTGAAAGAAGTTCAAGTGCAGATTTTCTGGTTGTCCTGTTAATAATCGCGTCACAGCTGAGCTGCATTATTACACCAAGTGATGAAATTTTCTCAATCTGTTCAATAGTATAAAATTCAAGATATTTTTCTATATGTGCAATAACAGGGCAAAGATTTTTGGAAATAATAATTTTCTGAAGAGTTTCAAGGACCATTTCACTGTATTCCTGGTATGGCAATGCAAGCATTATGTAATTTGTGTTACCGACGCAGAGTTTGTCAAGATCACGTATATCAAGAAGAGAAGTCGTAAACAAAACCTCAGCCCCAAGTATTACCCTTGGCAATGATACCCCCTGAACCTTTTTTTCAAGAAACTTATATGATTCTTCGCGCTTTGCAAGAAATGATGGAACATTGTCATCCACGGAATTAAAATACGGCGTTGCAACAACTGTTTTTATTTTTGCTTTGTGCAAAATTTTTAAAATTTCTACTGATTCATCTGCTCCTGCTTCAACATTTTTAACATCCATCCTAGGAAGGATTCCTGAGTGAAAATCAACGTAGCCATTCATAAAATGCGCACCTCCTTAATTATTTTTACTATCTTAAAATCAACCCATATATATA
>CALMUA010000089.1 GCA_937872775.1 uncultured Ruminococcus sp.
CTCATCACTTCATTACTGAAGTAATGAGATAGCCTGCTAATATTATATAATTTTATAAAATAAATACACTACTGTTCCTGAAGAAAAACATTAAATGCTCTGTATGCCATATAAACATCAATCTTAGAAACAACTTCAAATGGTGAATGCATAGACAATACCGGAACTCCTACATCAATAGTATCCACATTAAGATTAGCAATATAAGCAGCAACCGTACCGCCGCCTCCGCCGTCAACCTTACCTAATTCACCTGTCTGCCATATTATCTTATTGTTGTTTAGAAGATTACGCATCTTTCCTACATATTCTGCTGAAGCATCTGATGTACCTGATTTACCTCTTGAACCAGTAAACTTAGTTACAACAACTCCATAATTGATGAAAGCACTGTTTTTCTTCTCCATAACATCTGGAAATGTAGGATCAAAAGCAGCATTTACATCTGCTGATAAACATTCAGAATTAGATAAAACAGTGGTTACTCTGATTCCTGACTCAATTGCAATGTCATCCAAGAAATATTTTAAATATGATGAACGTAAACCAGTATTTCCGTCACTTCCTGTTTCTTCTTTATCAGTCAGAATTACAACAGAGGTCTTGGAAGGCGATTTAACATTCAGTATAGCTTGTAATGCAGGATATGCGCATACCCTGTCATCATGACCGTATGAGCCTATCATACTCCTGTCAAAGCCAACATCAGAGGCCTTAAAAGCCGGAACAGCTTCAAGTTCAGCAGATAAAAAGTCTTCTTCTGTTATGCCATATTTATCATATAAAATATTAAGGACATTTAATTTTACCAGTTCACTTTCATCATCACCCTTAAATGGTCGTGAACCTATAATAATATTAAGCTGTTCGCCTTTTATTGCTGTCGTCATTGTTTTATTCATTTGCTCACCTGCCAGATGTGGAAGAAGGTCACTTACCACAAATACAGGGTCTGAGTCATCCTCACCGATATTTACTTCGATTTTGGTTCCATCCTGACAAACGAGAACGCCGTGCAGCGCAAGAGGAATTGTAGTCCACTGATATTTTTTTATCCCACCGTAATAGTGTGTTTTAAAAAGAGCGAGCTCATTATCCTCATATACAGGACACTGCTTTAAATCAAGTCTTGGTGAATCAATATGGGCAGCACATATTCTTGCACCTTTAGCAAGAGAATCTGTACCAATAACTGCAAGGATTATTGCTTTTTCTCTGTTGTTATAAAATATTTTATCTCCAGCCGAAAGCTTCATACCTGGTTTATATTCAACAAATCCTTTTTCTTCTGCAGCAGAAACAGCATATTTAACTGCTTCACGTTCGGTTTTGGCTGCATAGATCGGAAGAGCACACGTC
>CALMUA010000090.1 GCA_937872775.1 uncultured Ruminococcus sp.
CAACTACAAGCGGTGGATATACAATCAAGCCTGATAAGAAAATTGTATATGCAGACCTTCCTGCAGATGATAAAATGCTCGGCTTTGCATATGAAGATTTCGGTATCGAATCCGGCGAAAAAGTAACAAAAGTTGAAGTAAATATTTCTTCAAGCTCAACTATCGGTAAATGGCAGGGTGCTTTTGGTTCTTCTACAACTGTTGATCCTGAATACTGGACTCAGACTGCTGATATGTCTCAGACAATCTCAGGCAACAGTGGTAAAATTACATGGAATGTAAGTTCTGCTGATTCTAAGATTATCCAGACTCAGTACGGCGGAGAAGTTAAGTTCGGTGTATGGTGGATCGACTGCGGTACATTTACTATTGATTCTATAACTGTTTATACTGATGCAAGCAGTAGCGCTACTACAACAAAAGCTACAACAAAAGATACTACAAAGGCTACTACAAAGGCTACTACAAAGGCTACTACTAAGGCTACTACTAAGGCTACTACTAAACCTACATCATCTTCAACTACAAGCGGTGGATATACAATCAAGCCTGATAAGAAAATTGTATATGCAGACCTTCCTGCAGATGATAAAATGCTCGGCTTTGCATATGAAGATTTCGGTATCGAATCCGGCGAAAAAGTAACAAAAGTTGAAGTAAATATTTCTTCAAGCTCAACTATCGGTAAATGGCAGGGTGCTTTTGGTTCTTCTACAACTGTTGATCCTGAATACTGGACTCAGACTGCTGATATGTCTCAGACAATCTCAGGCAACAGTGGTAAAATTACATGGAATGTAAGTTCTGCTGATTCTAAGATTATCCAGACTCAGTACGGCGGAGAAGTTAAGTTCGGTGTATGGTGGATCGACTGCGGTACATTTACTATTGATTCTATAACTGTTTATACTGACGCAAGCAGTAGCGCTACTACTACAAAGGCTACTACTAAAGCTACTACTAAAGCTACAACCAAAGCTACTACAAAGGCTACCACTAAGACTACCACTAAGTCACCTTCAACATCTACCGTTAAGGGCGATGTAAACAGTGACGGTATAGTAAGTGCTGCTGACGTAGTTACAATGCTTCAGTCTGTTGTAGGAAAAGTACAGCTTGATACACAGTCTAAGAGCAATGCGGACCTTAATAAGGATGGAAAAATTTCAATCATTGATGTTATCAAGTTAAAGAATCTTCTTTTAGGATAATATTTAATGAACTAATTTAATACAGATTAAAAAAGTGCCGGAGAGAAATTTCTTCTCACGGCACTTTTTATGTCTGGATTCAGTCGCAATTATTTCAATTTTTTATATATAACTTAAAAGGAATCTTACAAGTGATAACGTGACCACTTATAAGATTCCTTTTTTTTAATTTCAGTATATATTACTTCTGTTCATCTATATAAATCTTTACTCTGTTCTGTACATTTTCGGCAACCTTTGATGCTTCTGCATTGCCAGCGAAGAATTCTTTTGCTTCCTCATCTATAATATCAATTATTGTTTCATCATAATTTGTATCTGCTTTTATTCCTTTTATAAGAGTCTTCAGCTTTTCCACATTCTCATCATCAATAACTCCTATCTGAATAGATTCATCACCAACAAAATAGCTCTGCATTACATTTGTCTGTGAATTCTGTGAATTTGCTACCATTTCATCAATTACTGATAATTTTACAGGGAACCCGCTATCAATTGTTCCGTCAATAAGTGTTTTCTGATAATCATCAAGCAGATACTCTCTTACAAAATCCCATGCAGCATCTTTGTTTTTGGATTTATCAGATATGGCAAAGCTTTCGGAAAAATCTATTGATGCAGCAGCCTTTTCACTTGAAGGCATTCCCTTGAACGAAACATCCTCTTTCATATATGCTTTCTGAAGAATATTGAAGTCTGTAAAGCCTTCTATATTCTCAAAATCAAGGAGGCATTTATCATTCCAGAATCTCTTTTCATATTCAATTCGTTCCTTCTGCTCCTGGTCATTTGTCTTTTCATCGTTTGTTTCATCATTGGAATTGTCTTTTACAAATTCAAGTATTTTAATAAAATCATCATTATTAAAATTACATGTTGAGGCTGAATAATCAACAAACTCTGACATTCCTGCACCTATAAACAATCTCAGAAGTTCATCTCTTGTTTTATTGTAAAAAATTTCTTTATCCTTATTGTTTCCGGCAAATTCAAGGAACTCAGACAGATTCCATCCACTCTCCTCTCCCACTACAGATTTTTTACCCACAAGGCTTGAAACTACAAAGCTAGGAATTATCTGATAAAGCTTACCGTCCTTTGAACCTATCTCAAATATGTTTTCAAGATAATCCTCTTTCTTTATCTCATCGTCTTTATCAAGAAAAGTATTTAAATCAGTAATCATTCCCTTTTTGATATAGGTATCAACATTGAGGCTGTTGTTGACAAGTATAATATCTGGAATGTTTCCGGATATTATATCATTATTAAGCTGCTTTATTCCCTGACTTTCATTATCCTCTGTATTGTATTTTGCATAATCGTAAACCTGTATTCTTGATTTATCACTTGATTTATTGAATGCTGTTATTCTGGAAGCTACATCATGGCTTACCGAACAGCCGGCCGCAGTAATTACTGACTTATCATTTATCTGTTTAAGCTTTGCATCATCCGCTTTATTAAGCAAAAGAACGGTATCTTCAGAATCCATACTCTTTTCATCATATCCTATACAAGCGATACTATCCTTACTTACAACCGCCATATTGTGGAACACCTGACTGAAGTCAGAGTCAAGCCAGTTTATTATTTCTTCTGATTTTCCGGTTTCAAAATTATATCCGTACAAAGTAGTTCCGTCATCAATATAAATACTGTAATCTCCGTTTCCTGAATACAGATTTGTTAAACTGGTTATATTTACACCTTTTAACTCAATAGCTGATCCAAGCTTTCCATCAGAAGCATTTACCTCTGCAAATTCGGTTTTATCATCCTGAGTTGAATATTCAGCATAAACTTTTCCGTCATTTGATACTACAAGTGAATTTATGTCTTCTATACTCTTATCAGTATTGCTTACAAGTACTTTTCCTTCGGAATCAATAATATAGAGGCAGTATTTATCCGGGAATGAGTCAGATTCAACTATAAAATAACTTCTTTTCTCTGAATCTACAACAAAGTTTGAAACATATGTGCTTACATTTCCTGTAAAATCAGGAATGTCAAAATCATTTATCTTGTTTCCCGTGTTATCAACAATATGAAGCTTCAATGTGCATTTCTGTGAATCATCAGAATCTGCATCTTTGTTTATATCATATACCTCTTCAACATAGTATATATTTTCATCATCTGAAACATATACTGAATTTGTATTTCCGTTTGATGATGTAACTATTGGAATAGTAGATTCTATTTCTCCGCTTGTATTCATAACAAGCATGTTATACATATTGGCGTCACTGGGAACTGTATATAAAACAACATTTCCGTCATCAACAACTACCGCAACTGTACCATTTTTAAAGCCCTGCGGTGCATCATCTGACATAAAGTTATATAACTCCTGTGATTTTCCGTCTGCCAGGTTATATGAGAAAAGAGCCTCATCCGTATAATAAATAATATTACTTTCATCTGTACCGTTAAAAGCAATCCTTGAATCAGCTATTTCATAACGGTTTACGGTTTCTCCGGAAGGATTGATTTCATTGACATAACATGTTTTCATTGTATCATCAGTACCGGTAACCATAAGATTGCCATTAGGGCTGACAAAGAAGTTCGTAAGCTGGCCTATATCTGTCAGATCAGAAATCTCATACTGTTTTTCAAGGGCACTGTTAAGCTTATAAATAATTGTATTTGATATATCGCCGGTCATAATGTTTACATCTAATCTTGCAGTATAGATATTACCTTCTTTATCATTCTGAAGAATCTGATAAAGAGATACTCCTCCGGATCCCTTACCGCATGTATCACCAAGATTAATTCTTTTGATTTCTTTTCCGTTTACGTCAAATTCAATAAGTTCAGATGTAAAAGACATACCCTTTGAGGACAGTGTAAGAACATACAGATTTCCTTTTTCATCTGATGAGAGTCCATATACAACAGTATCAGAATTATCAGAAATTTTTATTGTCTGCTGACATTTTTTATCAGCCCCATGGACATATACAACTGCACCACTCTCTTCATCAAACGAAGTGGTATAGAATTTTCCGCCGTTATACGATATAGCGGTCGGAAATGTTGACTTTTCAAGCTTAAACTGTTCAATGGATTTATTATTAGTATCAAGTTTATAAAATTCTGCCATATTCATATCTGCAACTGACATTCCGTACATATAAAGTTTTTCATTTACAGACTGAATTGAAGATAAATAATCAATTCCGTCAGGAATACCCAGATCCTTTGAATCGTAATAATTAGAAATTTCCTTAGCTTCGCTCAGATTAAATTCTGATGAGCCCTTCTTATCCTTTGAGGATTTGTTGTTGCACGCTGTCATAGAAATCAGCATTGCTGACGCAAGAAGCAATGACAGCATTCTTTTAAATAATTTTAGTTTTCTCATAATTATAATAGTTCCTTTCTTATTGCGTATATATATTTTTTTTGCCTCTGCCAGAGGCGGGGATAACTTATGAAAGTACTGTGCATCTTTGTGAAGTTATACAGTTTTTTTTCTGTCCTGTATTTTATAGATTACTTTTGCTTCAAGTTTTGATGGAAGAAGTGATGCACCGAATATACCTACATTCATCTTTAAAGTAGGTACTATATAAAGTTTATTTTTTAATGTCATATCAATTGCATATATAGCAACTGCTCTGCTGTCAGCAGGTTTGAAACTATTTGTAGCACCTGCTCTTTTGTTAAACTCTGTCTGTACAGGACCAGGGCACAGAATACTTATGGAAACACTGCTTCCAGCCTCCTTAAGTTCTTCATAAATTGCAACTGAAAGACTTATTACATAACTCTTTGATGCATAATATGCCGCCATAAGCGGACCTGGAAAAAATCCGGCTGACGAAGCAACGTTTAATATTCTGCCTCTGTTTCTTTGCTTAAAATCTTTCAGAAACAGCTTAGTCAGTATATGAAGTGCAGTAATATTCAAGTTTATAAGCTCACATTCCTGTCGGAGAGAAGTTTTATCAAATTCCCCCACAATCCCGAATCCTGCATTATTGATAAGCAGATCTATTTTTATATTTTTACAGCATTCGTATAGCTTTATAGCATTTTCGGGCTTTGATAAATCAGCAGTAATGACTTTTACTTTTGTTTTAAGTTCTGATTTTAAGGCAATAAGCTTTTCCTTATTTCGTGCAGTAATAATAAGATCATATCCAAGACTGCTGAGATAAACAGCCATATCTCTTCCCATTCCTGTACTTGCACCGGTAATTAGTGCTATCATATACAATCCACCTTTACTGTAATAATTTATAACAAAAGATTAATATTTTTTTCACATATGCTATATTATATCATAGTTATAATAACAAATCAACTATATTTGTTATTAATATTTTGCTGTAATGCAAATTATTAACTGCTGCGCTGTATAATAAAATCTTGTATATTATTTATACTGATTTTATCTTTAACTCTTTACTTTTGTTTATACTGTATGCTATAATTATATCATAATTATAATAGATATATATGGATTATTACTACATACCTTTAGGAGGCTTTTATTTATGACTGTAAATGATATCAAAGAACTTCTTAATGCTAATGTTCTCTGCTGTGAGGATTATCTGTCCAATGTTGTTCATACTGCATGCGGATCTGATATGATGAGTGACGTACTTGCATTTGTCAAGGATCAATCTGTCCTGATTACAGGATTGTGTAATCCTCAGGTTATCCGTACTGCTGAAATGATGGACATAACATGTATTGTATTTGTCAGAGGAAAAATTCCGGATAGTACTACTATAGATCTCGCAATTGAGCGAAACATACCTGTACTCTCTACGTCAAGAAAGATGTTTGAAGCATGTGGCATACTATATTCAAAGGGATTAAGCGGAGGTAAAGAAAATTGACAGATGCTATAAAACTTGAATACACTGTATGCAACGATGATTTCACAAGAGCTGGTGAAGCTTCAAGTGATATAAAAGATAAACTTAAAAAAATGGGGGTTGCTCCTGAAATAATCAGAAAAGTTGTCATTGCAATGTATGAGGGCGAAATAAACATGGTGATACATGCAAATGGTGGCAAAATTACAGTTACAATAACAACAGATAAAATTACAATGGTTCTTTCCGATAAAGGTCCTGGAATTGAAAATATTGAACTTGCAATGCAGGAAGGTTATTCAACTGCACCTGATAATATACGCTCACTTGGGTTTGGTGCAGGTATGGGACTTCCAAATATGAAAAAATACAGTGATTATATGGATGTTCAAACACAACTTGGTACAGGAACAACTGTAACAATGCAGGTAAACCTCTGATACCTGTTTAATTTCAAATAAGGGCATGTCCCTTTCTTAACGTGGCAAGGTGCATTATAGATGCACCTTTGCATTGAGGTATGAGAACTGACTCCTGCCTGAATGCGAATATGGTACCTGCCATCTGAAAATCAGGGAACATATCGCCTGAGTTATATATTAATACATGTAAGGGAGGAATATATCATGAGTTCAGAATTCTATCATTCGGTTCATATTGATGTTGATCTCTGTATGGGATGCATCAACTGCATAAAAAGATGCCCTACGCAGGCAATACGTGTACAGCATGGCAAGGCTAAAATTATTAAAGAATTCTGCATTGACTGCGGTGAATGCATCCGTATATGCCCTCACCATGCAAAAATCGCCTCATATGATCCAATTGATGTTATAAAAAATTACGAATACACTGTTGCACTTCCAGCTCCGTCACTTTACGGACAATTCAATAATCTTGATGATGTAAATATTGTACTGAGTGCATTAAAGCTTCTGGGATTTAATGATGTATACGAAGTAAGTGCAGCTGCTGAAATGATATCGGAAATGTCCAGACACTATATAAGCGAACACCATGACAAAACCCCATTTATCAGTACAGCTTGCCCCAGTGTAGTAAGACTTATCCGTGTACGTTTTCCAAACCTTATTGATCACTTACTTCCGTTTACGGCTCCGGTTGATCTTGCAGCACAGATAGCAAGAAAAAAAGCAATGGCTGATACAGGACTGTCCAGTGATAAAATCGGTATTATATTTATTTCACCGTGTCCTGCAAAGGTAACAGCATGTAAGGAACCGTTAGGCTGTGATATTTCAAATGTAGATGCGGTGGTAGCAATAAAAGATGTATATCCTCTGCTCCTGCCACTTATGAAAACAACGGCACATGATCCGGAAGAATGTGCTGTTTCGGGAAGAATAGGAGTAGGCTGGGGCAACAGCGGAGGCGAAGCGGGAGGACTCCTTACTGACAGTTACCTCGCAGCAGACGGAATAGAAAATGTCATACGTGTTCTCGAAGACCTTGAAGACAGGAAATTTCATAACCTTGATTTTATTGAACTTGACGCATGCAGCGGTGGTTGTGTAGGAGGTGTGCTCTGTGTAGAAAACCCCTATGTTGCACAGGCAAAACTTAAAAAGCTTTGTAAATACCTCCCTATTTCAAGGAATCACATCGGAAAAACTATTTTAGACGGTGCAATGCTTGAAAGAAAAATTGAATTCGAGCCTGTCTACAGACTCAGCAAAAATTTTGCTGAAAGTATTTCACTTATGGCAAAGATTGATGAGCTGTGTTCAAAATTCCCCGGACTTGACTGTGGTTCATGCGGTGCACCTACATGTAAAGCACTTGCTGAAGATATTGCAAGAGGTCTTGCACGTGAGGGGGACTGTGTTCCTCTCCTTAAAGAATATATCTATAATTTATCAGATTCAATATCACATAATAATTAACTTATGTATAACAATCAGACAAATAATCTCCGGCTGATATATGGATTTAATAAATGGAGGAAAAAAATATGACTGCAGAAAAACTTGCGGAAAAACTTAATTTTAAAATAATCAGCAGCGGAAATATGAATGAAAATACTATATCAAAGGTTTTCTGCTGTGATCTGCTCAGTCTTGCAATGAGCAAATCTCCTGCCGGTGCTGCATGGGTAACAGTAATGGGCAACATAAATACCCTTGCCGTCGCTTCACTTACTGAATCAGCATGTATCATACTTGCTGAAAATACTGAGCTTGATGAACAGTCTGTACAGAAGGCACGGCAGCAAAATATTACTGTATTTCAATCTGAATTTCCTGTTTTTGAAACAGCGTTTATGATTGAAAAGCTTATTCATGAATAAACTTGCATATGATTTTCATATACATTCGTGTCTGTCGCCCTGCGGAGACGATGATATGACTCCTGCAAACATAGCAGGAATGGCATACCTCAATGGGCTTGATGTCATAGCACTTACAGACCACAATACATGCCGCAACTGTTCACCGCTTATAAGGGCTGCTGCAGAATATGGAATAACGGTAATTCCGGGTATGGAGCTTACAACATCTGAAGAAATTCATGTACTCTGCCTGTTCAGCTCACTTGATGACGCTCTGAACTTTGATGGATTTGTTTATAGTAATCTTCCTGATATAAAAAACAATGAAAATATTTTCGGAAAGCAGAGTATTATCAATTATGAAGATCAGATATGCGGTTCTATTGACAAACTGCTGATAAATGCCACACTTATAAGTTTTGATAATCTCCCCGGAATAATAAACAGATTTAACGGTATAATAATTCCGGCACATATTACCAAAAGTTCTGACAGTCTTCTTTCTGTATTTGGAACAATTCCACCGTCAAGCACATTCATATGTGCAGAGATAAATAAATGTGAAGATATCACTTCAGTTATTGAAAAAAATCCTTACTTAAAATCATGCAGAATAATAACTGATTCTGATGCACATTATCTGACTGACATTCATGAAAAAAATAATTTTATTCATTGTGATGAAAAAAAACCAGAAAATATTTTAGCATATTTAAAAAGCACTGTATAAATTGTATGTAGAAAGGAAATCTGCCAATATGGATAAAACTACTAAATTATCATATATCGTAAGTCCTAATGACTTTTTAAACGCAGGAAGTGTTTCGGAGGACATAAAAGCAGCTCTGAGCAAAATGGAAGTAGATCCGGAGATAATAAGAAAAGCAACGCTTGCAGTTTATGAATGTGAGCTTAATATGATTATTCACGCCAACGGAGGCATAATTGAGACAGAAATATCATCTGATAAAATAAGTGTTAATGTTGAGGATAACGGTCCGGGAATTGAGGATGTTGACCAGGCTATGGAATACGGATTTACAACAATCCCGCCGGACTCTGATATTCATGCAAAGGGTATGGGAAAAGGGGCCGGCTTTACAAATATCAGAAACTGTACTGATTCATTTGATATCCAGACAGAGATCGGGTGCGGAACAACTATAAGATTTGAAGTAAATTTAAAGAATTAAAGATTGCTCAATAAAAAAAGATAAGGATTGTACCAGAACTTTAAAATCAAAGTTCATGGTACAATCCTATTTTTTTATAACTGAAATTCCGATACAATTAAATAAAAAAGAAATTATAAAATAAAAGTTTATAACTAAGGCATTAATTATAAATTATTCTGTTACAACGGCAGTAGGACTTGACAGCTTTTTGAATAGCTGCATTCCGTATATTACTACGGCACCTATGATGAAAAATAATGGACTGAATGTTTTTAAAGCCATCGCATCCTGCGGATTATCAAGAGTTGTAGGTCCCATTGCAATTGCATACAGTGAACCTATCATAAGACCGATAATAAGATATACTGTCGCAGCACGATGATTTTTAAGTGAATTTTTTATTATCTTGATTATACATATAATTCCGGTTATTATTCCTAAACCGAATACAAAGAGAACAGGGAAAGCATGGAAGTCCATGTGAAGCAGATCTTTTATTCCTGTAATTATCGGCAGATAAATTCCAAAGATAAGTAATAATGTAGAACCTGATATTCCCGGCAGTATCATTGCACATATTGCTATTGCTCCGACAATAAAAACATAAGCAAATGTACCTATTCCAGGATCGCTTATATCAAAACTGCTGCCATTACCTATAGAATTTAAATATGTAATTACAGCTACCAGAGCAGTTCCGATCAGGATAAAAAATGCTCTGCTTTTGCTTTTTCCCAGACATTCTTTCTCTTCAAATAAGACCAGTGGAATTGCAAAAAAAGTAAAACCTAAAAACAGTGAAGAAACCTGATATATGTGTGATTCAAAAAGATTTGCAAGTATCAGTACAGCTATTGTAAATCCTACTACCCAACCTGCTCCAAGTTTCATAAGGTAAAGGAGTGCTTTTTTTCTTTCTTCTCTTGTTCCGGAAATCATGCTGTCAAGTGCACCGATAAAGTTATCATAAAATCCAAGCAAAAATGCCACTGTTCCTCCGGAAACGCCAGGAACACTGTCTGCAAGTGCCATGCAGAAACCGTGGATAAGTGTAAGTATCTTTTTCATATCATTCTCCTATTCATATCATTGTTTTTTTCTTTAACATTTTGGTGTCCTGAACAACCGCATTATACTATAAGATTACCTCCGGATTTACTCTGACGAAATTAAGCATACCATAACTTTAAATTCATTTCAATAAGAAAATCTTAAAAGCCCATAAATTCTATTATGTTTTACTGAATCTTAACTTTAATATACTAAATCCGGATATCACTTTAAATATATTTTGCTTTTACCTATAATAAACAATCAAAAAAGGCTGTCCCATTAATTAGGAAATGAAGTAATCAGACAGCCTGTTCTTTAATAAACTGATAGTATTAAAAATCCATAATCTATTTTCTTAATTTCTGAATTATTTTTGTATTCTTATTATTGCATCCTTCGGAAAAATCTTATCACAAGGTATTGAGAATTTCATCATAGCATGGTTTGCGCTTTCTACCGATTCGTCATGCTCATTATAGATAATATCTGATTTTATTGTTTCAGGTTTTACTCCTGGTGAAAAAACTTCAAGAGTGTCTCCTGCAAGGAATTTATTGCGCTGTACTGCATATATTCTTCCGTCACGGCATTCTTCCACAACAGCAACAACGTCATATTCACGGATATAACCACCTGTTTCATAGTACTGACTGTCTTTAGGATGTCCAAAGAAAAATCCTGTGCAATACTTTCTGTGACTTACCTTATAAACTTCATCACGTATCCACTCAGGCAGCTCGTATTCTCCGTCTTTGCTGTTTTTATAGCAGTCAACTGCCATACGATAAGCATTTGTAATAACTGAAACATAATATGCTGACTTTGCACGGCCCTCAATTTTAAGGCTGTATACACCAGCCTTATGAAGCTTGTCTATATGTTCTATCATACACATATCCTTGGCGTTAAGTATATATGTTCCCTGCTCATCTTCAAATACAGGATAAAATTCATTTGGCCTTTTTTCCTCCATCAGATGATATCCCCATCTGCATGGCTGTGCACATTCACCTCTGTTTGCATCCCTGTTTACCAGATAGCTTGACAGCAGGCATCTTCCGGAAAATGAAACACACATTGCACCATGTACAAATGCCTCTATTTCCATGTCTTTTGGTGTTTTAGCACGTATCTCAGCAATTTCATCAAGTGAAAGCTCTCTGGCAAGAACTACCCTTTTACATCCCATATTGTAAAGCTCTGTAGCAGTTACATAATTGACTATTCCTGTCTGTGTTGAAGCATGTATCTCCATCTGCGGTGCATATTTTTTTATAAGAGAAATAATTCCTATATCTGCTGCTATCATTGCATCTACGCCACATTCAACAGCTTCATCTACAAATTGTTCAAACATAGGGATCTCATTATTTCTTGGGAGGGTGTTGCATGTAAGATATACTTTAACGCCTCTCTGATGCGAGATTTTTACAGCTTTCTTTAATCCTTCCAAATCGAAATTGGAAGATGATGCTCTCATTCCAAAGCTCTTTCTTCCGAGATATACGGCATCGGCACCATAGTTAAGTGCCGACATAAGCCTTTCATGATCACCTGCTGGTGATAATACTTCAAGATTCAAATAAATGCCTCCATAATTAAATCAATAGTCATCAGCTGTTATGCCGGCCAGCTCAAGATTCATCTCATGCTGTTCAAGTGTTTCTGCATAATAAACTTCTTTGGTATCAATATTTGCACAAAAATATAAATAATTTGTCTGGTTCGGATTCAGAGCTGCGTCTATAGCATTAGCGCCAGGACTGCATATTGCTCCAGGAGGGAAACCTGCTGATTCATATGTATTGTACGCTGTGACCATATTTTCGTTTAACGGATCACTGAGTTTTTTTATTACCTGATTTACATATTTTTCAGTAGGGTCTGATTCCAGTCTAGGGAATTCATCAGAATTATTGAGTCTGTTCCAGAAAACTGATGAAACATTATACATATCTTCATTTGAAGCAGCTTCTGCCTGAATCATTGAAGCAAGAGTAATCAGCTGGTGCATTGAAAGACCCTTCTGTGCTGCCTTATCTGATATTTCCTTTGTATAGTATGCTTCAAAGTTATCATAGATTTTTCTTATGATAACTTCATATTCCTGTGGTTCCATTGATAATATATCGTCTGCTTCATAAAATTGATACGTATCAGGGAAAAGATAACCTTCCATACGATAAAACCTTAAATCAACAGCTGTCGACTTAGGAATACTTTTCTCAAACTCATAGTCATCAAGTCCATTGTTAAAGTAATAAATGAATTTGTCAGCCGCACAAACATTGTTTTCCTCCAACATTGTTGCTGCCTCATAAATATTTATTCCCTCTTTAAATGTAATATCAACCGTCTCACGTCTGATATTTTCATCACTATTAAGCTCTGCTATTATTGCCGAATAACCCATATCAGGTCTGAGCGTATGAGGGCCATGAATAAATCCACCGTCTGCCTTTTTAAACTTTACCATGAGTTTGAACATTGCAGGAACTCTTATTATTTCTTCTTTATTTTTATCTGTCTGTCCATCTGTCATAATCTTGATTACATCATTAACAGTAGCACCTTCAGGAACATTAATTGTGTATGATGAAGCACTCTTATCAATTCCTAACACTTCTTTTGCCAGAAATATTATTGCTGCTGAAGAAACAACAGACACACCAAGTATAACAAATGTAAATACCATGCTTAAAGCTACTCTGTTTCCTTTTTTAGGTTTTACATATTTTACGTTTACTTTTCTTGATTCTGCCTGCTCCTGACTCTGCTGATCTTTTATCTTTTGTTTTTCTTCCTGAACACGTTTATATAATGCCGCAAGCATTTCCTTCTTTCCTGTCGGTTTTTTAGGATTCGGCGTATTGTGTTCCGGTGCTTCATGTCCTGTCATACTTTCTTCCTCATTTATAGTTTTATTATCCATTAATCTCTGTAAATCCTTTCTCTGTTATTATGTAATCAACACTTATATCATGTGCCTCCGACGGTACAGAATCAAACAAAAGCTGACTATAGCACAAACCTGCTGTCACAATACCTTTATTTTCAAGGTATCTGTCATAATATCCTGCCCCGTATCCGATTCTTTTTCCATTTTTATCGAATGCAAGTCCCGGAACAATACACACAGCCCCGTTAAAATCATTTATAATCAGTTCTTCGTTGTATTCCGGTTCCGGTATTCCATAAGGAGACAACACCATACTGTCAATATCATTTATCAGAAAAAAATCCATTTTACCATTTTCACGGCACCTGGGGGCAGCCGTACGTTTTCCTGAATCAAGCAGAAAATCTAAAAGCATACGTGTATCTGCTTCATCTCTGACAGATACATAGCTTAAAACAATATCTGCATTTTTTATAAGCTCACACCCCGTAAGATACTTGAATATCTGAATATCAGCAGCTTGTTTTTCGTCAGCTGAAGAAAAAAGAAAAAGCCTGTTTTTTTTAATATTTTTGCGAAAATCAGATTTATTCATAACATTAACCCAGCATAATTGAATCTGCCAGAAGTTTGCTTCTTTCCTTGGATATTAAAATTTCAACAATTTTAAGCGCAAATTCGATTGTAGTACCAGGGCCCTTAGAAGTAATGAATTTATCTGAAACGCATACATTTTCATCACCTATAATTGCACCCTCAAGCTGTGATTCAAATCCCATATAACAAACAGCCTGCTGATTCTGAAGAATACCCTTATGGCCTAATATAGTCGGTGCAGCACATATTGCAGCAATGTACTTGTCATGATTTACGCAAAAATCAATAACTGACTGAACCAGGGGTGACTTTTCAAGATTAAGTGCTCCCGGCATTCCCCCCGGAAGAACTATCATATCAATACTGTCGTCAAAAACAAAATCTTTATCAGCAATATCCGACTGAACCAGTATTCCATGCGAACCCCTTATTGCTTCTCTGCCAATACCGACTGTTTTTACCTCAAGCTCACATCTCCTCAGTAAATCAACTACTGTAAGAGCTTCTATTTCTTCAAAACCGTCTGCCAAAAAAATATATATCATTCTTATTCCGCCTTTCTTTAAAATAGTTATTTAAATATCACTATATCTTTCTTTAATTGAAACAGTGGATTATATGATCTTTTTGATTTTCTCAGTCCCTGTATTCCAAGATCCTCTTCACGGTTAATATATTTGTATCCCACTGCAAAATGTCTGGCAAATTCATTACACATAGCAGCATATGAACCTCTGTACTGTGTGTCTGCTTTTTCTATATGAACTACAAGTGTATCTGAATTAAGCCGTTCTCCTATCGAAACAGCCGCAATATTTCCATCAACACGCAGTAAACCGCCCATCAGCTCCAGCTCTCTGTAGTTCATAAAATACGTATCAATGGCAAACTGTTCAGAAATTCCGGACGTGGTCTGCGCTCTGTCATTCTTAACATAATCCTCAACACAAAACAATATACAATCATCAAAATCCTTTTCAGTAATCTCTGAAAAACTCCAGTTATATTTTTTAAATGCATTTACATGATTTTTCTTTCCGTGAAATTTCTTTCCGCTCATATCAATAAGATCCTGTGCAGAATATATATAATCATATTGTGTATCATCACAGATAACTTCAAAGCAGTCACTAAAATTTTCCCTGATATATTCTATCTGACTTTCAGAAGCATTCCATATTTTAAATGGTTTTTTTCTGCTTTGAGCATACTCCCGCATCTGACTAAGAACATCCACATAATCACCGCTTCCCGCCGGAAAGGTAAATACCATATTTTCATCATCAGACATTACTATATAAAAGTCTTTATAACGGCATATCTTTGAATTATTTAATCTTCTCCATGCCATGTTATTGGCAAAGCTGTACTCACATCCCATAAAATCTGACTGTTTCAATAGTTCATTAACCCATTTTCTGTCATTTATATTTATTTCTCTGAATTCCAGCATTTTATTCACCAGTATATTTTATTAAATTTTTATAATATTCAGCGACCTCTGAATATTTTCCACATGTCATCTTTCCTTCAGGACATCTTCCCTCTCTTATACATGCAGGTCCGGCATTTTTAAAAAGTGAAGGTGCTACTTCGTAGCAAAGCCTGAACATTTCATCTGCAACAGCTCTTATTTCCCACTGAGCACGTCTACAGCATCTGAGCTTGAAGAAATTAACAAGACTTCTCGCATTCATGGTGACTGCCATTTTTGTTTCACATGCATTAGGCAGAACAAATCTTGCGTCCTCTATAGCTTTTTTTTCAGCTTTTGAACGGGCTGACTTTTCATCAGATCCATCCTTTATGAATGTATCATAATGTTTTTTTTCAAGAATATCTGCAAGACTATTATATGACTCAAGAGCATCATTCATAGATTTTAAATATATTTTTTTTGCCTCATCATCATTTTCTATTTCGGGAGGAGTAATATATACAAAATCATTCTTTCTTACATATCTCTGACTCTGAACCGAAAATGATGCTATTCTGTGCCGTGTGATCTGCGCCAGCAATGTTCTTGAAACCCCTTCTATACCGAAGGTAAATGAAACATGCTCTATCGGGCTTTCATGACCCATAGACGCAAGCATTTCCACAAATTTCTCAGTTTTTTTTTCGTCCAGACCGTCAAGCAAAGTTTCACATCCGGAATCGGAATAACAAAGCTTTGCTGCTGCTGCAACAATTTTCTCCGGTTCAGGCGTATGTGCTATCAATGTTACATTCACGCAAAAGCCTCCATATGTTATTATATCAAAATTTCATTATTTATTATTTTAACATTTTTACAGCAAAGAGTCAACCATGGCCGTAAAGAAAATATTTGAAAACATCAATGCTTTTTAAAAGATTTCCCCATAAAAAATGAAAGCCACTATCTTTCGTGAAAGCAGCTTTTATCTTATAAATTATTTTACATCTCGTTTATTAAGTATTCATTCATTTTATCATATGGTTTTATGCATTTGTATGGTGTGTCAAAGTCTGAATATTTAAGCATTCTGATAATCATTTCAAATATTTCGTCTGATTTAAACCCTGTATCCTTCTTTATATCGTTATCTGTAATGCTTACGATTGTATGTGCTGCTTTATTGCGGATATTTGCTTCTACGCTCCGAAGATTTTCAGCACATTTAATAATATCGTTATCAGTGGAGAATTCTTCATATTGTATATTTCTTAAATAATTGCATTATATATTGCAAGTTTTAAAACTTCATCATCATCGAACTGCCCTTTTAATATTGAGTTCATAATATCATGTAGTAAATCTTTGCTTATTTTCCCTGCTGCAACATGATAACTTATATTTTCCATTGCCGTAAAGAAGGTTTTAGCAACAGACATATATCCGTTTATTAATAAAAAATGTGCAGATAATGTAATAGCAATTCTTTTGTTGCCGTCTTCAAAGCAATGAAATTCACATGAACAAAAAAACAAATGTGTGATTTTATCAACAATTGATGGGTAATAATCATCGTTTTGAATGTTCTCAAGTACACTTTCCAATCGACCAAGATCAAAATGCCCCGTTTCACCACCGCCACTATGTTTTATTGTTTGTTGATGAATTTTTATAGCATCATCAAGAGTAATATAATTTATTTCAGTCATGCTACTCACGCTCCTTCAAGCGTTTCAATACATCTTGATTTTCCTGCATAAGCCTTTCTATTTGATCTCCCTCAGCACCCAAAAATCTTTCATATTCTTCACGTTCTAAAGGCTTTATATATTCATCAAGTTGCACATGGAAAGCATCACGAAGGGCTAAATCACGGCTTGCCATTTTTGTTCTTGCCCTGAATATAAGCGGTTTCCAGTGTGGAAGTAATTCAAATGCGTGAAATATATCATTAACCTCCCAATTATTAAGCTTATGACCGACTGAATCAGACTGCTCTTTAATCATTGCAGCCAAACCACATTCATAGGAAGCAACGAGGTCTAGCACTTCTGAATATAATGTATCTCTAATTTTATCTTTTGTTTGCAGTTTGAGTATTTCACGATATTCACGGGATTTTTCTTTAAAGATACTTTGATAAATCATATCCGTAAAAATTGCATATTTAGTGTTGCCCATATCAACATAATCACGCAAAGCATCTGTAAATTCACGTCTATAGTTTTCTTCTTGTAAATATGCTCCAATAAAGTCTTTATCACGCTTATTTATATATTTTGTACTGCCACCAGTTTTTTGATTAATCAAATCAATTACTATATCAAGCATTAGCTGACGTAAAATCCTTGCATTTTCACTTTCTGAAAGTAGCATAGCAATGTTTAAAAATGATTTAAAATCAAAAATAGCAAGCTGTGGAGTTCTGTTGCTGATGTTCCCGACATTAATGTCGGGAACATCAAAGCTATTTACAGTTTTAATAAATTCTTTTAGTCTTTTGCCTTTTAAAATTTCATATCCATTACTTAATAATTCGGTTGCATTATCGCTGACATATCTTTCTATTGTTCTTATTTCAACATCAAAAAAAGTTGCTACCATATTTTTGGTTAAATATAACTTGTCCTCAAAAATAATACACTCAATTTTTGAATTTTTCTGAATTTCAGAAATAGCAATTTCATTATTTAATATATTCTGCCTGTCCACTTGAGATGTTGTTAAATCCTTTGACAAATTTATTCCTCCTCATCACTGTATTCATCTAATGTGTTGTAGCATTCATATTTAAGCAAATGCATTGCACATTAAAAATAGAAATATCAATTACAATAAAAGATATAATTTATTTAAATTCCATTGATATAGTGCACTAGTTTGTAATGCAGTACATAATGTTTCAATATATTCTTCTTCAGTGCTATCTTTAAAAATTATTTTACATCTCGTTTATTAAGTATTCATTCATTGTATCATACGATTTTATACATTTGCTTGATATATCAAAGCCTGAATATTTAAGCATATTAATAATCATTTCAAATATTTCGTCTGATTTAAAGCCTGTATCATCCTTTATATCTTTATCTGTAACGCTTACGATTGTATGTGCAGCTTTATTGCGGATATTCGTTTCTATATCACGAAGATTTTTTGCACACTTTGAGATATCATCGTCACCTGAATATTTTTCAATCAGACCACAGAATGTATCTGAATTCATAGCAGTATCATATCTAAAACCGCTGTTATAAAGTCCGTTCAGGCATTTATCAATATCTGTACCTGATAACTTACACTTACTCCAATAACGGACCCCTTTATTCTTTATCTCAGCATAATTATTAACATCTATACTACATTTTTCTCTTAAAAACAATTCAAACAAATGAAAGTTAAGGGGAGTTATAGCACGTATAAAATCCGCATATTCCTCTTTAATAATTTTTATTTTAAGAAGCATAACATATTCATGAATTTCCACGAATTCCTTTTTAGCATTTATCGATATATTATAATCGTATTTTTTAAATACGGTCTTTGTACTGAAATATTTAAGCTTTAATCTGTCATTTGCTGCTGAAAGCATATCAATAAATCTATCCGAAAATATTGACATATCCTTTGCAAGCTCAAGTGCCGCAGGGTAGTCATATGATTTTATAAGCTTTTTAAGCGTATTCTTTTTAAACTCCGTCAGAAGATTTTTCGTTCCGGATATTATACATCTGTCATCATTACCGTTATTACTGTCATTAAGCTCCCACAGTTCCTCGCACGTTGCATTTTTTTCATCGTCTATTCTCGGATTGCTCTGCTTCTGAGGTGTTGAAACCTGTACCGGAACCGTAGCATAGTCCAATGTCAGCGACAATATCTGGAGTGAGCTTTTCATCGCAGGTGTTCCGGAGGATACGTTTAGTATTATCTCATAATCAGGATGTTTACTGTGTATATCATTGAGGATAGAAGAAAATTCATTAATAAAGCTGTCAAAAAGCTGAACATCTTCAAGCTCAGGGCGTTCTATCAGTACTATATCAATTTCTTTGTTAAGCGTCTTTCCAAGCTGTCTGATTGAGTAACGATATCTGTCATCCTTTTCATGCTGCTCACAGATTTCCTTAGACATATAAAGATAAACAATATCCGGCGTTGGTTTATAGTTGCGGATAATATTAAGCATAGCACCATCATGAAAATATCGTATCGGATCTGTCATTCCGACAGGAGAAAATAAAATTGTTTTTTTCATATTATAATTACCTCATCCTTTTCCGTCAATTCGCTTCCCCATGCAGCTACCTCGCCGCTTACAGGCAAACGATAAACTCTCACATTGTCCTCAGACTCTATAATCCGTGGGATTCCCGCCACAAGCCTTGAATAGACTGATTCACTTATTATCATTTCAAAAGCTGATTTCTGCACACGAAAGCCAAATTTCTCAACAAACTTGACAAACTTGTAGCGTCGCTTGTTATCTACAATATCGTATATTACAAGTATCAGCTTTTTGTTGTCTTTTTTCTCCGACTGACCGTCAAAGAAATAATTTTCAAGCTTTAATTCACCCATATGCATCACCTTATAAGTATCGGATCATACAAATCGGCATCTGAGTTTTCAATTGCTGAAGCAAGGTTATTAACCTGATGCCAGAGAGCCTTTCTGAAGCTCATACGATATGTACTGTTAAGATACCCTGTTTCACTTCTAAGCTTTGATTCCATTTTATTAAGAAATTTTCTCATGCCTGTATTTGTAAGATATACACCTAATGTTTCACTGTCATGAATAAAATCCTCCGGATCAATTTCACTTCCGTTTACAAGACTCATAACCACAGAATCAACTATTACCGCTCTCCACTCTTCCATCAGATCACTTGCCAATGTAGGATGCCGTTCTCTGTCACTATGAACAAATCCGGCATACGGTGATAGTCCTTTGTTTTCTATCTCTCCGTAAATTTCATACATAAGAAGCGTATAGCCAAGACTCAGCATTGAATTAAAGTTATCCTTTGGCGGCATTCTGTTTCTTCCGTTAAAGGAGAATTTTTTATCAACAAGCTTTGAAAGTCCCTGAAAATAATATTTAGCCGCTATTCCCTCATACCCCATTATTTCATCTGTTTCCGATAAATCCGATAACTTACTTATTGAGTCATGCATCATAAATATCTCATGCTTGACAGTTTCAGAATTATTCCTTTGGTATCGCCGCAAAATAACGATTTGATTGTTTATTTTTGCGGCGATTATTTTTTTAGCAAGAGAAAGCGAAAAATTTTTATCTTCCGTAAGTGCGATTTGCTTTTTTAGTCTGAATATGTTTGTATGCCGTGTTGACTCCAGTCTCCCGAAATAAGAACCCTTTTTAGAAAAATAACTTACCGGTATTCCGTTTTCCAGAAATTTTTTCACACATTGAGTTGTTACTGAAATATTTCCGAACAGTGCAACAGATTCAAGAGTTTCAGACGGTATTTTATGAGTCATTCCATCCTTATATCTTACTACATAATAACCACCGTCGACGTTTAATGTTGCCCCATCCTCTGTAATATACAGATAACTCATTATTGTAACCCCCTTTACAAAATCTAATTTTAAATAATCCAGAAGAATCACTAAAAGCAATCCTGTCCCCATCGGGGCATAATCAAAATTAATATTTCTGAGCTGTTAAATATGGAATTAAAATATAGGTTTCCGTCCCCCATCGGGGCATAATCGAAATTAATAAGAGATGCAGACCTAAGAGATGCAAATCTAAGAGGTGCGTTTCCGTCCCCCATCGGGGCATAATCGAAATTAATGAACACAGGCAATAGGAACACAGGCAATAGGAACACAGTTTCCGTCCCCCATCGGGGCATAATCGAAATTAATAAACTTAGTCTTTGTGTTTATGTCGGGAGGCATTGGTTTCCGTCCCCCATCGGGGCATAATCGAAATTAATAGAGCAAGAATGAAGTATTAATGGAAAAAGAGTATGGTTTCCGTCCCCCATCGGGGCATAATCGAAATTAATCATTGCCAATTATGAAAACAATCAAAGGTTTGTAATGTTTCCGTCCCCCATCGGGGCATAATCGAAATTAATCTTAGATTTAGACGTAATAGTTGTCGCTGAATACATGTTTCCGTCCCCCATCGGGGCATAATCGAAATTAATCAACAGTAACATGTACATGCTGCGAATGTGGGAAATCAGTTTCCGTCCCCCATCGGGGCATAATCGAAATTAATTAATTACATGGGAAAGGGGGATAGGAGAATTGAAAAAGTTTCCGTCCCCCATCGGGGCATAATCGAAATTAATGCCGAAACAATGTTTGGTTACAAAAAAAGCTATACATAGTTTCCGTCCCCCATCGGGGCATAATCGAAATTAATAGGAAATTAAATTATGTTAGAAATCATGGAAAATAATCGTTTCCGTCCCCCATCGGGGCATAATCGAAATTAATAAGGACATAGTTATATCTATGTAATATCAGCCCATACTGTTTCCGTCCCCCATCGGGGCATAATCGAAATTAATTTAAAACTTGCAACGCAAAAAATAAATATATTTCAGGTTTCCGTCCCCCATCGGGGCATAATCGAAATTAATATGAAAATAGGCTTTTCAAAACAGTTGTGCCTAAAACGTTTCCGTCCCCCATCGGGGCATAATCGAAATTAATCAGAAAAGTGGTTTAAAGAGGAAACATCGTATGGTTTCCGTCCCCCATCGGGGCATAATCGAAATTAATAATCATTCTTTTGATCGTCTATATAACGATCTGCAAAGTTTCCGTCCCCCATCGGGGCATAATCGAAATTAATAAAAATTTTAATTCAGAGTATGACAAGATGACAAGTGTTTCCGTCCCCCATCGGGGCATAATCGAAATTAATGCAATGAATAACAGCACTATGAGGCTTCATGTGAGAGTTTCCGTCCCCCATCGGGGCATAATCGAAATTAATAGACGTGATAATAGTAGCAGAATATATTAAGAAAAAGTTTCCGTCCCCCATCGGGGCATAATCGAAATTAATTAATGCAATTTGTAACTTAATAGATCAGGAAATTAAAACGTTTCCGTCCCCCATCGGGGCATAATCGAAATTAATTAGTTATAATCACATTGTTAATATTGATAACATATATGTTTCCGTCCCCCATCGGGGCATAATCGAAATTAATACTGAATAAAAAATTTCATTATTCATGATTAAAAGTTTCCGTCCCCCATCGGGGCATAATCGAAATTAATGAAATGTTGTTAATACAGGGTTTAAAAACTTAGTCTGTTTCCGTCCCCCATCGGGGCATAATCGAAATTAATATTACCTTTTCAATAGTAAAACATCAGCTGCGTTTTGGTTTCCGTCCCCCATCGGGGCATAATCGAAATTAATCTTCTTAAGCAATGCCGTTGTAAAAAAGGTTTACAAGTTTCCGTCCCCCATCGGGGCATAATCGAAATTAATGCAACACTTTCAGCAAATAGAACTTTGGGCTTGTGTTTCCGTCCCCCATCGGGGCATAATCGAAATTAATAAGTTTTAAATCGTCATTCAATTCTATCTCATTTGTTTCCGTCCCCCATCGGGGCATAATCGAAATTAATCAGCACAGTACCATAAATCTCAAATTCGCTCTCTTAGTTTCCGTCCCCCATCGGGGCATAATCGAAATTAATTGGAAAATCATTCACAGCATCAAAAATACTTGCATCGTTTCCGTCCCCCATCGGGGCATAATCGAAATTAATATTCAAGCAGTCTGAAATTGAAAATATCTGCGAAGCGGTTTCCGTCCCCCATCGGGGCATAATCGAAATTAATAAAGCATTTAGTTCGGGTGATAAAACAGTAAATGTAGGTGGTTTCCGTCCCCCATCGGGGCATAATCGAAATTAATATTTAAAATATTAAGCATTGAAGATGACGAATTATAGTTTCCGTCCCCCATCGGGGCATAATCGAAATTAATGTCAGGAAAAATGAACAAAGCAAAAAAAGTTGTAGTTTCCGTCCCCCATCGGGGCATAATCGAAATTAATGAAAATAGTAAATGTTTTCCAGAAATCGTTAAAAGCGTTTCCGTCCCCCATCGGGGCATAATCGAAATTAATAAACCTAGACGTCAACTATCTATAGTATAATTTGATTGTTTCCGTCCCCCATCGGGGCATAATCGAAATTAATATCTTATATGTAAACAGGCTGGTCATTCTTTTAGGTTTCCGTCCCCCATCGGGGCATAATCGAAATTAATTTATAGAACAGACTGTGACGGTAAACGTCTGAAGGGTTTCCGTCCCCCATCGGGGCATAATCGAAATTAATTATTGTAGGAACAACTAACTTTTTGGCATCAAACGTGTTTCCGTCCCCCATCGGGGCATAATCGAAATTAATCAACACATTTACTACACAATATGAAAATAATGGAAAAGTTTCCGTCCCCCATCGGGGCATAATCGAAATTAATCCTATCCGCTGTATCCGCATAAATAAGCGGTCTATAAAGCGTTTTGCGGCTAAAAATCAAAAATGTGATAAGCACCCTTATCAAATACCCTTTTAGCCGCTTCAAACGCCTGTTTTACGTCGTCGGCTGAAATCCGACAGATAACAGCAGAAAGTGAAAAATTCTATTACAATTATACCATAATAAAAACCCGTCTGTCAATTAATTTCTATTTTGCATAGTCCCATATCATACAGCTCACCTTTATATCTTGTACATTTCCGCATATGCGGTGAAATGTTATATTTTCTTATATCCTGTCTATGCTTATGTACCGGGGATGTAGTATTTACCATGATATTCTCAACTGCTGATGCCGCACGGACTCTGTTATCAAAAAGAGGATACACTGATGTCTTTGTGGCAAATCCGGAACCGCCGCCAATGTAAATCAGATGTCCTGCCAGACTGCTTACAGATGAAACCTTTTTAAATGCCGATAAAAAGCTGTCACAATAATTTTTATATGACATATCAATCACTTCATATAACAGGGAACCGCTTAAATCAATTTGCTCTCCGCCCTTAATATCCATGTAGCTTTTATCAATTTCAATATTAAATGTTATCCTTGTCCCCGGCTTCAGACATTCACGCTTTAGCGGAAGGTTTTTAGTATTTCCGTCGGTATATACATCAACCTTCTGGCAAAGAACCAAATCGGAAACATTAAGAGGCTCACTGTCACTTACTCTTATAAATGAAAATATATCATTTACTGCACTGGATTTTATTTTTTCATCTCTTTCAAGTAAATTAAATATTCCTGCTGACAGGCTTCTGTTTGAAGCTGAAAGATATCTCGCCCTATTTTCAAATTTCTCTGTTTCTATATTTCTGACAATACCCTGATATTTTTGCATGTCCTTTTGACAAAATGTATTTTCGAACGCTGTCCTCAATGCTCCTTTAAGACTGCTTCCCGGAATATACGGGCATCCATAGGCATCCTTTATAAATGCAGAAATAGTATCAATGCCGCCTCCGTTTGAACGGCTGTTATCAGTTACTGCAAGAATATCATTAAGAAATAGCGTATATGATGCCCAGCCTTTATATTCATCAGGTTTAATGCCATGTTCCCTTACAAAAACAGCAAAATTTTTCTGCTCTGGGTCTAAAAGAAACTGCTCGTAGCTCCCTAGCAGATTATTCTTTTTAATTCCCTCAAAAACCTTCATACTGTCCATAATATAAACACGTTTTTCATTCGTCATATACAGACAGTCCTTTTTGTTTATATCCGTTCCGCTGCCGATATGTACAGGACCTGCTGTTTCAAGCGTAACCTTATAGTTAATAATTTTATCCTGCATTTATTTCACCCCCAGAAGCATCGGCTTTGCATAGCGATAAACAGGATGTGTTCCTTTTCCGCCAACGTTGAAAACATCACCATCAAAGCGAATGTCAAAACACGAACCGGCACTGAAGCTATAAAAATTGTTCTTTTTTACAAATGTATCATTATAGTCATATGACTTTATAAAACCGCTCCGCTTTATTATTGTATATGACGCATTTTCCACAGCTCTGTCAAGCTCACTGTCATTTGCCATGCATACCGACAGACTCATATATCTGTTGTATTTCCCACTAAGACGTTTTATTACACTATCCGGAACATCATGCATTACTGTGTCGAATTTTCCCAGACCTTCTGAAATCTTTCCTCCTATGCCGTCATATTGAAGTGAGTACATTATTTCATCAACAAAACCAAATACCTCATCATTTTCAAAGCCTATAATAAAATAAAGACCGCTGTCATGCTTTATATACTCCCGATCATTTCTTTTTTCTATCTCACCGAATTCATATGTTCCGATACTATACGGCTCGGCATCATCATTTTCAAAAATTGCAGCTGATCTTTTCATTGTCTTCTCTCCGAGAAATTTAAGCTTCTGCACTGAAATATCAGGATTAAAATCTCCTGCTATAAATTCATCCAGAGAATCTACAGGAATAAAGGAAAGCTTTTTAAATTTCTTTTTTGCTTCCGAATCTCCCTTTTTATCTGTCTGAATATGCATTACAGGCTTCGGCAGAAAAAAAACATCGTCTACATACGGAAAGCTGTCTGAAATACACAGTCTGTTCTCCTTTACCATTTCCACAAGCTTGTTTATTCCATCAACACCCTTCATTTTTCTGACCTCAATGCAAAGTGCTGAAAAAAGCCTGTCTGCGTAAAATGTGTTTTCTGTACTGCTGAGTCTGCCGTTGCCAAAATGTACCGCAGTTTTAAAAGTCATTTGATAAATCTTATACTTCATCAGCATTCACTTCCCTTAAGGCTTTATTACACTCATCGAGAATATCATCAAGCTCCCCATCGTCATTTCCAATAACAAACTCTGCCGAAAGATTATGAATATTCACCTTACCGTATCCTCTTGAACCGTTTCCACCAAGGTAATCGTATTTAAGAAGTCTGATACCGTCCGCAAGCATTTTAAAATCAGCAACAATATCTTTTTCCTCGTCAACATTGTATATTATTTCCAAGTCGAATTTACTCTGCCTTATAACTCTCTCTATCTGTCTTGGATTGGCAACAGCACTCAATCTGTTAATTGTATTTTCAAATTTTATTTCTGTAGGTGTATAGATATTGTTTCTTTTGAGCTCGCCCATATTGCTGATAATCATATCAGAGAAAATAAGCTTGCTTGGAGATTTCATTCCTCCGAAAAGTGATTTTATTTCAGGGGCATCCTGATCGTGTTTTACAACGGTAGGGTTGTATTTTTTTGCAATAAGTGTGCGGAGCTTACCCTTAAGACTGCTTCCCGGAATCATCGGAAGCCCTGTAACAGCATCTCTTGTGACAGGTGAATCCGCTGCTCCTATCGCTGCATAATCTCCTCCTGCTCCTATATGTAAACCGGTAACAACTTCAAGCTCTCCGCTTATTAATATTTTTGAAAACATAAAAAAAATCCTTTCTGTCTGTTTTTTAATTAAATTATATCTTACCCGGATGTCATGCTATATAAGCTATAGTGAATGAACACTCAGCACACTTTAAAAATTTGATAAATCAGTCAATAACACCTCTGTTAAATTTATGATACGCAACAAGTGCTTCCATATAATTGCATACAAGTATAAGTCTGCTTCTGCTTTCACCCGCTCTGTCAAGATGAACCATAATGCCTGATTTTTCAACGAAATCCTTAACAGATGTATCTCTGCCGGCACTATAGGCTATACGCATTTTTATGTACTGTGTCCGGCTCTGAACCTCATCACTGAGTACTTCCTCCTGATTATGCTGTATTATATTGTAAGCCTCATTTACAAGCGTAAGTATATTTCTTATCTGACTTGTACTTAGACAAGGCTTGTCATATTTGTCCGTTTTAAGCTTCCCGATAACTTCCTCTGCTTTTTTTACATATGTTTTTTTATCGAGCACCGGAATTTCCTTAGGAACAATGGTATTTACGTTTCTGTCCCTGTTTGCGTTTTCCCTGTTATAGCCATAGTTAGTATTATTCATAAAACAAATCTCCTTTTTTTAATTATTTTCACTGTTTCTTTTTTTGTATATATAAATATATATTGCCGCAATAAGCTGTCTGTTGTCCTCTCTGTTCTGAACCCATGAATACATTTTAACAGAAAATTCACGGAATGCTGCAAGCTTTTCCTTGTTTTCCTCCTTATCCTCAGGGGCAAGTCTTGCAAGGAAATAAACAAATCTTGCAATATTAAGCCTTGATTCATCACTGGTATCACGTATAAGATTCAGCATGTTATAGAGCATACCCTTTCCCTTTTCATCATTGACAACAAGATATTTATCAAGTGCTGCAAGCTTTTCGCCTATAACCTTTTCAATAAGCACATCCCATTTAAAGCAGTTTTCACCACTGAATATGGTAACGGAATTTTTATCTGTATTTTTTTTGCTTATCTCCTCAAGCTCTCCTGTTTCCTGTGCCATAGCATAAAGCGGATAGTCTTGTGAGTACATGCCTATACCTGCCGAAATAGTCAGCGTACCCTGTGAATATTTTTTCAGGCAATTATAAATATCAACTGCCAGCCCGATTATATCATCCCATCCCCCGACAATAAATATATCATCTCCGCCTGAATAAATAATTACCGCATTTCTTTTTTCTGTTTTATTTTTCTTTTCCTCCTGTTCCTTTTCAGTTAATATTGAAAATTCACCGTTTTTCAATATGTGATTAATGTGATACTTAAAAAACATTGACAGCTTTTTTGAAAGCTCTGAAGTTCTCGAAAGTGTTACATGCTCCTTGTCAAATCCGGAAACAAAAGCCCTTCCCAGATTGTCAACATCGGCCCTGAGTACACCAAGACGCTTTATACCATTACAGTTTTCAATAAGCTTTGAAAATTGTTCCTCTGCATGATAGTCACCTACCCATAACTTTGATGCAAGCTTCTTTCCGGCATACATTTTATTTTTTCCATAGCTTCTGACATATCCTGGATCATTGTTCATGCGTTCTATAAGATTTTCTTTGCTGTCTGCTGTAAGATATTCTCCAAATGGCAATAATGCATAGTTTTTATCCGCCGGTTTCTTATTAAGCACTGTAAAAAAGTCACCGTTTAGAATACCTCCGGACAGCCGCTTTAAGCTGTCACATATTTCGCATATAAACGAATTTTCATCAAACGGAGTTAACCTGTCCGCACGTCCGCATATTGAACATTCACGTTCATTATCTGCTTTTTTTGCTGAATTGAGTCTTCTTATTTCATCAGCTGAATATTTGCTCAGCTTTTTATCTGAAATCATACGGCTTACAACAGAAAACATATTTTCATAGCTTCCGTCAGGCCTGTTTCTGAAATCATTTGCAGAACATTCACAAAAGCCTGTTCCTATAAATAATGCCGTGTCATAATTTTCAATAAACCACTGATTTAATTCTTTTTCGTATCTGTTTATTTCATCCTTTGCTCTGTGAGTACAAGGCAGAAGAATGAATGTATGACCGCCGCCAGTGTAGATCACATTGCATCTTGTAAGCTCAAGCCTATCAAGAAGCTTGTCAACAGCTGATTCCATAAGCATCTCAAGATAAAAAGAACGTGAACGCAATCCTTTCAACGCACTTTTACTGCCTATATTGTAAATAAAGCTTTGTATTCCGCTTACATCTGCACTAAAAAGCATAAACGCTTTTTTATCATAAAATTTCTCAGCATTTTTATAAAGCTCCGTTTTTAAATCTGTTATTCCGTTATCATTTACATAATCATAGATACATGCCGAAACTGCCGCCGTAAGCTTCAGATGTGAAAACAACGATATATCTCGAAGCTCTCCTGTCTGCGTTGATGATGGAATAAATGAAGTATACGCTTCAAGCGAATCAAGGAGTGAATTTATATATCCGTCAAGGTATTTTCCCTTTAAAACATTTTTTATTGCTACTGTTACATTACTGTAAAATTCTTCTGAATATTTTATTTTTTTATCAGTCGGATAATTTACAGTATCATTTGCTGTGTCAATAACATATGACGGATTATATGAAAGCTTTTGCTTATTTCCGTTTAGTATATTGAATATACTCTCATAAGAAATATCTCTTACAAAACCACTTTCGCCCGTTTCATTTTTACGCCTGTCCGAAAACGAAGCTATGTTATCGGCAATATAGGTTATATAACAGTTGTCATCATCCGCAACGTCGGCATTTCTGAGCATTGCCGAATGATGGTATTTTACACAGTTAAGCACCTCCTTATCGTCTGCAAGTCCGTTTTCCCTTAAAAAATCATAGCCGCTCATACTATGATTTCTCTGATCGTTATATCGGTATAATATTTTACCGACATCGTGGAGAAGGCTTCCGGCAACAAGCCTTATTTTTCTGTCATTCATTAACATTTTCCTCTCTTGTCTGTTATTTTATATGCACCCATTCCAATAGAAGTCTTTATACCTGTGCCTGAATATTCGCCGTATTCTGTCAACATATTCATAAGCCGTATAAACTCAGAAGCACCACTGAATTTTAATGTTATTTTCCCTATAAATGAAGGAATTTTTATACCCTCCATATAAAACTTCACACTTCTGAGTGAATACTCAACAATATCGGTATTTTTCTCTATCTGCTCCAAAAGCAGCTCATCGTAAATTTGCGTCTCACATGATGATGAATCATATTTTCTTATAAGGTTATTTAAAATCATTCTTGCTTCCGGAAAAATAATATAGTTACCGTTGGATTTAAAGGAAACAGGTGTAATAAATTCTATCTGGACATACCTGTATGTGTTTTCACTAAGATAATTTTTGTTAAACAGTTCACTGTACGATACAGTTGAATATATCTTTTTATCAACCTCAAGAACAATGTCATGTTTTTTTATATGTACCTTGCTGAAATCAGCTGACATAAACACATCAGTTATATATCTGCCTGCCTCATCATTAAGTGCTGTAATGCACCAGACAATCCGGCCATTTTCAAAATATGTATACTGACTATATGGATGTATCTGTGAAATATGCATTTTGTCTGCATATTCAGATGATATATGCTCCATAAGTACACCATGCATTAGTGAACCCATATAGCTTCCGTAACCCGATTCATCATTTTTCTTAAATATAATCCGTAAACTGTGTATCATTTTGTTTTACCTGCTGTCATTTATTATTTCCCCATTACCCCTTAAGCACCTTCATCTTTACTGCTAAACTGTCAAGTATGTTTACTGCACCATCTCCATTTACATCTGCAGACAGTGGATTATCAGACTTGCCAAGAAGATAATTTTTAATCTCCAGTAAATCATTCATATTAATAAAACCGTCACCGTTTACATCTGCTTTTTTATCTGCTTCGTCTTTAATGTTCTGTGACGGCAGCTTAACAGCAAAATCAAGTGCACACCAGCCCACATAACCATCAATTGAAACCCTACCCCATTTATACCCTTCAGATTCTTTTATTTCTGTTACATTAACAACGGTATTTGGCTGAACAGATGTTATTTGTCCGTACCTAAGACCCGGTCCGCATCTGAGTCTGAGATTTGGCTGTGCAGTAACAAGCCATGATTCTGATACTTTGTTTTTATTTACTTCCTGAGGATATGTTTTGTATGCAATATTAAGGTCAACTGTACTCTGAGTAATACCCTTTATAAGCCCAAGGCTTGAATACTGCCATATCCCGCATACATCACTCTTGTCATAATCAAGCGGATTTACCGGCTTTACCATAGACGGATACTGTGCCCACCATATTTCATATCCGGCAGCCTCGATAAGCTCTCTGTCAATATAGTTTGTAAACCAGTTTTTATTTGAATAAATACCTGTTGTATATCCGGCCTCACTGATAATATTCATTGCGGCAAGGGCGTATGTAGTAAGCTTTTCTTTACCAAGCTCTGTCTGTGCATTTGTTTCAAGGTCTATGTAAACAGGCATTTCCATATTTTTTCCGTCCAGATACTTTAAAAATGTCTCAGCATCCTTTTTGAAATCCTCAAGAGTTACCGAGCTGCAGAATAAATACGCACCCTTTTTCAGACCTGTTTTGCTTAACCCTATGTAATTTTCTTCATACTTCTTATCAATTCCATATTTTGAGGTTCCGGCTCTCAGAATTACAAAGCTTATATTATTTGTTTTAAGCTCATCCCAGTTAATATTACCCTGATATGATGAAATATCAATTCCGTACTCCACCGCTCGAACGCTGTCAGCACTAAGTGACTGCGCCCCTATAAGCATTGCTATACTCAGCACTGCTGAAATAAATTTTTTCCCCGACATTTCTTACCTCTCCGTATCATATTATAGTTTGTTGTTAATGTTTTATAATTTATACGCCTCAAAAACATTAACATATTGTTATTTTACTATATTCAGCCTTAGATGTAAAGCTTTTTTGTCGAAAAAATATGGAAAAGGCGTTATTCGGTTACTATAATATCATAAAAAAGCAACAAAACTCCATTGAAATTTTTGAGATTTTGGGCTATACTAATAGTAGTAGCAGAGATTAAAGCTATAAGGCAACTCAGTTGCTGAACAACCTGACGAAACTTAATAGTCGTAGCAGATTGTCAAGTGATGAAGTCTTGTATTTGGGTAGGCAGAAACAAGATGGAGCTTATATGAGGTTGCATAGTAGCCGGATACCTACTAGACAGAAATGTCGAAAAAAAATATGACTTAAAAAGCCTTGTGTATCGCAAGGCTTTTTTTATTGAATAAAGGATATGTTCACGATAATAATTCCATTACAATTAATTCCGGAACTTGAAATGTTAATATCTCCATTTCGAGAATTTAGAACACAATTCTCATAAGAATTCACCTTATTCAGGTGTATAGAAATAGAATTTGCAGGACACTTCACATCAATGATATGTAGTATTAATTCATCTTTCCAAAATATTAACCTTCCAATCAATTAATTTAGGTGTAGATGAAAAAACTCTGGGAGCAAATGTGAAATCAAGATGTATAATATATTCAACTCCATCTATTTTTACACAATCGCCCAAATCATTCCACCTTAACTCTTCTGTAGAATATCCCCATATCGAAGAATGTCCTGTTTTTATTTTCTCAACTTTTTTACAAAGTTCCATTATTTCTTCGTCAGTTGATACATCAAGATCGTCTTCGCTTATGTATAGCCTCAACGGTAAACTGATTGAAGAATTGTCAATATAATTCTTTAAATCTTTTACTCCACGACAATCATAAGCGAAATCATGAACATAACGTCTGCAATCATCTTTCCTTGCTGATAAAATGAAAACATTAAGAATAATAAGAAATACAAGAGCTACCAGAATTTTTGATTTATTTCTTTTTAGAAACCTCATTTTAAAACTCTCTGACCTCCTTAGTACATGGTTTATACGCTATTAATACACATTGCTAATTAATGATAGGTTCTTCGGTTGTAAATGCTTTAAATGAAATGTTATATAAATGATTTACTGTGTTTTTCTCATTTCTATTCAAATATCTCTTGTTTCCCATTATTATTATAATACATATAACGACATATTTCAAGAAAATAACAGAAAGTATGATGAATGCTTACATCAGGCCTTTTTATCCGTTTATTCTAATTTTCCCACTTGATTGTTAAGAAAATATATGGTATAATATTTTAATAAATTTACAATCAATAGAAACGGAGCGGCGTATATATGAATGAAAAAGATGAACTAAAAGTATATAAGAGATCAAGTGCGTGTGTTTTAACCATGGCAGTAATAATAAATATATATGAAATGATAAATAACTCACTTGATAATAGTGTTGTGTCATTATTGACGATGTGGTTGGCGGCTGAAGCGTTAGCGACGTTTAAATATAATAAAAAAAAGAAAACCCTTGTGTTGGGAATCTTTTGGCTTATCATATCTCTTTTTTGTTTTGTATCAATATTTATCGAAGGCATGTCACGATAATCGGATATTTAAGCAAGTAAAGCGACTGTACATATCAATACCCGATATGTACAGTCGCTTTTAATATATTTTAAATATTTAGTTCTGATCATACTGCTTTAATAAAATGGAAAAAAACATATCTTTTATACAAAAAAAAAAAAATTTTATTAATTTTTAAAATTGAATATCAGAAAAATATATGGTATAATAAACTGGTAAATTTACAGAAAATGATTGAATTGTATGAACAATGCAGCAATACAAAGTATTGCTGTTCAAATATTGGAGAACAAAATGAGATACACTTATGTAAAGCAGCACGATGCAACGGATTGTGCTGCGGCTTGTCTGGCAATGGTTTGCCTGCACTACAAAAAAGAAACTACTATAACACAATTGCGTGATATGATGGGAACTGACCTAAAGGGAACCAATCTTATAGGATTGACTAAGTGTGCTGATACATTAGGCTTTACATCTCAGGCAGTCAGGGTAGACAGAGAAGGATTTTTAAGTGAATTCACATTGCCGTGTATTGCAAATGTAATAACCAAAGAGGGACTCACACATTTTGTTGTTGTATTTAAAAAAGTAAAATATAAAAAGCAGGATTATGTTATAATCGGAGATCCTGCAAAAGACCTTATACGTATTTCACTTGATGAGTTTTATAAAGAATTTACAGGAACAATATTAATCCTAAAGCCAAATACATGCTTTGTACAAGGAAAAAACGAAAAAGGCAAGACATTCGGGAGATTTTTAAAACTGCTTACTCCTCATAAAAAGCTTTTTGCATATTCAATAATTGCGTCAATTTTACTGACGGTTCTGGGGATAGTGTCATCGCTTTTTAATAAGATACTGATGGATGAAATATTACCGTATAAGTTAAAAAAACAGCTTTTGCTTGTAGTAATTATATTTGCCATTCTTGCAGCTATACAAGTGGTTATAGGTTTTGTACGTCAATGGATTATGATTTATCTGTCGCAAAAAATAGATATTCCGTTATTGCTGGGATACTTTGAGCATATATATAAGTTACCTATGAAGTTTTTTGCTTCAAGAAAAACTGGTGATATAATTACACGTTTCAGCGATGCATTTACGATAAAGGATATATTCACAAATATTGCCCTAACGCTTATAATGGATGTTTCAATGGCAATTATTACGGGAATAATCTTGTTCAATATGAATTTATCATTATTCGGAATAATAATATGCCTTACAATATGCAGTATTTTACTTGTGTTTATATTTAAACAGCCATATAAGAAAATAAATGAAGAACAAATGCAGCAATCATCTGTTTTGAATTCTCAGATAATAGAGGGTCTGAGAGCAGTAGAAACAATAAAAGGAAATGCAAATGAAGAAACAGAAATTGAAAATATAGAACGTGAATATATCAAATCACTTCGTATAGGATTAAAAGAAGGCATGCTTTCAAACATTCAAAGTTCTATTTCAAGCTTGATTTCAACTGCCGGAAATCTGATATTGATGTATTTCGGAATAAAGCAGGTTATAAATGGCGATCTTACGCTCGGAAGCCTGATGGCGTTTACTACAATGGCAGGCTATTTTATGGATCCTGTCGGAAGACTTGTTGGACTGCAGCTGCAAATACAAGAGGCAAATATATCAATGAAACGATTAACAGAGATACTTGATTGTGATACGGAACAGGCTGATGGAGAATTTACAGAGCTGGAGAATGTTTCTGGAGATATAGAGATAAAAAATGTAACCTTTAGATATGGAAACAGAAAGCCTGTACTAAGCGATATTTCATTCAATATTCCTAAAGGTAAAAAAGTAGCACTTGTCGGAAGCAGCGGAAGCGGAAAGTCAACGATAGCAAAGTTGCTTTTGAAGTATTACGAGCCGGAGGCAGGAGATATTCTTATAGATGGCATGGATATAAACGAATTCAGTAATGAATCAATAAGAAGATCAATATCATATGTACCGCAAACCTTAGAACTGTTTTCAAAAAGTATATATGACAATATACGAGTATCAAAGATGAATTCAACGCTTGATGAAGTAAAGCAAGCGGCAAAAGAAGCAGATGCACATGAGTTTATAAAAAAATTACCGATGCAGTACCATACATATTTGCAGGAAGCCGGAAACGGATTAAGCGGAGGCGAAAAACAAAGAATTGCACTTGCAAGAGCATTTCTTAAAAAGAGTAATTTTTATATTCTTGACGAGTCTACAAGTAATCTTGACTTTGCAACAGAAAACATTATATTTGATATGATATATAATAAATTCAAGAAGAAATCCATGCTGATAATAGCACACAGACTGACAACAATAAAAAATTGTGATGTCATTCTTGTAATGGATAACGGCAAAATAGTTGAACAAGGTTCACATGAGGAATTACTTAAAAAGCAGGGAAACTACTATAAGCTTTGGAATATGCAGCAGGGTAACTTTGTTATCAATGATGAGAAAGAAACAGAAGATGCAGATATGATTACTGCAGATGAATATGATGATAAAGATACATTAAGTTACACATAATTTGTGGTGATTATGCTTTAGTACTGGAGCATTCACATATATTTTCTATGCGAGTGTACAGCGTGTAGGAAAAAAATATTAAAATTGATAGATACGAAAAGTATCGGAAAAGGAGAAAATGTTATGGAAATGTGTTATGATGGCGCATTAATAATGCCAAAGAATTATGCAGTTGTAAATGAAGAGGAAATGACTTATGTTGATGGTGGATTTGATTGGGATAGATTTTGGGATGGCGTAGCATCAGTTGGGTGTGCAGTAGCTACTGCGGGTATGGCAGTTGTAGCAGGACCAGCGGTTGTCGCAGCAGGAACAGGAGTGATGGTAGGAGTAGTTGCAGGATGCTGTGCAATGTCTTTTGCCGGCGGTTGGGATATAGGTTCTGCTATCATGAATTAAATTGATTTGCGGGCGGGATATGGAATTATATTTCGCCCGCAAATAATATGTTGAATTACATGGAGGGAAAGCATGAATAAACCAAGAAAAGTGTTATACATGTTTTTAATATGCATATTAATATTTGCGTATATAATAACGAATAAAAATTATATGAATCAAGCGAAAGTTCGAATAATTGTTATGATGAGTTTTATTGCATTAGGTTTAAGTTCATCTAATGTATATAATAATAGTCATTTTAGAAAAATTTTTATTTCATACTTGATTCTTATGTTCTACGTCACAATTGTATCGTTTTTGAATAACGTTACTAATTTGCCGAACATTGTGCAAGTGCTATTGGCAATTCCAGCATTGATAAACATAGTGATAATGATTAAATATTTTATTGAACTGGTAAAAACAAAATATAAGAAAAATAAGTAGTATATCGGAAACATTGAGGTAGAAGATTATAAAAAATTATGAAATAGATATTAACAAAAATGGATAGCTGTCGTGAAAAATCATGCTATATAATTTATATTGGAGAAAAATAAATGTCTGAAAAAATAAAATTAAGCAACGGTAAAACATTAAAGCTAGCAAATGTTCTGATTCAGGAAGTAAACCTGAAAGAGTCAGCCGATTTTGGTACAGTAGTATTGCAAATTGAAAATTATATAAAATCCAAAGGTGCAATGCCGATAGGACCGTTAATTCAGAAGATGGTATATAATGTCAACGAAGAAGGACAGCTTGACATTAAGATATACTTAATGCGTCAATCAAATAATTTTATTCACAACGTAGAATCAACATACACAATGGAATCCTTAATCAGAGTGAAAAATTGTATGTATGTGCGTTACACTGGTCCTGAAAACAAAATAAAATTCGCCTACGACAAGATAAACCTCACAGCTTTTGAAGAAGATATAGAGCTTTCAAATGAAAGTTATACTATAGTTGTAAATCAAGAAGACGACAATATAATAGCAGATGTATTCGTGGAGAAACTAAGCAATGAGTAAAAAAACAGTCAAAAAACTGGAAGATTTAAAGGACAGTCGCCTCTTATATGAAAAGACCTTGCCGCCCTTTGGGTATATGATAATATCATCAATAACATTGCTTTTGATTGCAGTAGTCATATGGAGTTTAAAAACTCCGAAAACCTATGTGATCAAGAGCAGTGGTATAGTTGAAAGTGTTAATAAGAATTACATAATGTCTTCATATACAGGAGAAATCAACGAGATGTATGTAGAAGAGGGCAGTTATGTTGAAAAAGGCGATACACTCTTTACTGTAAAAAGTACAGATCTTGATTTGCAGGAGGAGCAGATTGACGGACAGTTTGAGCTGTATAAGGCTAAAGTATCACAGCTTCAGAAGCTTGAAAAGTCAATAATGGACGGAGAAAATTATTTTGATATTAATATAGATGATGACAGACAGTACTATAATCAATATGAAGCATATATAAGTCAAATAGAGCAGAACAAAGTAGATGCAAGTACATATAAAAGTTACGGATATTCCGATGAGCAGATAGAGGCGGAGCTTACTAAAAATGCAGCAAAGGTATCCGAAATATATTACTCAACATTAAAAACGGTTAATGAAACAATCCTGCAATATGAGGATGAAATTAAAAAACTGGAAATACAAAAAGGAGCAATATCCAACGGACAGTCTGAGTACCAGATAATAGCGAATGCTTCGGGAATAGTACATATGCTCAGCAGCTATAAATCCGGAATGATAGTACAGGCTACAAATACAATAGGCAGTATAGCAAATGAAAATGATGAATATGTGGTTACAGCGTATATGAGTGTTGGCGATATGCCAAGAGCAGAGGTCGGCGATAAAGTAGAGGTTGAGGTTTCAGGACTTACCCAAAGTATATACGGAACTATTCCGGGAGTATTGGAATCGATAGACCATGATATTTCAAGCAGTCAGGACGGAGAGCAGAGTTATTTTAAGGCACAAATAAGGCTTGACGGTAATTATTTGGTAAGTACCAAAGGAAACAAAGTAAATATATCCAACGGAATGGCTGTCGAGGCAAGGATAACATATGATGAATTATCGTATTTCAATTATGTTATGGAAGCCCTGGGAGTACTAACGAGGTAAAAGTATGAAAAATATAATGGCAGGTATTTTAAGTATTGCAGTTATTTTCAGCATAAACGTTACCTCATTTGCAGAGGACATAACACAAAGTACTGCAAGTACGGAGAAGTCTGAAACTCAGGTAACAACAGTCCTGGAGGAAAATATAGCAACCCCGTATGCAGAAAACCCTAACTTAAATAATTACTACAGCTATAATGAACCCGCATATACAAATGTACCCGTTTTGGATGACATGCAGGGATTTAATGGTGTGACGGAAAAGGTTAATGTTGAAAATATTGTAGTATCGGAATTTAAAGATAAGATGAATGTTGAAGAAACACAGAATATTTCAGCGACTGTAATTCCTGCAACGGCGACAAACAGTACATTAACATATTCATCATCGGATTCAAGAATAGCAACTGTTGATGAACTTGGAAAATTAACGGCGATAAGAAAAGGAACATGTACAATATCTGTTGAAGCTGATGGATATGTGACATATCTTTCGCTTACCGTAAAGGTCAAAACCGCAAAAATTGAAATTGAAAAAAGCTTTGTAACATTGAAGCCGGAGCAGACATATTCGCTTAATGCTAAAGTAATTCCTGCCGAAGCGCCCCAGACTCTTAAGTATAAAAGCACAGATGAGTCAATAGTAACAGTTTCCCCAGACGGAACCGCTGATTGTCAAGGTATTTGTCAGTAATTTTTAAATTTTTTTGTGGAATATAAGTTATAAAATTAGAGCTGG